>JAIKXQ010000073.1 GCA_024684035.1 Eubacterium sp. | reverse complement strand
TCAGAATTAACACTTGGCTAATTCATCCCGTTATTACTGTTTTAAAGGATTTGTATTAACAATAAATTGTTGAATACTCATCGATCGTTCAAAAATGTTTTTTGAATTTTCGAGGATGTGTTTTACTGTTCAGTTGTCAATGTTCTCTTGTGTTTTCGCGGTTCGTCGTGTGTCGTTGACCGCTACAACATCGACTACTTTACGCCTTTCTTACGGGATTGTCAACAACTTTTTTGTTCTTTTTTTGTAAATAATTTTCCTCTTGTGTTTTTCGTGTCTTTCGCTCATTTTTCGTCTATATCTTGTGTTTCACTACAAAATTAAAGCCGTTTTCCCAAGACCTCTTGCGGTTAGTCTCATAGGTCTGCCCCATGAGATAAAACCAAAAACCGCGGCGGACCCTTTATATTGTGTCCGCCGCGGCTCACGCTTTACTTTTTCTTCAATCTCCCCCCCTATGCAGAACGCTCCCGCATAGACGTTTTTTCTATATTATAGTTTTTACCAGAGACAGTCCGCTTACCTTTACGGTCGATGCCGGTGTAATGTTTCCGACCTTACCCATGGAAAGCATCATGTACATATTCGTGTTTGTTTCCTTATCTACAGTGAATTTTACCTCAAATTCTTTCTCTTCACTTGTAAGATCGAAGGTGCCGCCGCCGTACCATGCATAGCCGTTGCCCGGATCAAGGAAATCCGCCTTGATCTGTCTGTCAACCGTAGAGCTTGCTTTAAAGCTAAGCTTGTATGTCTTGCCCTTCTCAAGGACGATTCCGCCCTGTTTGAGCTGAACATGCCAGTCTTCGGAACCTGCGTTCTTGATATCTGCCACGATTGCGCCATCTACTGCTGCAACACTTCCCTCTGCCGGAGATCCGAGATCACCGAAGCCATCCCAGTTCTCTGTTCCGTTTGCGAAATCAGCGTTCTTGAGCTGGTTTACACCCGCTTCCACCTCGGAAGCTGCAGTTCCCGGTGCCGGAGCCGGGGTCTCTACCAGTGAAATATCATCTACATATACACTGTGGTTCTCTGTGATCTGTTTTCCATTCACTGCACCTGCACAGATGCTGAGGAACGCCTTGGGATCATCCTCTGCTCTCATCTGGAAGGTCTGTGTAAAGGTCTGGTACTCCGTTGTAAGATCAACAGTTCCCTTGCTGTCGTCAGAATATACAGACCAGCCTCTGTCCTCAAGTCCCTGCATGATGACACGGATCTTACGTTCTTTGCTTGCTCTTGCTTTGTAGGTCAGTGTGTACCATCTTCCCTTTTCAAGTTTCACATTGTTCTGCTTAATCTGAACTCTCCAGTCATCTGCGCCTGTATCCTCTACGTCAATGGCAAGTGCGTTCTTCTCTGTCAGGGAATCTACGCCTACCTTTGCCTTTGCCGCGGAATCTACGTATACTTCATATCCGCTTGTACCCGCATCGAAGGAACCGTTCTTGATCATTGCGTCTTCTACGATTCTCACGTTGTCCAGGTAGTATGTTCCCGGCTTTGTAATCACAATGCGAAGATCCTTTGCAGAACCTTCTGCCGGAACAATTGTTGTATTATAGGAAGTTTCTTCTCCGTTGAGCTCTGCCTGATATGTCTGTCCGGCTGCTTTTACAGCGAGCGCTCCGTCTGCCGGACCCTCTGCGTCAAAGCTCATTGCATATTCCTGACCGTCAACAAGTGCCAGACTATCCTGGGATACAATCACCGGATTCTCCTCGGAAGTTCCTTCCGGAGCTTCGATCTTCAGTCTTCTGATATTATTCTCGTTTGTTACGCTTACAGCTGTGCCGGCAGCATTGTTCTTATCTGCCTCCCAGTATCCCATACGGCCTTCGCCGGACTGGAACTGTCCGTTGTATACGTAGTTTCCATCTGCAAGAACAGTCTTCGCGTTGTCATCTGCAACTTCATCCTGGCTCACTTTTACCAGTTTTACGTTTGTGATGTGCACACCGTCCAGAGATCCCTGGTGACCAAAATTGAACTCCAAAGATCCGTTGGGGTCGTTCTTTCCTTCCATCTTGAAGGTGTACTCATAACTCTTCTTCTCTGTAGTGAGATCTACGGTTGTATCAGCCAGGTAACGGGTCCAGCCGTTGTCCGGTCCCTCGAGATTTACGACCATTCTACGCTCTGCGTCTGCCCAGGCATCAAATGTAACCTTGTAGGTGCCGCCCTGCATGATCGGGAGTCCCTTCTGGAGAAGCTGAGTACTATAGTTTTCATCCCCCTCTTTTTTCACATCGATATTGATCTGACCGTCTTTGATTTTCGCAGATCCTTCACCGCCCTGTGTTGTGAGGAACTGCCATGCCTCTGCGTCTGTCAGATCTTCGTCCTCGGAGAAGTTTCCGTTTGTTACGTAGTTGCCCTCTGCGTCAGGCTCTTTGTAGGAAACTTCCTTCTCCGGTCTCTTTACATTCTCGTCGTAGCTGTCTTTCTGATATACGCGGACGTAATCAATCTTGAACTCAGAAGAATCAGCATTGATATCTACAGTATCGTCCGGATATCCTACCCAGGATCCGCCTACTGCAAGATTCAGAATCATGTAAAAGTTCTGGTCGAACGGTGCCGGATAAGATACTGTCTCAACACCTTCTTTTGTGGAATACCAGTCACTCTCCTCATGGTACTTGATTCCGTCAACATACCATGTGATCTTGCCCGGCTCCCATTCTACATCGAAGGTATGCCAGGAATCCGAGAAGTCCATTCCCGCCGGAAGTCTGTATGTGCCCTGGCTCTGTTTGTGAGGGTTTCCGTAATGGATTGTTCCGTAGGCGAGATCAGTCTCCTGTCCCATAACCTCAGCTGCGTCGATCTCTCCGCAGAGCGGCCACTGTCCATAGAGATTCTCATCTGTTGCCATCAGCCAGAACGCCGGCAGGAAGCCTTTGCCCTTCGGCATTTTTACCTTCGCCTCAAAAAGACCGTATTTGAAGTCATGTTTGTTCTGTGTATTCACACGGCCGGATGTAATGTTGCCGTCTTTGTCTTTGGACGGTTTCAGAATGAGCTGTCCGTCCTGCACCTTAATGTTGTCTGTGCTGTCCACATACTCCTGCAGCTCGGCGTTTACCCAGCCCGGCTCATGAAGCTCAACGTTCCAGGCATCGCGGTCAAGCTCTTTCTGATCGAACTTATCCTCCCACTTCATGGTGTAACCCTTGTATGAAAGATCTGTTTTCTCTTTTACTGTGGATGTATCCGACATATCCGCGGTAGCCTTTCCCGGAGCCTTTACTCCGTACCATGCAATACCTTCATCAACCCAGCCGACTTTTTTCAGCTGATCGCGCTCAACCGTGCTGTCGGTAAAATTGTGTGCGCCGGTTGTAAGTCCGGGATTGAACTGACGATAAATCGCCACACTTCCCTCTGTCTCTTTTTCTGCCGTGTGCCATGCGATTCCCTCGTACTTCCAGCCGTATTTTTTCTTCAAGGTATCACGCTCATGTGTTGAGTCAGTGTAATGATGATCGGTTGTGGCCGGATTGTAGAGTCTGTAAATCTCTCTTCCTTCCTTCGGTGCATACCAGCCGATTCCCTCATAAACCCAGCCGTGTTTTGAAAGGTAGTCTCTCTCCACCGTGCTGTCAGTGTAGAGATGTTCAAGGGTTCCCTTGTTGAAGAGACGATACATCGGAACGTTCTCTTCAGAAGCGACGGTAACATTGACGTCCGCGTCTGTTGCCTCAACCGAAACATCCTTTCCGTTATTCCGGTCAGATCCTGTAGCTCCGAATACACTTGTGGGCACAGCTCCGGCCAGAACCATAGCAAGCCCAAGCGCGATCAACTGTTTCTTTTTCATATTTCTCTCCTTACCTGATAAATCTATTTGCCAAGAATTTCCGCCAGTTCATCTCCGGCTTCAGATAAAGCTCCGCTCACAAGGCCGAAATCTTTACCCTTATAATTCCATAGCGCTCTTCCTATTCTGTATCTTTCAAATACATCGCTGATATCTCTGAACCAACGAAGGGCATCCTCCAACGGAGCACGGTCAATCACACCGTACGCCCCGCAATAGAGCGGCACATGATCGGCATCTGCATTTCGAACCGCTGTCTGAAAAAGCTGTTCGAAATAATGTGGCCCTATATTTCCCCCGAAGGGATCGTAAATCATCCCGGCCACTTCGTACGGGAACACAGAAGATTTTTCCCTGTACCGTTCAATAGAATCCGGGTATCCCATCTGATAGTCGAAGGGCATCCGTCCGAACCAGTATGCTTTCTGATGCGTAAACGCGAAGGGTTCAAAGCAGTGGAAACTGTATACGATATGCTCATCAAAGGGTACATCCAAAAGTGCCACCGTCTTCACACAGCTATATCGCACTCCGCCTATGACTACCCAGGAACGGGGCGCCACCTGCCGGATCACAGTCAGCACATCCCGAACCGTTTCATTCCAGGCATCCGATACCTCCTCCGGTACCACCTCGTCCAAAAGTTCAAAGGCCACTGTCCCGAAATACTGCGCATACCTCCCTGCCACGCGCATCCACAATCTCTGAAACCGGTGCTGCATTTCCGCGCTGTAAAAAAATCGCATACGCTCCACTTCCCGTTTTTCCGGATCATAAGTGTAGCCGTATGTTTCGCGGACATCGATCAGCATATGAAGACCATAGCTGTTGCACCATTCAAGCAAACGATCAAGATAACGGAACCCATCCTCTTTCGGGTTCCCGTCTTCTGCCTCGAATAACCTGTAGTCGATAGGGATTCTTACATGGTCAAAACCCGTCTTTGCGATCTGCCGGATATCCGCCTCCTGTATAAAGGAATCGAGATGCTTCCTGTCACAGATATCACACTGCGACAACCAGCCGCCAAGGTTTATACCATTTCTGTACCCCTGCCACTGTCTCATATTCTGTTTTTTCCTCCGTAAAAATCACAACTCAGCTTATACAGTATAATAAATTGATGCCATTTGCTTTTCTATCGAGGTGTCGTCGAAAAATATTAAATCTATGACACAAAATAAGTTTATAAAACGACTTAAAGTCACCTTTTTGACATTTTCATAAAAATTAGTGATGCATTTTTGTAAAAAACGTAGTACAATCAAAAAAGACACATATGATATTTTACGTATCAAAATACGAACAATAATTGCGAGGAAATATTTCTATGGGATTACTACAAGACTGGTACAAATACGAACAGGCCGAAGGTGAAGCCGGCCGCGTTCACCGTGCCCTGGATGAGGAGCTGCAGTTTTTCCACAACGTAAGCCACGGACACGTAGACCGGATCCGCAAGAACATTCAGGAGCGCCGCTTCCTGGACAACAACGGCGTCGGAACTCTTTCCAGGGATCCGCTGCTCAATATGCGCTACCACTGCGTAATTACTACCGCATTCATTACCCGAATCTGCATCGAGCACGGTCTCGAGCCTGAGCGCGCTTTCCGTATGAGTGATTTCTATATCCAGCAGCTGGACAATACCAGAACCATTGAACAGGTGGCCGCACTTCATGACCACATGGTTCTCGATTTCACAAGCAAGATGCAGCAGCAGAGGAAGCACGTTCCCTCCTCACCGCCGATCCGCCAGTGCGTGGACTATATTTACGCCCATATCAACGAGCGAATTACGGTTGCTGATTTGTCTTCTCTGGTTCATCTGTCCCAGAGTTATCTGTCCCGTATCTTCAAAAAAGAAACCGGACTTTCTGTCAGCGACTATATCCGAAGCAAAAAGATCGATATGGCCAAGGAGCTTCTCCGCTACAGCGGAAAGAGTATTGTAGAGATCGCGGAACACCTTGCCTTCTCCTCGGAGAGTCATTTCATTCAGATTTTCCGCTCCTACACAAACTTTACGCCGAAACAGTATCGCACCGCCAGAGCACAGGACATGGCTGATACAAAGGACACCTGATATGAGAATTGACATCGAAAAACTGATGGCAGAGCGCAATCATCAGAACCGGTTCGGAAACCTTCTGGAAATCAGCATCCTTGAATATCGCAAAGGTTATGCCAAAGGATCCATGCCGGTGAAACCGGACTTCCTGAATCCTCTGGGCACAGTCCACGGTGGCTGTCTCTATTCTCTGGCAGATTCTGTCGGCGGCTGTGCCTGCGCGACCTTCGGAAAAATCGCTCCGACGGTATCCGGTGATCTGCACTTTCTTCGGCCGGCCTGCGGCTTCGACAACCTCGTGGCCGTCGCCACTGTTGTCAAACACGGGCGATCACTTGCAGTCTACGAGGTTACCATAACCGATCCCTCCGAAGAGATCACACTTGCCCGCGGCACCTTTACGTATTTCACAGCAGTGGAAATATAATTATCAGGAATGCTATAGGATCCGCATTTCCTCCATCACAGTTCTTCAGACAGCAGAGCATCGCAGTACGCGCGCTCTGCTGTTTTTATCTCACAGGATAGTCTTTCGAATTACTCAGTCCCTCCCCCCTCCCGGTGAGCGCAGCGGCCGAAATTCTTTGTCCTCCCTGTTTTGTATTTCCGCTTGACTCTCCCGGTGAGCGAAACAGCCGAAAGGCACACGCGAAGAATCGCGAAACGATCATCACATCTGCGAGCTTCGCGCCAAAGTGCGAAAGTTTTCACTGTTCATTTTGCAAAAATTTCTCCGCACTATGGTGTATTTTTTCACTATGTGTTACAATAATTCAAGTTACTTCGATATTATTATCAGAATTTTTTATCAATTAGAATAATTGGGGGAAGCAATAACGAATGAGTGATGTACTGTACATTGTTGTACCGGCGTACAACGAATCCGAAAACATCAAAAACCTGATCGACGACTGGTATCCCATCGTTGAAGCACATGACGGCGGCGGAAAATCCCGTCTCGTGATCGTCAACGACGGAAGTAAAGACAACACCTATGAGATCATCCGCAAATACGCCGAGGAAAAACCTCTGCTTACCGGCCTCACCAAGCCAAACGGCGGCCACGGACCGACATTGATCTATGGTTACACTTACGCTCTGGATCACCAGGCAGACTATATCTTCCAGACAGACTCCGACGGACAGACAAACCCGGCAGAGTTTGAGGAATTCTGGCAGCACAGAACAGAATACGACGCACAGTTCGGCAACCGCACCGTGCGCGGTGACGGAAAAGACCGTGCTTTTGTGGAGAAGACGCTCTGCCGGATTCTGAAGCATTACTTCAAAGTATCTCTGCCGGACTCTAACGCACCGTTCAGACTCATGACCAGAGCATACGTGGCGAAATACCTGCCGAAACTCCGGAAGGACTACAATCTTCCGAACGTAATGCTCTCCACCTTCGGTGTGTATTATCACGATAGAGTCCGATTTGTGCCGGTAAGTTTTAAACCGCGTCAGGGTGGCACCAATTCCATCAACATCAAAAAAATCACCCGCATCGGCTGGGATGCCCTGGCGGATTTCCGTAGCCTGAAAGCAGATATGGCGCACTGCTGAGAAGTTTCTCTGCGAACACGCATGAATATTTATCAAAACTGACATCATATAAAAGAGGAGACACCGTCCACCGGCGTCTCCTCTTTTTTTTGTCTCATAGAAAATTGCTTCGCATTCCCTATGAGACAAAACCCCGTATTCCTGTCAATATCGCAGCAGTTCCTCAAACACACGAACCGCGTACCTGTCCGTCATACCGGAAATAAAGTCAATGATGCACTGAATGTACTCCTTCGGCGACTCAAGTCTTCCGTAAATTTTGCGGTTCTTGCAGGCAACCGCTATATCCGTCAATTCCCTCTCGCTGGCCGGAATGATCTCCGGATCACAGTATCTTGCCAGGAATCTCGCAAAGGATCCGAAGAGTTCCGGGCAATACCTGCTGGCTCCCCGCAGACTGTCCCAGGTCCCCCTCTCGTCATACATCTCCAGCAGCGCACTGAACAACTCATTTATAACCAGTTCAGTGTAATGCGTATAAGGTTTGAATCTCTGATGTCTGTAGATATTCTTATAGTTAAAATCCTTCAACGCATTCATCTGCTCGTTAAAAGCGGGACTCAGGGTAATCCCGGTCTCCGGTGTACTGTTTTCGCAGATATCAATGATCAGATTATGCATGATCACCGTGGTATTGTAAACATTGGCGTCATGTACTCTGGCCATATCCAGGAGCTGCTGTTCCGCTCTCTTACTCAGAAATCCCAGAGATCTGGCATCCTCGATATCCCTTCCTATGTAGGCAATCTTGTCTGAAATCTTGACCACACAGCCTTCCCAGGTGATGGGTGAATACTGACCGGGTCTCTGAAAATCTTTCTCCAGACAGATTTTCTCTGTTCTCGGCCGAAGACCATTCTCATCCAGTTCTCCGCAATGAGAAATAATTCCATCTCTCACGGCATAAGTGAGATTCAGGTTTCTCTTCTCATTGTAATTATCCGCAAGAAGCTCAATATTGTCCACGAAACGTAGCCCGTTACGCTCATGCCAGAAATCCTCACCCAGATGTTCCGTTGTGAGTTTTCGCAGAACAACTTCGCCCTGATGACCGAAGGGCGCATGTCCGAGATCATGGCCGATGGCAATCGCCTTCGTCAGCTCCGTGTTCAGTCCGAGAAACGACGCAATCGTTCCGGCCACCGACTCCACGTGAGCCACGTGCTCCATCCTCGTACAGATATGATCGTTGTCGATATTGTAAAAAACCTGCGTCTTAAACTTCAGTCTTCGATAAGCCTGCGAATGGAGGATCCGGGTATAATCCCTGGCAAAAGGACTGCGAACGTCATCCGACCGGTTATACAGCCCGTCTTCTCTTTGAACCAGATCATCCCAGAATCGGCTTCCGGGAACAGCTGCCTCCCCGGAAAAACATCTTTCATTGTGAGGCATAGACACTCCTCCTCTCTGATCTATATCTCTATTCTATAACAAAAGAGAGGCAGAAAAAATGATTTCTCATTCTCTCTGCCTCTCTTTTCCGATCTGCATCCGGATACCGGTCGCATCCCCTGCCGATCAGTCCTCTTTCCACATCCTTACAGTACGAAGAACTTTATCTTTCATATTGTCCGGAATCTTCGTCAGAACACCCTGAAGCTTTCTGTCGAGATCGGTAATAATATATTCATTCTTCTTACCGCCTACTATCTCATCGAAAGTCATTCCAGTGACTTTCGCAAAATAGGAAAGCAGCCGCAATGACGGTACCGTGCGGTTATTCTCGACATTGCTGATGTAACCGGGAGTGACGTTCAAATTCATCGCTACTTCTTTCTGAGTCATTCCGGATTTGATTCTCATTTCCCTGACTTTTGCGCCTAGATCATCAAATTCGAACTCCGGGTCTCCGATGGTTTTTTTCTTCATCTTGTATTTCTCTCTTTCTACCCCACAGATGCATTATACAAGTTAAAGCCGGACACCCCTGTTCATCTCCATACTTTCTATTATTTTCTACACCAAATGGATCAGTTTATCAATATGATTTTTGCTGAATAGTAGTATTTTGTGTAATGTGTCTATATATATGGATCAACTTCGGGGTCCTCCTTGGTGTTTACCTGTAAAATTGTTTTGATTTCTATACAACTCCTTTTTGTCGTGTCAAATTGTGCCTCTCCAACGTAATATTCTGACTATTTCATTTTATTTTCTTTTTTTTCAATTTTCTTATTGACACATCGTCGCAAATTCAGTAAGATATAAGCATCAAAAGAAACTGATGCGGATATAAAGATCCTGTCATTTCTTGAGAGCGTACACTTTTTTAAGGAGGACAGTCCATTGGGACATAGAACCACATCCCGGAGGTAGCTTATCCTTCATAATCTAAGAGCCAAGTATTCTGCAAAGAGAAAGGCTCCGGTCAAAGAAAGGATATTATAAAGAATATCCTGACCAACCGAGAATTATAGCAGCCAAAGGTGATTTGTCCGGAAAGGTCATCTGCAAGCTATATTCTTAATGAATGATCTGCTAGAGCTAAAGGTACTCGAACGATCATACATGAACAAGAGGGCTACGATTTCACAAGTGAGTACGAGAAACGGAAGGAACATAAAGGTTCCCGAAGAACAAGTTCATACCCGGCAAGAAAAGAAACGAAGTCCAAAAGATAAGAAGAGATTAATTAAGTAATCTCGATTATCAAAAGATACAGAAGGTTAATAAAGTAACCGGAATATCCAAAAATCAAATCCATAACAGTTAATAAAGTAACCGTTAGGATACAAACAAGCGGATCTGATTAATTAAATAATCACGATGCAGGTGTGACTGAAGATTAATAAAGTAATCTGAATCATACAATATGACTGAAGATTAATAAAGTAATCCGAATCAAAAAAAGATCAGTGAAGGTTAATAAAGTAACCGGATCATCAAAATCATCCATCGACAGTTAATAAAGTAACCGTCAGGAAACAGAAGCATGAAGGGTTATTTAATAATCGTGAAGCTTGGACTAAGTTTAAAATAGGAACCCGGGAATTATATCAAATCGAAAAGAATTAATAAAGTAATTCGTAAGAAAGATAGAACGTGAAATAAATCCGGAGGACAAACCTGAAAAGTGAATACATGATGAATCAGGAGGTTATACAGTGAAGCTTCAGGATATTCATTAGAAGGGCTGTGATTACGCTAATAAAGTAGCAATCACAGCCCTTTCACATGTCTGTTTTTACAGCCTGCATATTAGGGATACTTCAAAAGATGTCCGGCAATTTCGTCGTATAGAATTTCTCAGCAAAAAGCTCCAGATACTCCGGATCCTTACTCCCGGCCGTCTCATAGGCCGAATGCATGGCCAGCTGCGCCAATCCGATATCCACACTTCTTACAGACACCTGGGTGTTAGAGATATTTCCCAGCGTCGATCCACCTGCCATGTCGGCCCGATTCACAAACTTCTGCCACGGTATACTGTTTTCATCGCACAACCACGCAAAAAGGGCACTTGATGCACCGTCTGTCGTATACTTCTGATTCGCGTGGTACTTGACTACAATTCCCCTGTTCATCTCCGGTCTGCACACAGGATCTGCCTTATCCGGATTATTGGGATGCACCGCATGTGCATTGTCTGCCGATACCATAAGGCTTTTTGCCAGAATTCTTCTGAGATCCCCCGCGCTCCAGTCCAACGCCTCTGCTATACGCACCAGTGTATCAGAGAGAAAGGTCGACTGCGCGCCCTGCCTGGACATGGATCCCGTCTCCTCATTATCAAACACACAGTGCATCATCATAATTGCATCATCTTGCACGCAACACCCATTCTTCTCTCCACAGCCGTCCGTCACCGCAGCCTTAAGGAAACCGAGAAAGCTGCTGTAACAACACTCAAGATCGTCCAGCTTCGGCGCAGATAAGAATTCTTTATTCATTCCCCAGACTGCCGGCTCTGTCCGGTTCACCAGATAGAGATCCGATCCGATAATATCCCCGGCACGCTCTTTTCCGATTCCACAGTTTTCCGCAATCCATTCCGAAAAGGTCAGGGACGTCGACGCCTCATCTCCCGTCACCATTGCCCAAAGCGGCGGCATATCCTTCTGTATATTGATGGACTGCTCAGAATTTGCTTTTCGGTTCATGTGAATCGCAAGGGACGGAATGATCACAGAGTCCTGATCCATATGAATCAGTTTTTCCTCTATTCCCCTCTCCTTGTCACGCAAAAAAATCCTTCCTGCAATACTCAGCGGTCTGTCATACCATGTACTGCAAAGCATTCCTCCATATCCCTCGATATTCAGACGCACGGTTCCACCTGCGCTCTTCATCTCCGGCTGCGGTTTAATCTTGAACGTAGGAGAGTCACTGTGACTGGCAATCATATGCAGTTCCGCCACCGCAGAAGAATCCGAAGGCACAACAAATGAAATGATCGAGGAATGATTCCGACGGACAAAATACTTTCCACCACAGGAAAGCTTCCAGTGCGCCTCCTCATGAAGTTCCATAAACCCTGCCGCCTCCAGCTCTTTCCTCATTTCATCGACTGCATGAAAGCAACTCGGTGACCGTTTTATATATTCACATACTTTCTGTGCTGTTTCACTCATAAATCTCACCCCATGATCCTGGTATAACTGTTCTTAGATAACAATACGGGCATCTCACATGTTTGTTATGTATTCCTCCGGAAGACCGTCAAACTGAAATTCCAAGCTCCCGCAGCAACGTAAGCTTTTCCGGCTCCACCGGTCGAAGTTCCGCATTCAATGTCCCCATCCAGATATCTTTGTTTTTCCCGTGATAATCACTGCCTCCGGATACCAGCAGCCGTGATTCTTCAGCCGCATCGACAAGCGCAGCGCACTCGCTTTCTGAGTATCTGGAATAATGACACTCCAGACCACGGAGGCCACAACCAAGAAGGTAATTCAGTTCTTCTTCAAACTCTCCTCGGCCGATTCTTCTCTCCCCCTCCCCTCCAAGGGGATGGGCCCAGACCGGAACACCACCCGAAGCCAGAATCGAAGAAATCACCAGCTCCGAAGATAGACGACTGTCTTCCGTGCCGCTCGGGTTGATATATTTGTCGATTGCCTCCCAGATCGACGTCGCCATTCCCTTTCGAATCAGCATTTTGGCAAGGTGAGGCTTTCCGACACTTTTCATGCGGTAGAATTTCTCCCGCTCCCCTTCATCGATCTCAATTCCGCAGACATCCTGCAGATAATCCAGCCGTCTGGTCAGCTTTTCGCGCCGAAGCCTTACTCCCTTTTCCAGAGTCTCCCGGAACACCGGACTTGTCACGTCACAGTTATACCCAAGGATGTGACACTTTCCCGCCTCTGAAATACAGGAGAATTCAATCCCCGGGATGAACCGGACTCCAGATGGAATATTTGCGGAAACATCTTCCAGACCGGCAACCGTATCATGATCCGTGAGTGAAAAAACTCTGATTCCGGCATTCTTCACTTTTTCTACCAGACATTTCGGTTCATCAGTTCCATCCGATGCCGTGCTGTGCATATGCATATCCACCTTTGAGCAGTTCATCGTCTTCTCCTCCCCGTGAATTCATTATACTGCGGCTGTACAATCATTACCTTTCCTGTCCTCAAGGCAGCCGGATTCCCAGAGCCACCAGCTCATCCCTGACTTTATTCATCCTCATTTCAAACTGCCCGTAGAAATCCGCCTGCACATGGTAGGGAGTAACATAAAAAACCTGGAGAATATATCTGGCGATCTGCTTTCTGGCCGACTCACTCATCAGATTCAAGCCGGCGCTGACATCTTTGAGGAAATAATGCCAGCGGTTGATATACGCTTCGTACTTTTTCAGTTCAGGGATCCCAAGCCAATCCTTCAATCTCACCTTGTATCGCGGGCTGTTTTTCTTCGCGCATTCATCCTTCTGAACAAAATACCGGAAGGTTCTCTCCGGCTCACCCGTGTAGTATCTTCCCACCGGAAAGAGTCTGCAAAAGCCCGGCCGGTACAGATATATGCTGCACCTTCCTTTTTCATTGAGAAAGGGACAACCATCCTCTCTCTCAGGCCTGGCTTCATCATGCTCCATAATATTCGGCAAAATCATTCCATCCACAAAACGGATCTCGATCTGGTTTTCAATCATCTCTGTAAAAGTCAAGCCGGTACCCTTGTTCAGCTGATAGAGATCATAAGGATCGAGAATGATAGAATCTCCCGTCGTGCGACAGCAGTCTGAACACCCCTCGCAGGCGTTACACCCCACTCTCACTTTTTCCTCCGCTCCGTAGAAACGTCCATCCCAGATGTCTTTGATATCTACATCTCTCAACATTTTTCCGTCTCTCCCCCGGCGTTCTCCACAGAGTAATCGAAAAGTCCGTCATTTTTCTCTTCCAGAGCACGAATCAGATGATAGGTGTACTCCGTGAACGGAACCGGAACACCAACTGCCTCCGCTTTGTCCATCAAAACTCCGGCAAGCATCTCGATTTCTGTATGCCGCTTTGCATCCAGATCCTGAAGCGTGGAAAAACGTGCGGGCTCCGGTGCCATCTCGAGGGAATTCTTTTCCGGTTCAAAACGAATACCGTATTTGGATGCCACGACCATCGTCTCTGCATAGAGACAGTCATGAATATATGCCACATGGGCGCTGTCACAGTAAGCGCCAAACCCCACACCCAGAATTGCCTGGGGCAGATTATTGGAAATATTGAGGGCATATTTCTGCCACTTCCGCTCCAGAATATTGCCTACAAATTCACAGCCGATCCCTGCATCACGGAGCAGATGCTCAACAGCCTCGCAGCGTTCCGTTTTTTCCGCTGTATCTTTTTCACCGAAGATCAATCCACCCGGCTGGGGCATATACGGGTTATAGCGAATCTCATTTCCGACTTTCCTGGAAACCACCCGCATGAAGGCCGGCAGAATCAATTCCTCTCCGATCTCCTTCGCTATGATTTCCTCCGCATTGATACCATTCAGACAACTCACTACTACCATGTCCTTCATCGCATCATCCGTGTCATCTCCGGAGCCGAAAATCTTCCGCTCCTCGACAATTGTACGGATATCGTAGAGCACATCCTTCAGGTTATTATATTTCACGGCCACCAGCAACAGATCAACGCCAAGGGCTCCGGCCTCTTCCGCTGTTCGAATATTGAGATTGTCGCCGTCATAGACACGGCCGTTAATCACGATCCCTTCTGTTCTAAGCCTGTCAGCCCGCTCCCCGGATGCGATCACATAAAAGTTCTTGCCCAGAACCATGCCAAGTCCCGGAATGAACCAGCTTCCCACAGCTCCTGCCCCGATCAATGCTGCACGTTTAATTCTCATTTTTTCTCCCTTCGGATCCAGTCTGACCCATCTGCAATTCAACGTACATTATATCACATTCAAAAGCAAAGTCCGCAAGCGGACTTCGACTCCCCATCCCCTCAATCCTCCCGGTGAGCGTAGCGGACGAAAGGCGCGCGAGCAGAATCGCGCAAGCGATCTTCTTATCTGCGAGCTGCGCATCCCGCGGAGCGTTTATCAACACTATAAAAGAGGCCGCCAGCCGGCGGCCTCTTAAGGAAGGAGATTTCGATCTTTTGCAAGATCAATTATGAGAAAAAACAAAACACTTCTCAACCGATAGAAACGAGATCACTGTACCCGTTTCTATGCATTCAGTATAGCTTTCAGTTGTGTTCGAAGTTCGTTGTTTCTGTGAATTCTATGTGAAATCTCCTCTATATCCCATCTTGAACGTCAGTGTGTATATTTCGTAAAGTTATGCACATTTTTGTGCACAACATGTGCACAAATTCAATAATTACGCTGTTTTTCACACTTTTATCTTATGCACAGCGACATAATGTGCATATTTCGCTGTTCACATTTCTGCACGTATTGTAATCGATTCCATTCACAATAAATCAGCAGATTGACGAAGAATCTTTTTGTCAAGTGCCCTTTGTGCCGAAGAATCATCAGTTTGTCTCAAATCCGGCTTTCGGATCCGATCACATTGCCTTGCGGATCGCCTCAAGAAGATCTGCATACTCCTCATATGCCGGAATCTCAGGGAAATCAGCCTTGATCTTGTCTGTACTGCGGAACAGGAAACCTGCTTTGCTGGCCTGAATCATTCCGAGATCATTGTAGCTGTCGCCGGATGCGATTGTTTCAAATCCTATGGACTGGAGTGCCTTTACAGTTGTCAGCTTGGATTTCTCACAGCGCATTCTGAATCCTGTGATCTCTCCGTTGTCAGCCACCTCAAGAGAGTTGCAGAAAAGTGTAGGTCTGCCAAGCTTCTCCATAAGAGGAGCTGCGAACTGTTCGAACGTATCCGAAATCAGAATTACCTGTGAAAACGAACGAAGCTCATCAAGGAACTCTTTTGCACCCGGAAGAGGATCGATGGTTGCGATGACATCCTGAATCTCCTTCAGCCCGAGGCCATGCTCTTTCAGAATGCCCAGTCTCCAGTTCATCAGTTTATCGTAATCCGGCTCATCTCTTGTGGTCTTCTTCAGCTCCGGAATACCACTCGCCTCGGCGAATGCGATCCAAATCTCCGGTACAAGTACACCTTCAACATCCAGACAGGTAATTAACATAATCTTTCTCCTCCTAAATCTCTCTGCGCAGACAGGAATATTTGTCACCCATCCGGCGCAGAGCCACATTTTTTTCATTATTATAACATATCAAGACATTATTTCACCCCAAAAACATGCGACGCCACGGATCCTCCAAAAACAAGTGATTTCCGTATCGCATGTTGTCTCACGGGAAACACGGAAAAATATCCTAGAACAAAGTCCGCAAGCGGACTTCGACTCCCCCAGCCCCTCATTCCTGAGGGGAGCGCCGCAGGACTTTGGCGCGCGAGCAGAATCGCGTAAGCGATCTTCTTATCTGCGAGCTGCGCATCCCGCGGAGCGTTATGGTATAGGGATTGCGGAGCAATTTCCTATACCATAAAAAAATTCGGCAGATGCCTACCGCATCTGCCGAAAGAAAAACACGTATCACTGCGTTTTAAACATTTTCAAGTGCCTGTGCAAGATCCTCAATGATATCATCCACATTCTCGATACCAACGGAGAATCTTACCAGATCCGGTGCTACACCGCCGGCAATAAGCTCCTCGTCTGTCATCTGACGATGGGTAGAGGACGCCGGATGAAGCACACAGGTGTGTGCGTCCGCCACATGGGTCGCAACGATGGCCAGTTTCAGATGTTTCATAAATTCTTCCGCTGCGCTTCTACCGCCTTTTACGCCAAAGGAGATAACTCCACAGGTTCCGTCCGGCATGTATTTTTTCGCGCGCTCGTAGTATTTGTTGCCCTCAAGTCCCGGATAGTTCACCCAGGAGATCTTCTCGTGGCCGCTCAGGAATTCTGCGACTTTCTGCGCATTCTCACAGTGTCTCTGTATACGCACTGCCAGAGACTCAAGGCCGAGATTCAGCATGTAGCAGTTCATCGGAGAAGGAATCGCTCCGAGATCGCGCATCAACTGCGCGGTACACTTGGTGATGTACGCGCCCTCTTTGCCGAACTTCTCGGCATAGGTAATTCCATGATAGGAATCGTCCGGTGTGCAGAGTCCCGGGAATTTGTCTGCATGCGCCATCCAGTCGAAGTTTCCGGAATCAACGATACAGCCGCCGACTGTG
Organism: Eubacterium sp.; assembly: GCA_024684035.1. Lineage (GTDB taxonomy): Bacteria > Bacillota > Clostridia > Lachnospirales > Lachnospiraceae > Bilifractor. Next base: position 68,971 of record JAIKXQ010000073.1, on the reverse strand, counting down.
GCGTCATGTCCGTCCATGTATTTTGTTGTGGAATGAGTGACGATGTCTGCTCCCCACTCAATCGGTCTGCAGTGGATCGGCGTAGCAAATGTATTGTCGATGATCAGCGGTACACCATGCGCATGAGCAGCTTTCGCAAATCTCTCGATATCAAAAACGATCAGTGCGGGATTGGCAATCGTCTCACCAAAGACAGCTTTTGTATTCGGTTTGAACGCTGCCTCAAGTTCTTCATCGGAACAATCCGGATCCACAAATGTAAAATCAATGCCCATTTTTCTCATGGTCACATTAAACAGGTTGAAACTTCCGCCATAAATCGCAGTGGATGCGATCACGTGGTCTCCGGCACCCGCAAGGTTGAACACAGAGAAGAACGTGGCAGCCTGTCCGGAAGACGTAAGGATGGCCGCGGAACCGCCTTCAAGAGCAGCGATCTTTGCAGCGACATAGTCGTTCGTCGGATTCTGAAGTCTGGTGTAGAAGTAACCGCTGGCCTCAAGATCAAACAGCTTACCCATATCCTCGCTGGTATCGTATTTAAACGTCGTGCTCTGAATGATCGGAATCATTCTCGGCTCCCCGTTTTTCGGAGTGTAGCCGGCCTGAATACATTTTGTCTCTTTTTTCATTGTCAGTCCCCTTTATTTTAAACTTGACGGCCATTTGACTGATCACAGTCAAACTTTACGTCCGTCCTCACCAATAACCCCCATTATATAGCGTAAGAACACTTTCGTCTAGGATTCACCGGCAATTCCTATAATTGCCTGGGATTTTCGGAATTTTTATTGCAGAATACCTTAGTCCTGATGAATAAATTCATGTCCGCTGCCATAGCTGAAGTCGAAATACTCCGCAATTTTGTCTCTGTCGAGGTGTTCTCCAATCACGATGATTACCTCCTGCCCCTGCGTTGACGGTTCAATTCTCATCTCTGAAGCAGTCGCGTTGATCTCGATCCAGCATTTTTCTTCCGGGCAGGATACATACCCCTTTATACGTATGATTTCTCCGCAGGCCGAATCCGACAGCAGCCTTGTCAGTGTCGGCCGTATTTCCTCTTCACGCATCTTCACATTCATATAAAACATCGAATCATATGCGTTATCATCCGTAACCGGGATCTTTATATGATCTGCATGGACAAAGCCCGCCCGGAGGATGGCCTCATACTCTTCCGTTCCATACTGATCCCAGGGTTTATCCATAATCAGATCTCCGGCCGAAAGGTTCCGGCTGCAACGGAATTTTTCGAAGGCGCGGTTGATATGATCGATGGTCAAAAGAATCCGGTCAGCCTCCACCTCCTGCGTTCTGCTTAGAATAACAGCCGCGGCATTTGCCGTCTGCGAGACAATCAGATATTCGGATTCTTCCGATAGTTCTTCCTTCAGAGACGCGTCTACGATGGAGATTACACTTCCGATTTCATACCAGCGATCCAGAGGTTCCTCCCGCAGGGTATCCGTGAACTCGTCTACATCAAAGATTCCGGACGGTTCCATGATCACACGATCATATCCGAGCATACCAAGAGTGATCAGTTTGGACTTCAGGCGGCGCTTATGGCAGGCATAGTCACTGCCACCGACGACCATCTGCAGATCACACTGATCCCCCTCCAGATCCTCCAGCATCATCATATCCACGTTGATGGCGCCATAATCATTTTCGAGAATCGCGATCCGCTTCCCCTGCGATATCAGATACTTCGCATAATTACGAATGAATGTCGTCTTTCCCGAACCGAGAAAGCCCGTCACCAGATCGATCTTAATCATATATTTCTTCCTCCACAAAATCCCGGGATTCCTCTCAAGCAGAAATCCCGGGATTAATCAAAAAATCATTATGTTCACATGAGACCTTTGGCAGCCGTACATCAGCGAAGATCTCTCAGCTCATCGTAACTCATCTCACTGATGCTTCTGGCAAACCTGAGATCTTCTTCTCTTTTTTTCATCAGTCTGGCTTCATCGTTCATGCGTCTCTCCTGAAATCGCCGATGATTCCTTTTTCTGATCATATCCACTCTCACACCTATTCCGATCACTACAGCCAGAGCGATCATCAGACATACAAAAATGATTTGCAAAACCAGCTTGTAACTGAAATGGTTCCGGAGAGCTTTTGCAAAGGAACGGATCATCCTGTGTGCCAGATTGGTCTCTGTGCCTTTTCCTCCGTTTTTTTTCTCCGTCGGCACTCCGGCAACTGCCGACGAAGTGCTTACGGAATCTGTCACCGATGTACCCTGTACCGCTTCTGTCCCCTCCGGCTTCTCCGTCGGCAGAGGAGTCTGTGTCACGACAGCCGGCGCAAAGCGCACATCGATGGTCTGATCCGCCTGAACATTCTGTATCCTGTATACACCGGAACTCTTGTCCTGACCGTCAATATTGACAGCCTTTCCATTGATCACTATACCCGTGAGCTGATATCCGTCCTGTGCCTGATACGAAAGTTCAAAGTCGGCTCCGCGGCTCACCAGATCCGTCGCGCCTCCGGCGCTTCCCTCTCCGGAAGTCAAAACAGAAACGCTGAAATCCATAGGTACGGTGGTCCAGTAAAGTCTGTATTTTCTCTGACCCTCATTTGTCGTAAGATTAACGAGTGCCAGAAACTCTCCCTGTCCCAGCTCGCAAATCGACTCCGTCTCCAGACTGGCCGGATCGGCATCGGTAATTCCGTAAGTCTCAGGAAAAGTCCCCACCAGACCGCGACGGGACAGAGAATAGACATTCAGGTATTCTCCGATATTCATACCGTTGGTCACCGGATTGTTCAATACATAGTCTCCGCAGACGCAGAGGTCATTGAAATTTCTTCCCGGGCTTGGATCGTAGCCTCCGAGATCATCAATGATCTGGAAATTGCTGTCGAGAATCTTGATGGCAAAACCGCCAACCACGTCCGTCTGGATGATGTAGCGATCCTGCACCGAATCATAGCCAATGCCCAGAATATTGTAGTCGTCGCTGATATGAATCCTGTCCTCATAGCCCAGGGTATAGGGATTCATGATGTAGATATCCCCGTTATTTCCTCCCTGCAGACTTGTGTACAGCGACACGTACACTTTGTCTGTCCGGGGGTTGTAGGCCATTCCGTTACAGTGTTCCCAATCCGTATCCTGAACAGATTTCGCCCTGGTGAACGGTCTGACCGCATTTCCTTTTTCGTCATACGGCAGCCGGTAGTAAGCCGTCACACGATCCGGCTGATGCGGATCTTCTGCCGCGTTTTCCATTACAATAATATAATACTGGGTCACACATACAGACTGCGCCACGCTGGTACCGCTCAAGGCATCCGCTTCAATCAGCAGATTTCCCCAGTTCAGATCAGAAAAAGCGGCATCCGAGGAAATCACAGCAGCCTCGGCTTCACATCCGGTACGCAGCTCTTCCGGTATGATCCCCTGATTCTTCCCTCCCCCGGAAAAAATCGCAAAAGATACCAGAACAGCCCCGATTCCGGTGAGCGCCTTGCGTATGGCCCCCCTATGAAAAATGGTGCTCCCCTTCAATTCTTAATCTCCCCTATCCGGCCTGTTCCACCACAGGCCGTTCATAAGAATCATTATTTATACGTTCCGTATTCTACTCCTGTGTTACCCCAGCGTAAACTCCAGAAATTCATAATTTCCCCGACCGGAGTACATAAAATACAACGGAGCAACGCCAGCCTCCTGATCCCACGAGACAGTGTACTTCTTCCATGCCGCACTGTCTGTAAGATCGATCACTTCCTTTGCCTCGCCGTCAAAGCCGGTGGTGACATAGAGTTGTCCGCCGCCTCGTCCTCGCATACTGACAGTCAGCGTCACATCTCCCTTAGCAAACTGGAAATACTTATACCCGATCAGTGTTCCGTTTGCGATCTGTCCGACAAAGCGCTCATAACCGTCGCCGCGTTCACCGTGAACTGCCTTCCCCTCATCGGCAGCATCCGTATGATAAAGTTCCTTCTGACACATGATCTTCGGAGCAGCATAGGCTTTCTTACTGTTGCTTCCGTGACGCATCCTTCCATTGGTCAGATTGCAGCAGATTGCGGCCGGATATGTAACCGGTCCGTTTACTCCACCGTCCAGAGGACCGTCGTGCAAACCACAGCTTGTCACTTCCACCTGTTCAATCGATCCGTCCATTCCGATTTCAATGGCTTCCGCGCATCCCTGTCTGCAATAATCCGACTGATTAGTCAGTCTGTGATAAAAAACATACCACTGATGGTTGATCCACTCGATACTTCCGTGAGTTGTCCCCGTATGGTTCAATCTGTGTTTCGGCTTACGCCCCTCGAAGCCCACATCTCCTGCGGAAACAATGGTGCCGCCAAAGACAAAGTCCCGATCAGGATACCTGCTGGTCGCGTAGCAGAGCTCATCATTCTTGTCGGAGGAATAGATAAAATAATACAATGAGTTCGAGTCATCCACGCTGCCTCCGATCTGACCGGCAGCCGCTGCCGTTCCGTCCGGCATGAAACAGATCCTTCTGATGGAAGAGCCCTCAAAAAAAGCGTGACCGCTCTTCCGGAATTCATCGTCATCAATACGTACCGGCACGGTTCTTGCTGTGAGCATATCATCTTCCAGCTCCACATGAATTGCTCCCGAAATTCCGGCAGAAAAACTTCTTCCGTCCTCCGACGTCCATGCCTTCGCTTCGCGGATCTCCTCCACGGTTCTTCCGAACATAGAACTCTCGGTTTTTTCTCTCATACGCGCCGGCATCTTTTCGTGAGATGCGTAATATGTGCCGTAATAGAGGCGGATGGTTCCGTTGTCGTTGATCACCGCCGGATCAAAACACACGTAGCGCATCAGAGGAAGCCCGTTCCTGTCACGGACAATCCCGAGATAGTGGAAGGTACCGTCGGGCTCATCAGATACCGCGACACTGATGGGGTTCGTGTACCCTCCGTGGCCGTCTCTTCCCGACATACAATAATACATATAAAAACGTCCGTCATTTCCCTGCACCACATCCGGCGCATAGGTGTAGATCATCTCCGTCTCACTGTTGTAGAGAGGATCCTCGGACTGATCATAGACTGTCTCTACGCAGCTCCAGTCAGAGAGATCCGTGACCGGTGCAGACCAGACGATATACGGACGCATACAGAACGTCTCTCCGTTCTCCTTGTCATGCGAACCGTAGATATAGATTCTGTCTCCGAACACATGAGGTTCTGCGTCCGGAATATATTCATTCAGCGGCAGATATGGATTGTATGCCTGCTTCTTCATCGTTGTATTCCCCGATTTCATAAAAATTCTTGCTTTTTTTGCCGCGATCGCGTTCAAACGGAGGCGCATCCGGCATCTACATTATTGTAACAGAATTCTTTGTTTCTGCATCTAAAAAAACAGCGGAACAAGAGTTTTTTCTCCACATCCCGCTGTTCTTTATACCATTCTGTCCCGCTCTCAGCTCTTGGACATCGCGATCGTTCCGGTTCTCTGAACCTCTAGAATTCCGAAGTTGCGAACCAGATCGATGAATTCCACGATTGTGTCAGGTGCCGCGTGCATCTCAATCACCATGTTTTTCGGCGATACATGTGCAATTCTCGCCCCCATGACACTGCAGAGCTCAATGAGAGAAGCACGGTTGGTCATATTATAGGAAACCTTGATCAGCATCATCTCAAGCTCGATACTTTTTGACTCGTCCAGTCTGCGGACTTTTATCACGTCCAGTTTCTTATTGAGATGCTTCTCAATCTGATCGATGGTTCTCGCATCTCCGTTGGATACCACCGTCATACTGGACACATCGTGCCGCTCCGTCTCGCCCACCGCAAGACTGGTGATGTTATATCCCCTTCTGGCGAAGAGTCCTGCTATACCGGAGAGAACACCGTCTTTGTTTTCTACCAATACCGAAAAAATACCCTTCATGTCCTTCTCTCCTTACTTAACTTTATTGAAACTGTCGATCTCGCAGACCATGATGGCCGCATTTTTGCACTTCAGGAATCGATCGAGTTCCGCATCCAGCTCCTCGTTCTCCTGTGCATGGAAGTAATCCATATCATAGGCCGCCGCCAAATGATCATAGTGCGGATAGTTGTGCAGCTGCACGCCGGAATAATGTCCCTCATAGGTCTTCTCCTGATGTTCACGCACCAGTCCGAGATACTGATTTCTCATTATGAGAATCTTCAGCGGAATCCGGTTGACAGCCATGGTGCCAAGCTCAAACATGGACATCTGGAAATCTCCGTCTCCGCAGACGGCAACAACCTGACGATCCGGCTCGCAGACCTTTACGCCGATGGCCGCCGGGATCGAATATCCCATGGTTCCCATTCCTCCGGTGGTCATGAAACGACCGGACTTCATCACGTAATTGTCCGCAGACCAGAGCTGATTCTGTCCCACATCCGCTACATATACAGCATTGTCATCCATTTTCTCGGAGAGTGTCTGCACAAGAATCATCGGATTAACCAGACGGTTACTGAAAACTCTGTGATCCACTGTGCTTGTCTTGATCTCCTCCAGAGTACCGATCCATTCCTTCGTATCGATCTTGATATCCGCCTCAAGAAGGGAGTTGAAAATGTTCTTGATATCGCCCACCAGCGGAATGGTAGGTCCAAGGTTTTTACCGATCTCTGCGGAGTCTATGTCGATGTGAATGACATTGACCTGTTTCTCGAGATTCTCCGGCTTCGGCACCGCACGGTCCGCGATTCTTGCGCCGGCAACAATGAGAAGATCACTGTTTGCCACAGCACGGTTCGCGTAGGGCTTTCCGTTGTTGCCAAGCATACCGAAATAGAGAGGATGTTTCTTCGGCATGACACCGATTCCCATCATCGTAGTTACCAGCGGGATATTAAACTTCTCGCAGAATTCTGTAACTACTTTCTCTCCGTCACCGAGGATTACACCGCCGCCGGCACAGATCAAAGGCTTTTTCGCCTTGTTGATGGCTGCGATCACCTTTGCCATCTGCTGTCCGTTTCCCTTTGTACTCGGTTTATATCCCCGGATGTTAACTTCTTCCGGGTATTTGAATTCTTTTTTCAACTGAGCCATCTGCACGTCGCAGGGAATATCGATGAGAACCGGGCCCTGTCTTCCTGTAGAGGCAATATAGAATGCTTCCTTAAACACTCTCGGAAGATCGTCTGCGTTTTTTACGAGGTAGCTGTACTTGACGAAAGACTCTGTAGCTCCGCGCATGTCCGCTTCCTGAAAAACATCTCTTCCGAGAAGATTGCTGTTTACCTGTCCCGTAATTGCCACCATCGGAATACTGTCCGCATAGGCAGTGGCAAGAGCAGTAATAAGATTCGTCGCGCCGGGGCCTGAGGATGTGACACAGACGGCCGGCTTCTTCGAAATGCGGGCATATCCGCTGGCAGCATGTCCCGCTGCCTGTTCCTGTCTCACCAGGATATGCTGTAAGTTCTTCGAATTATACATCGCCTCATAGAAAGGGGCGATTGCAACGCCCGGAATACCGAAGATCTGTGTGATCCCCTCTGCTTCCAGACATTTTACCATTGCTTCTGCACCGTTCATGTGTAAACCTCCTCTGACTGCGGCCAGACTGACGAGTACTTTTTCTCTTTTATATGATTTGCACTCATCTTTTCTGTCATTTCCGTAATTCTAAAAAAGTATTATACCATCAAATGTGACGACAGTAAAACCATGGACACACGAAGATTGATGAATTTTCAGTATTTTTTAGGGATTGCGGAGCAATTTCCTATACCATAATTAAGGGAACCCTGAAAAACAGCGTTCCCTTAACAATGATACTTCTATCGATTCTTTATCTGCTTTCCTGCTTGATTCCGTACCAGCCGATTCCTTCCGCAATCCATCCGTGTTTCGAAACAAGCACATCATTTTCGTATTTGCTGTCGGAATAATTATGCGCACCGGTACGTGCCCCCGGATTGTACTGTCTGTAGATCGGCACCTCTTTACTGTCACTGGAATACCAGCCGATTCCCTCTCCCTTCCATCCGTATTTCTTGATGAGTGTGTCGTACTCATGTTTATCGGACGTGTAATGATGATCCGTTGTAAAAGGATAGTACAGACGGTATACCGGTGTCGTGGATTTCTTCGGCGCATACCAGCCGATTCCCTCATAAATCCATCCACGGCTCACCAGCGTATTTCTCTCCAGCCGGCTGCTTGTATAGAAGTGCTCACCCGTATGTGGATGATAGAGGCGGAACATGGCGCCTTCGGGCGTCGGCTTCGACAATTCTCCCTGATTCCAGATAAACTTCTTAAACCACTTTCCGGTGGTGGACAAATCAGAATCCGACCACCCGGAAGTCTTCTGACACCCCGAAGAGATCAATGCAGATGTCTCCGCCTTGTTGCACAGACTCCAGGCACAGAACGATAATCTTCGCTGGACGATCAGATTTTTCCAGGCATCCGCCTGCGTATAATCAATGTTTCCGCCGCCTGAGGAATCACAGATGCTGCATTCGGAAATGAATACAGGAAGTCCCGCGTCGATCGCCCTGTTCACACGGGCACGAAGCCAGTCCACGTGAGTGGTTGCATAGAAGTGACAGGTGTACATCAGGTTACTGTCGCTGATCCTGTTGTTCAGAATCGTATTCAGATCCGTATCCGTCTGGTTACTGTAATATGCGTTGTAGAGAGAACCGTCGAGTCCCAACTGTGCCCAGTTCGGCGTTCCAACGAGAATAAGAGCCTTCTTGTCATTTGCCCGAATGGCCGCAACAACTGCATCCGCGTAGGATTTCACCTGTCCCCAGGTCGTTCCGTTACAGGGCTCGTTACAGATTTCATAAATGACATTGTTGTAGGAGGCATACTTCGCGGACATTTTTCTAAAAAAATTCACCGCCTCTCCCTGATATGTCTGTGGATTGGAGTCGCTGAGGGTGTGCCAGTCAATGATGCAGTACATTCCCTGATTGTTTGCCGCCTTGACACCGGTGTCGATGATCTGCTCCAGACGAGTCTTATCGCCCCCGGTACAATATCCGCCCTCACCGGTATACATGGCCAGACGAACCACATTTGCCCCCCAGATGCCCTTGAGACTGGCAAACGACGCCTCATTGACATACTGCGGATACCACTGAAGGCCATGTGTACTCACGCCGCAGAGCTGTACCTGCTCACCGGAGCTGTCTACCAACTGCGTTCCCTGTACATGAATCGCCTTTACGGCTGCCGATATCGTTTTCGGAGTCAGAAAAAGAAAGGCAGCCCCTGTCAACAAGATCACCAGCGCTGCCCGAAAACAAAATAACCTTCGTAGATTCTGCACCATAGATGATGCATTTCTGTGCCCTTCTCTCATAAAGCTCTCCTCTTCAATGATTGATTCATGTTTTTTATATCATACCCTTTCATCATATCTCAAATATATTTTATATTCCATACATATTTTCAACAAAGTACGCGGAGCGTTTTGTCTCATAGGGATTGCGAAGCAATTTCCTATACCACAAAAAAAGAGACAGCTGCGGGAAAAACCATCGTATGTTTTTCTCACAGCTGTCCTTTATTATCTATATATTGAATCCATCCGCTGTCGTGTAATTCAGATTATAGAGGTACTACACATTATAGGGGGGTAATTCATGGATACGGATGGCAGACAATAACATTTCACTGGAGGGTGACGCTTACCGTCATTTCCTCATAATGGCCACTGCTATTTCTCTGTACAGTGACATCAACAGTATCTCCGGATGTGTAATAGGCAAGAGCTTCCTTGAGTTCTGAGGCGGTCTTTACATCCGTATCGCCGAACTTCGTGATCACATCTCCCTGCTGAAGTCCGGCCAGAGCCGCTGCGCTGTCCATCTGTGTATCCGTAATACATACACCCTCCGGCATATTGTAGGCCTGTGCATATTCGGCTGTGACATCCGCTACATTCACACCCAGACGTCCTCTCTCATTCTCCGCGTACCTGGTCTTTGTCTCCTGATTCATAAGGTCGCTGAGAATAGATTTTGCCTTGGACATCGGGATCGCAAATCCCATATTGTCTACAGAGGCTTCTCCGGATCCGGCAGAACTCTTTGCCTCGTTGATTCCGATGAGTTCACCTTTCATATTGAGAAGGGCGCCGCCGGAGTTTCCTGAGTTGATCGCGGCATCCGTCTGGATCAGTCCCGTTGAATTGTAATCTGTTGTCCCGTCACTCATATCCAGCGTTCTGTTCAAAGCACTTACATAACCGCTGGTAACTGACTGCCCATAGCCAAGTGCGTTTCCGATGGCCACCACCTGCTCTCCGAGCTGAAGTTCGTCGGAATCACCAACAGTGATTACCTTGATCTGCTCCATTGTGCTGTCTGTCACATCTGCTTTCTTTACAGCCACAACAGCAAGATCGTTCTCTGCATCCGTCCCCTTAATTGCCGCAGATACAACCGACTCATCTACAAAGCCGATGGATACGGTCTGGGCTCCGCTGATTACATGATTGTTTGTGGCGATGAGGATTTCCTCATCGGTCTCTCCGATGATCACACCGGTTCCGGCGCCCTGCACCTCATATTTCTGAGATCCTCCGAAGAAGCTGCGCATCTCCTGCACCGACATCGTGGAGATGGTAACCATGGATGGCATTGCCTCTTTTGCGACATCTGCCACCGTCATCACGCCTGAGGTATTCGTTGTTGTAGTCTCAATACTCTTTGTCTTTTTCGCTGTTGTGAGACTGGCCTCAGCTGCGGTACTGTTCGTGTCCGACTTTGTACCGGAAGCCTGCGCCTGACTCTCCGTTGCGCCTCCGAAAAGCTTTCCGGCTGTGTAATTTACTCCGTATGCCGTTCCGCCGGCAGTGACGCCGAAGGCCGCTGCCAGGGCAACGACTGTCATGAACTTTCCGGAATTTCCGCGTTTTCTTTTTCCTGTATTTCCTCTGCGGCTGCCATTATTCAAATTTCCATTGCCCTCGAAGTGAGCTCCGTTCCGCTCGCCCTCTGAAAAACTACTTTCTGTATTGTTCCGGTGTAAATCATTGTTTCCGTCGTAATTGAAATTATCGTATCCATTCATAATCTTCACCTTTCCTGTCTTTCTATATTCACAACACTGCGTTGCCTGTCTTCTATGGTTCTTATCATACGGTCAGATTGTGATGGATTTTTGTGAAAAATGTGATTCAAATTTGATGAAAATATGTTCATTCTGTGTTCTGCGGGCTGCGCATCTAAGCGGAGCGTTTTGTCTCATGGGAAATTCGGAGGAATTTCCTATGAGACGAAAAAACAGCCATGGCCGAAGCCATGACTGCTTATATAGAATACTCCCTACTCAACTGACCATCTGCCAGAAGGCAGTTCCCCGATCAGTTAATTTCAATTCTTTCACACAGGCAAAGCTGTGCTTTTCAATTTCAGACGAATCTTCTGATTGTTACGATCGGCTGATATGCCGGATTACTCTGAACGATGATACCCAGGCTCTCATCTGCAGCGTGTACGATCTGGTTGTTTCCGATGTAGATCGCTGTATGGAAACCATAGTTGATAACATCTCCGGGCTGCATATCATTGTAGGATACTGCAACACCCTCATTTGCCTGTGTATATGTAGTTCTGGAAAGGTTGATTCCAAACTGTCTGTACACAGACTGAACGAATCCGGAACAGTCAGCTCCGTTTGTAAGGGATGTACCACCCCATACATAAGGATTTCCGGTGAACTGGCAAGCATAGCTTGCGATTGCGGATCCGGAAACGCCTGTACCGTTGCTTACCGGTGCGGATACCGGTGCGGATACCGTTGTCTGAGCTTCAGAAGAACCTGTACTCTCACTGTAAGAGCTTGTGTCCTCAGAATAGCCGGCATCGGACTGTGCGTCGCCATCATTTCCTGTGTATGTCTCACCGCTTGTCTGCACATTCTGAGCAGCTTCCTGCTCAGCGGCCTGACGGGCAGCTTCTGCCTCAGCAGCCTGGCGGGCAGCTTCATCCTCAGCAGCTTTCTGTTCCTGAAGCTGAGCGATCTGAGCGTTCTGCTGCTCGATCAGAGCATAGTACTCATCCGCAGTTGCCTGTGCCTGAGCAATCTGCTGATCGTAGTTTTCATTCTCAGCCTGTGCCTGCTCTTTGAGCGCCTCGAGGTTTGCTTTCGCTCCCTCCTGCTCCTGCTTCATAGCCTCCAGGGAAGATTTCTGCTGTGTCTGCTGTGCCTGAAGTTTCTTTACTTCCTCAGCAGTCTTTGTGTAGTTCTCAAGCTCTTCGCGGTCGTATTTGTACATGGACTGAGTATTGTCTACTTTGTCCATTCCCTCTGACAGGGATACATCTCCCATCATAACGTCAACCCAACCGTTGCGTCCGCCCTGCTCATACAGGTACTGGATTCTCTTCTTCATCGCCTCATACTGAACTTTCTCGTCCTTCTGGGCCTTCTTGAGATCCTTGGCTGTCTTTTCGAGATCTTTCTCTTTCTGAGCGACCTGCTGATCCAGGGACTGGATCGATGCCATGGTCAGAACCAGCTGCTGATCATAACCGTCGATCTGATCAAGAATCTCCTGCTTCTGTCCTTCAAGACTGTCAATAGAACTCTGTACATCGTACAGTGCTGCGTTTGTCTGCTCCTGCTGAGCCTGAACAGCCGCAATATCATCAGCTGTATCAGCGCCTACAGGAAGTGCCTGCGCGCCGATCAGCGCCATACTTAATGTTGCTGCAATAATTCTTCGTTTTAATGAATTCAACCGTAAAACCTCCTCAACGTGGCGTTACTGCACACGCCCGTAATATTTACGAAACAATTCTTCGATACGAATACATAGTAGCACAGTTGTTTCGTATTTGCAACAGAATTACCAATGTTTTTTACATTTATGTTACAAAGTACCGTGTAAATAAGTCACATAGTGTTACTTTTCTATTTGTTTTCTTATCGAACCCGATAAAAAAAATACCGCTCATCTGCTGTATTGTCAACAGATGAGCGGTTTATTTTATCTATTATTTAGATTTTGTTTCCTATCTATTACATAAAGTGCAAGCAACCTTCACAATTAGTTTACCGGATCCCTGATGCAGCCGATCACAAACGCGCCAGCTCGTATACCCTCAGGCTCCGATCATTGCGAAGAAAGAAGCACCAACAACAGTCATCAGTCCCGACACTACAATCGCCAGCGAACTCATGGCGCCCTCGATTTCACCGATCTGCATCGCCTTCGCCGTTCCAATGGCATGGGAGGCCGTTCCGCACATCAGGCCGACGGCAATAGGACTTTTGATTCGAAAAAGCTTTGTCAGCGTCGTGGCAAGCATGTTTCCCAGAATGCCGGTGATAATAATGACAGCAACAGAAATCGTCACGGATCCGCCGAGTTCCTTTGACACATCCATTCCTATGGCTGTGGTGATTGACTTCGGAAGCAGCGTCACATAGTTTTCATGGCTCAAACGAAAGAGCACACAAAAAGCCAGTACCGATGACATCGAGGTAAGTACGCCGGAGGCTACACCGATCAGAATCGCCTTGAGATTCTTTTTTAAGAGGTCCAGCTGCCTGTAAAGAGGAATTGCCAGTGCCACCGTGGCCGGTGTCAGCAGGTAACTCAGATACTTCGCGCTTTCATTGAAGGACTGGTAGTCGATTTTGAAAATCAGCAGGATTGCGATAATCGATGCTATGGAAATCAGCAGAGGATTGAGGAAGTCAATTTTTGTTTTTCCTCTCAGCCATATGCCAAAACCATAGGTCATCATACTGAGCACCACACCAACCGTTGCGGAATTAAGAATTATTGAATTTGCGTTCATCTCCGCTCCTCCCTGCCGTTATTCTGTTCCTGTTCCGTTTTCTTTACAGAGGCAATCTCGTCTTTCAACCGGACTTCTTCCTTCTCGATCCGGGCAAGTTCTTTTTCTGCAGCTACCAATTGTTCATCCACAACCTGCTGACCTGCTGTCAATACATCCGTCACTTTTCCGGTTACAAGCATCACCAGAACCGTCGTCGCAAACGTGATGAAAAGAACAGGTAAAAGAACCGGCTGCAGTTTACTCCAGGCGGTCATCAAGCCTACGCCCGCAGGAATAAACATCATGGGCATAATTTCAATCAGAAAGGTAGCCACGTCGTTGACGTCTTCCAGCTTCACCAGTCCGCTGATAAGAAGAACCAGCATGAGAACCAGTCCGTAGATACTCGCGGGAATCGGGAGCGGAATGAAATACTTCAAAATCTCACCGACACATGTCACCGCCAGAATAATGGAAAATTGCTTCATGTACTTCATAATTACTTATTTCTCCATCCCACTTAATTGTTTTTCTTCCATATAATACTCAGTCCCTTGAGCAGAAGCTGATCATCCACCAGAATCTCATGTCTGCAGAAGGGAGCAATGATCCTGCCCATACCGCCTGTGGCAACGATCATCGGACGTTTCGTCTCTCCCGATGCTGTCAGTTCCTCTTCATACCGCTCCAGAATTCCGTCGACAGCTCCTGCAGACCCGTAGATAATTCCACTCTTCATGGCATTTATTGTATCCTTCGCAATTGCACGATCCGGAGCGGTAAAATCGATGGCAGGCAGAAGTGAAGTATCTGACACCAGACCTTTCATCGCCGTTCCCGGTCCCGGAAGGATCGCACCACCGATATAGATTCCCCGTGAATCCACAACAGTAACCGTTGTCGCTGTACCCATATCGATAATGATCGCCGGAAGTGTATGGGCTTCTTTCGCGGCGACGGCGGTTGCCAGCAGATCCCCCGCAATGGCGTCGGCCGGTATTCCGTTCATGTCCACTTCCATCCCGATATCCGTACCCTCTCCGAGAACCAGCGGTTTCTCTCCTGTAATGATTTCGACAGCTTTTTTCACTACAGTAGTCACCATGGGAACAACCGAAGAAATAATCGCACCGCAGAAATCCTCCGGACTGATTCTTTCCAGAGCGAGAATCTGCACAATCTCCGCCGCGTACTCGTGAGCCGTCTCCACCCGGTCGGTGCTCATCTTCATCGAAGAGACCACCTCATTCGTCTGTTCATTTACACACCCCAGTACCATATGCGTATTTCCGATATCGATTGCCAGTATCATTTTTTATCCTCCATTAACAAAGTACGCTTGCGCATCTACGCTGAGCGTTTTGTCTCATAGGGAACGCGGAGCATTCCTGTGAGACAAAAAAGCTCCGGATGTTGCAGATCCGGAGCATAAGTTGTATGTATTCTGTTTATTGACTGCGCAGATGCCCTGTCTTTTCCAGACGGTCAGGCCGCTCTGCGGATTGTCTTGACGATACTTACAATGATCGGTGCCAGAATAAGATCTACAAGCAGCTCGACCAGGAAGTTAATTCCGACAAGACCAACGATGATATATACAAAAGCATTTCCGAAGCCACTGCCCGCTGCCCATGTATGAAGCAGATCGTTGAAGATGGTGGAAAGCCCCAGTACAAAGATTCCTGTGTTACATACCGGCGCTGCAATTGCCGCAAGGATAACACCGAGCATCAGATTCTTTGACGCAACCTTGTGACTGATCAGTCCGGCAACAAAACCTGCCACCGTACTCTTCAGCAGACAGAGCAAAATCGTCGCAAACGGGTTCTGACTGAACATCATTGCTCCACCCTGGTCAGCTCCAAGCACAACGGCTGTGGCAACGACGATTCCGAAGACTGCTCCGAGAATTGCTCCGCTCAGTTCTCCGAACATGATCGCTCCGATAATAATCGGCACCAGTGAAAGGGTGATTGTAAACGGTCCTACATGAATTCCACTTGCAACTGTCTGAAGTACCACGACAATTGCCGCGAGGACGGCAGTCCCCACCATTTTCTGCACTTTGCTGTATTCTTTCATTCTTTTCCTCCTGCTGTTGTTCCGTCATTCAACGGATATAACGCATTTACTACCGGAACCTCCTGTTCCGATGCACTCTTGTTATACCATAGGCTTGTTAATTATTCAACAATACAAATATTTTTTTTGCGGGATAGAACAAAGTCCGCAAGCGGACCTCAACTCCCCAAGCCCCTCATTCCTGAGGGGAGCGCAGCGGACGAAAGGCGCGCGAGCAGAATCGCGAAGCGATCTTCCCATCTGCGAGCTGCGCATCCTGCGGAGCATTTTGTCTCATGGGAAATTCGGAGGAATTTCCCATGAGACAAGAGTACCGATGACCACTGCTTTAGCGGCTTTTCCTTAAATCAACCGGTAGCAGCGTCCACTAAAGGCCTTCAGATACATATCATAGCCTTTGGTTGACACCTCAATCCTGCGAAGTGGGTCATGCGTTCCACCGCTGTAGACATCTTCGTCCGAATCGATGAGCAGCTCCAGCCTTGTCACTGCCTTCGGATAAAGTCGGTAACACTGATCCCAGCCGGAAAGATTGAAGAAAAATAACAGTTTTTCCGCAGTAGAGATTCTACGGAAAATATATACACACTGCAGGGTATCGTCCGCTTCCATCCACTCAAACCCGTTCCTGTCATAATCCCGCTCCCAGAATGCCGAATGTGCCAGATAGAGTCTGTTCAGGTCATCCACAAAACGCTGCAGAGAGTCGTGAATCGGATAGCGGGTCATGAACCAGTCCTGCTGTTTCTTCTCATCCCACTCCCGAAACTGCCCGAACTCATTGCCCATGAAATTCAGAATTTTTCCCGGGTGGGCGTACATATAAAGAAAAAGTGCCCTCATCTGCGGAAACTTGTCATCATATCCCCCCGCCATCTTCTGGAGGATCGTTGCCTTTCCGTGTACAACCTCATCATGAGAAAGCGGAAGCAGATATTTCTCATTGTAAAAATACTGCATGGAGAAGGTGAGTTTGTGATAATTCGCGGATCGGTAATCCTTCTCTGTCCGGAAGAAATCCAGGGTGTCATTCATCCATCCCATATCCCATTTATAATCGAAACCAAGTCCGCCTTCCCGCACAGGCTTCGTCACTCCGGAGAAGGCCGAAGAATCCTCCGCAATCAGAATCACATTTCCGTCCCGCTCCTTGAGGCCGGCATTCATTCTCCGCAAGAATTCTGTGGCATTTGTATTCACTCCTCGACGCTCATCTCCCTGCCAGTAGATGAGATTTCCTACCGCGTCGAACCGCAGACCGTCAAAGTGATAATCGTGAAGCCAGAACTCACTCGCTGAATTCAGGAAGCTTCGCACCTCTCCCCTGGAATGGTCGAAGTTGCAGCTTCCCCACTCGCTCCTTCCAACGGAAAAATTCGGATTCTCGTAGATCGGTGTTCCGTCATACCGGTAGAGTCCGTAGTCATTCACCGCAAAGTGTACCGTAACGACGTCCAGAATCACGCCGATTCCCTTCGCATGGCACCGGTCTATGAGTCTCTTGAGGCCGTCCGGATTGCCGTACCTGGATGTGGCGCTGAAAAAACCAAGTGCCTGATATCCCCAGGACTCATCCGCAGGATACTCATTCAGCGGCATGAGTTCAAGATAATTGTATCCATGCTCCGTTAAATAGGGAATGATCCGGTCCGCGATTTCCTCGTAGGTATACCAGCCATCCGAGACATCGATGCACTCCCCGGTCTCTTTCGCATGATTGATTCTCCGGTCCAGCTCCTCAGGGTTATCTTTCCTCCTCCAGGAAGAAAGGTGCATCTCGTAAATATTCATCGCCTCATTCCGGCGGTCGCGTCTGTTCCACATCCAGTCCGCATCTTCAAACCTGTAACGTTCTCTGTCATAAATCACCGATGCCGTACCGGGTCTCTTCTCCGAAAAAAAAGCGTACGGATCCGCGTGATCCATGAAACTTCCGTCCTGCCTGTAGATTCTGAACTTGTACATCATCCCGTCCCGCGCAGAATCGATCCAGACTTCCCAGAACTTTCCATCCTCCGTGCGATGCATAGGGGTATCTGTCCAGCCGTTGAATTCGCCTATGACGCTCACTGCCTTCGCCGCCGGCGCATAGGTGCGAAAAACAGTTCCCACCGCCACCGTGTGCGCTCCCAGATATTCATAAGCCTCGAATTCTCTGCCACTGTAAAAATTGCCCAGGTTCATAGCAAATTTCCCCTTTCTATATCAATATTTTCTCACGAATCCCGTTTGTCGGCAATACCTGCCGTGAACAGATGCAAAAATAGTGATATACTTGTAACCAAAGGTTTTTTCATTCGCATATCCGATACAGGAGGTTTACATGTATCTGGCAGATTATCATACTCACACACGTTATTCCTTTGACGGGATGGGAGATCCGGAAGAGATGTGCCGGCGCGCAGTCGAGCTGGGACTTCAGGAACTGGCCTTTACCGATCACATGGACATTTTTACCGTACATTCCTATGACTACATCCTGAACTGCCGGGAACTCTATCCGGAACTTCTCGCCTGCCGTGAAAAATGGGCGGATAAACTCCGGGTTGTAATCGGCGCCGAACTGGGACAGCCCATGGCCAATCCGGCCGCTGCCGGCGCCTTCCTTCAGAATCATCCGGAACTTGATTTTGTCATCGGTTCCATCCACCAGATGGAAAACGATCTGGACGTCTACTACTACAATTTCCGTCGGCGCGATCCCCGGGATGTTTACAATCACTATCTGGACTGGCTGCTTGATCTGGCGGAAAACTACGACTATGATGTGATCGGCCACATCACCTATCCTCTGCGCTACATGGGAGAGGCCGGTTTCAGCCTGGACATCAGCCCATTCATGGAGAAAATTGAACACCTCTTTCAAATCATCATCCGACGCGACAAGGGAATTGAACTGAACGTTTCCGGTTTTCGCCAGTCCATCCAAACAACCATGCCTACCCCGAAACTTCTGAAATTCTACCACGACTGCGGCGGACGCATTCTGACCATCGGATCCGATGCACACGCCTCCGGCGATGTCGGAGCCTACATCCGTGTCGGGCAGGAAATCGCCAGGGAATGCGGCTTCACATCTCTGGCCTCCTATTCGAAACGCGTCCCGACCCTTCGCCCGTTCTGAAAATCAGAACCATATCCTAAAGAATGTCGCTAGTGACATTCTCGCGCCGAGCGCGGATGCAACGCATCTACATATTGCGCGAGTGCGCATCCTGCGGAGCGTTTTGTCTCATGGGAAATTCGGAAGAATCTCCTATGAGATAACAAAAAGGGATCGCCCTGCAGCATACGCTGCGGCGATCCCTTTTCGCATATAATCTGATCAATTCTACGTTCAATTCACCACCGTGTGGTGTGAAGCAAAACTCCTCGGCGACATGGGCAGGAACGTATATCCGTTCTCCAGTGCCCACGGTATGAATGTCTTCATTGCCTTGACGGTGTAATCCTTGGAATCGTGATTCAGAACAACATTCGGCGTCGTGTCCGAGAGAAGCTGCTTGATGTAAGCGATCTCCTGATTCGGATCTGTCGTCATTCCCGCATCGTTGCTGGCATTGTTCCAGTCCACATAGGTGTAACCCTTTTCATTTGCCTCGTTCGTCAGCTTCGTCATGATTCCCTGGCAAACAGGTGCGCTGGTGCTGTTGGAGCTTCCTCCGGGGAATCTCATCAGCTGCGACCGGTATCCGGTCTGTTCTTCAATCACCTTCTGCATCTTTTCGAAGTCCTCCCAGTAGTTCTCCGAGCACTGATAAATATTCTTGAAATCATGAGAAAAAGAGTGAACGGCAATGCTGTGCCCCGCCTTCGCGGCTCTTCCGATCTGATCATAGTGATCACTCCGAAGCCCAACCACAAAAAACGTCACCTTCACCTCCGGATATTTATCCAGGAAATCCAAAAGATCCGATGTATAATCACTGGGACCGTCATCGAAAGTCAGATAGATCACCTTTCCTTTCTCTTCCTGAAGAGCCGGATCATCCTGCGGCCGCTCCATATAATAAAAATCTTTTCCGTCTACAGCGCCCTTCGGGCTTGCCCAGAAGTATCCGCCGTTCTCCAGACTGGCGATTCTCTCCTTTTCCTTCTGTTCCTTCTCTTGCCGTATTTTTTCTTCCTGCGCCGCCTGATGGTCTGAAGAGGTCTGAAGAAGTCCGGCCTTTCCATTTGTCACAGCCGTCAACTTCTCGGGAAAAAACAACTCGTAGGTCACGTTTTTTGAAACGGTCATCCACTCATCTGCGTCCTTTCCGTTGCCCGCTACAACTGCAGAGTTCCCGGTATTCTTCTCATCATGTCCAAATATGACAGACGCGATACCCGCGATCAGTGCCAGAAGAATAAGCAACCCTGCACCTCTTCGAATCATCCGTCTCTGACGTCGTACTCTTCTTCTGCGACGAATCCGCTCCCGTCTCTGTCTGAGCTCAACCCGTCTGGTATGCTCCTCAAACTCGTCCATATCAAAAAAATCATTCATACCACTGATTCTCACTTTCCATATAGGCCATTGTATCCCATGTAAAATAGAAATGATAGTCGTTTCATGATTGTAGTTACCATTTGTTTTACAGCAAACCTATACTATCATAATCAATAAGTATTTATCAAGAAATATACGCCGGCCAGTGGCCGGCGTATCGATTTATACAAGATTTTTGTATGAGTGCTCTGCAGGAATTCCCGGGTATCATCGAATCCAGTTCACTTTGATATTTCCGAGATCCGCGCTGATATCCACTTTCTTTCCGTCAGATCCCTTCACTTTATAGTCATTTCCCTGATTCTCACCGTCGACTTTGATTTTTCCAAGATCTGCGTGAAGCCTGAAAGTCGCATTGCCAAGATCCTCCGAAGAATTGATCTTTGCATTTCCCATCTCCATCTCGGCATAGAATTCAGTAAATGAGCTGTCCTTCACATTGATATTTCCCATGTCCGCGTCCATGGAAACCTTCTCCAGCTGACAACCGCTGACATTCACGTTGCCGGCGTCGGTCTCCGTCTCCAGATCCAGAATCTGGACATCTCTGATCTTCAGATTTCCCAGATCTGCCTTGATCACACACTCATCAATGATCTTTTTCTCCGGAACAGTGATAATGATCTCTTCCTTATTCCCGGCTATGGTAAAGCCACTGTTCTTTTTCTTCTGTGTGATCTTGAGTTCATCGCCGTCTTTCTTAATCTCCGGCTTCAGCGCTTCTCTGCCCTTGTACTCCACAGAGTACTCAGTTCCCGCAATGACTGTGACGGTTCCCGCATTTACGTCTACATTCAGATTTTTGAAGGGCTCGACATCTTCCGTGTAACCGGCCTGCTTTCCGCCACTTCCCAGATGGATCACCGGCAGCCACTTCGATCCCCAGGAAAAATCAGATGTTACTCCAAAAAGATGAACCGCTGAGCCCCAGATAATTGCAGCGATCGTCAGAATCGAAAGAACTGCTGTGTATATTCCTCTCTTCATCGTCTTTCTCCTCCCTGATTATTTACACCGTAGAATGAGTTAATTACAGCCTGAATCACTGCCGCAATGGGCCAGATGATCCAACTCTTCCACCAGTGGAACGTAAGGAAACTGTAGATCAGGTAAACTGCTGTGACTGTCGGCCAGTATACGGACATAAGCTTTGCCACAGTCTCATTGGAATACTTGTTTTCCTGCTGCCCCGGCACATAACTTCCTGCAATGGTGCTCTTGTCGTTTAAACCGAGAACCAGACGGAAAGCTGCCATTCTTCCGCTGCTTGCAACCATGAGCATCACACCGATCCCCACCATGAAGAAAATAGCCGCTCCTCCAAGGCATCCCTTCATGTTGCTGTTATCCCCGTAAGTCATCACAATCACCGGCACACAACAAAGTACACAGAAAGCAACTCCGATAGCCTTCATGAGAGAATTAGTCATGCGATAGTTTTCCATCTGTCTGCCGACCTCCTCGGCTGTTTGATAATCAATCCGGTAACCGCCCTTCTTCAAAAAACTCCATTTCGAGTCCATGGTTCCTGCCACAATGCAGAGACCCACGCCGAGGGCAATGAAGATGAACATGGATGCCACTCCCATCGGCTCCGCCATAGTCTCACCGAATTCCGCATCACCGATCGCACAGCCGATAATCGGACCGACACAGCAGATGATGAAAAAGAAAATACCGATACCGCGGATCAGTGCCGCCCTGGACATATCCCTGATCAGTTTTTTCGCTTCGCTCTCCTCGAAAATCTTTCCCTGCTCTACCTGTTGTCCCATAAATCTCTGAATTCCGAGACTCTCTGCAAGCTCATCCAGGTTTCCGAATTCCGAAATCACGATTCCGACTGCCTCGTTGTCACTTTTCCCCTGTGCTCTGAGCTCGTTGTATTTATCCTCCATCATCTGGCTAAGTTCATTCTTTGCATTCCACACTTCCGGTGTATTCGGAAGCTGTGCAAACATTGACTCAAGATAGTTTCTGATTGTCTCCATAATGTCTCCTTTTCGCTTCGCGCTTTTTTCTCTCTTCTGTCATTCATCATCTGTTCTCAAATTTCAATGTGAGATAAACGATTCAATGACCTCTTTCGTCAGCTTCCACTCTTCACATTTCATGCGGTAATACTCCCTGCCCTGATCCGTAATCTGATAGTAGGTACGCCGTTTTCCGTTTTCCGCATTCTGGTAAAAAGATTCGATAAATCCGTTCTTGCCCATTCTTGTGAAAGCAGAATATAGTGTCGTCTCCTTGATGACATACTTTCCATTCGACATATCTTTGATCTGTTTGGATATCTCATATCCGTAGGATGGCTTATCCAGGAGCAGATACAGAATAATCGTGTCATTATATCCTCGAATGACATCACTGCTGATTTCTGTCATATAGAGTTCCCTCCTTTCCACGTTTGTGCCGGTATAACGGTTCTAGGCAACCGCTATACGATCATTGCTTCATCTGTCGTTATATCATCTATCATTGTATCGTCTGTCGTTGCATTATCTATCGTTGCAACGTCTGTCGTACTACGTCTGTCGTAGTAAACATATCATATTCAGAAGATGGAGTCAATCGCTTTTTCATTTTTTATCAAAAAACGCTTTATTTTCTGACTTTTGCGCATGGCAGAATCGCATAAGCGATCTTCCCATCTGCGAGCTGCGCATCTAAGCGGAGCGTTCCGTCTCACAGGGATGCCAGGCACTTACCTGTGAGAACAGAAAAAAGCTGCCATGAAGCGGCGTTTGTAACAAACACCACTTGCATGACAGCCTCAGCATAGTTCTCTTTTCTTCAGCTTGGATAAGTCCCCTTAAGTATCTTCTCTTTGACCACCGGCTCCTGAACGGTTCCGCTGTTGATCTCGATATATTTCTGTTCCAACATTTTCTCAAATTTCTCCTTCGGAAGGGGTCTTCCATAGAGAAATCCCTGAGCGCGGTTGCAGCCGAGATCCTTGAGAAGTTCGACCTGCTCCATATTCTCAACGCCCTCCGTGATAACATCCACGTGAAGTCTGTTGGCCATGTCGATAATAGATCCGATGATGGCCTTATCTTTGTCTTTCAGACTCGGATGATTGATAAAGGAACGATCGATCTTGATCTCGCTGACCGGATAATCACGAAGAGCACTCAGTGAAGAATACCCCGTTCCGAAATCATCGATGGATGTGGCGATCTGGTACTTATCCATTTCCCGAAGGAAAGTCAGCATCATCGCCTTCTCACGCTCACTTGTCGTCTCTGTGATCTCAATCAGAATATCGTTTCTGTCGACCTGATACCTGCGGATCACATCAATAATCTTGTCTGCCAACCGCGGATCACAGAGATCTCTGCGGGAGAAATTGACAGACATCGGAACAATGTCTCTGCCCATCTGTTTCCACTTGCAGAGATTCCGGCAGGCCTCTTCCAGTACATAAAGATCAAGTTCCTCAACCATCCCCGCCTGTTCAAGAACCGGTATATACTCGGAGGGGCCGATGATCTCATTCCCAAATCTCCACCGTGAGAGAACCTCCGTTCCCACAATCCTGTTGTTTCTGATGTCTACCTTCAGCTGATAGTATGTCTCAAAATCTCTGTTGCGCAGCGCATAGTTGAATCCCTGCTGGATTTCTTTCTGACGATTGGCCTGTGCCATCATCTGCGGGGTAAGTTCTGCAAGATTCAAGTTATGCTTTCTGGCGTAATTCAGTGCAACGGCAATACCAGCCATGACCATCCAGGGACCGGGAAGCTTTTCATCCATCCGCATCATTCCGCAGGTTGACCGGATCGTAATCGGCACCCTCGTCTCGCCGACGACTGCATACGTCTCTGTTCCGGAGAGAAAAGCCTCGAATTCGGTCTCACGATCTTTCCTGATCATTGCCACGAAATTGTCACCGCCCAGATGTCCGATGCACTCATCCGGTTTGACGAAAGCTCTACAGTGATCCGCATACCGCCGAAGAATCCAGTCACACTCACTGGGACCGTAACGCACATTCAAAAGTCCCGTTCCCTTGAGATTGAAATAGTAGGCGTTGTAGTCCGAAATCTTTCCTTCCGCAAAGGCTTCTCCCACTCTATCCATGTACCCACCTGAATTCGGAAGCATCGTGAGGTAGTTCGTAACCGATGACTCCTGCAGACGGTCAAGCAGATTGGCTCTGGCCACATGAAGAATCAGCACAGAAGTGATCGTATCGATTGTCATCACATCCGTATCCGTCCAGGAGCCCACTTCCGGCCGCGGGTACACTTTTGTGACAATACGTCCTCTTTCGCTTGCGCAATGCACCTTCGTCCAGGCATACTCCCGGACGTATCCCGTCGGACTCTCATACAGAATAATACTCTCATGACGCTCTTCCCCGGTCGTGGAAGTCATCTTCACACTAAGCGTGATTTCCATCTCCACGCGACCAATACCGTGTTTCTCCGCAAAAGGAGCCAACGCCTTAGGCGCTGCCTGGGCAGAGAGTTCCTCCCTTAACAGCGTCGTGACAAAAATGTTAAATTCATGACCATTCAGAACAAACTTTTCCTGCATAAGAAATTACCGATCCCCACAAAAACGCTATACCAACAGGCGACAATACCTCACTCTAAAACCCTTATCATAATTGGATAGTATCATAATGCTTTTTGTACTGTCAAGAATACCGGGGGACAGGATCGCAAAAACATGAACAAACACCACTAGGAAGGAAACGGTAGTTTTGTATATATTTTCCAAGACCATACCGGCAGACAACTAAGCCCCTGTTTCCCTTGTCAGCCGTCAGTTTCGTCGGGTCGTATACAGATATCACTTTCTTCCGCAGCATTTCTTGTATTTTTTCCCGCTTCCGCAAGGACAGGGATCATTGGGATACACTTTTTTTGGCTTTGTGATGGTCTCCTGCTTCTCTGAAATCACGGAGATTCCGGCACCCTTCATAGAAGTTGCCGATCTCAACTCTGCCGCTGTATTGCCGCGGTACGTCCACATACGCAGATGATCCGTCACAATCGTAAGGGCATCTTCCAGTTTCTGCCTTTCGTCGGAATTCGCGACTTTGATCCCGTTCTTCTCCAGAACAATCAGAGCCGACTGTATTGCGGCCTCTTTCTCCCAATCCACAGCATTGACATTGTGATCCCAGAGCTTCTCCCGAAGTTCCGTCATCAGCACCCGTGCCTCCGCTTCCGGGAGATCATCCTCTGCCTCCAGAAGCTTCCGGAACTGCTCCTCTTCCTCTGTCTCCCAAACAGTCATATCCATTTCGTTCGCGTATCTGAGAAACTCTGTCTCAGACGGAAGATACATCAGGTTCATCATCGCCTTATCCTGAAGACGCCGGTACGGATACGTGCGGGTTTCCAGAAAATCAGCAAGGGTCGAATCGCCGATGGCCTTTCCGGAATCAGACAGCTCTTTCATGTAGACTGTGAACTCATTAATCTCTTCCCTGTACGCATCCACGAAACAACGGTTCATTACCATTCCGTCCAGCGACTGCTGTACCAGCGGAACCGCGTTTCCAACGATATACTGCAGTGTAAGCACGTTTAAATACTCGGGTGAAAGGAAGATTGTCTGCCTGTAAGCTCCGTCTGCTCTCTGGTATTTCTCCGGATTCTCAAAGGATGCATGATAGTAGTGGATCAGAGTCTCAAGTTCTGCGATACTAATCGTACCATAGAGATTTGCGGCAGCCTCCGCATATCTTCGAATCATCTCCAGATAGGATTTCCGCATGCGGAACGTCTCATCAGCCCGCATGCGCTCCAGATCCGCCGTTGCGCCCAGTTCTTCCGCAAATTCATCAGCCTCATCGTCCCTTGCCGCCAGACAGAGCCAGAGTGCCTCCGATACAGCCTCATCTGCAAGAGCTTCCGCAAGAAGTTCCCTCGTCTCAACCTTTTTCAGATTCTCCTCGGAAAAACAATAGTCCTGAAGCCGGCGATACAAATCCAGCGTCTCCTTCGAAAAGAGCGCGTCCATCTTTCCTTTGGTCTGCGGAAGCTCTTTCTCAATGATCTCCGGAAGCTCATCCTCGTGAAGCGCAAGGGAAAAATCCATATCCCCAAGCAGTGTATTACAGATTATCTCGAGATACATGCGCAGATCGGCTACCTTGTACTGCTTCAAATGCGCAACATAAAACTCCTTATTCATGGTATAACTCCTATCAGTTATCGGTTTGAATCCTTACTTCTTTTTTCAACAAACTTTACAAATATAACACAAAGCGCCTCCGGAAATCAACTTCCGGAGACGCTCTCACGTTATACGTTATTCAATATTATCTATAACACACCTTTCATGGGTTGTTAGTAAGTCATCTTATCCACCATGTCTCTGAGGACATTCGCATGTCCGTTCAGCTCCTCACTGGACTGGGAACTCTTCTCAGCAGTAGCACTGTTCTGCTGAATAACCTGAGAGATCTGCTCCAGACCTGTGGTGATTTCTGCAATCGCCCGGGCCTCGTTCTGCATCTCCTCTGCGATCTGCGCAACCAGTTCTTTGGACTTCACGGAATTATCCTTCACTTCATTAAGGGCCGCGGCCGCGGATACAACCATTCTCGAACCATTCCGGATCGCCTGAATTGCGGATTCAATCAGTCCGGATGTCTCTGCCGCTGCCTCGGCGGACTTACCGGCAAGATTACGTACTTCATCCGCAACAACCGCGAAACCTTTACCTGCTGCTCCGGCACGGGCAGCCTCTACAGCAGCATTAAGTGCAAGGATATTGGTCTGAAATGCAATATCATCAATAGCCTTGATGATATTCTCAATCTGATTCGACTTGTCCTCGATCTCCTCCATCGCCTTCTTCACAAGCTGCATCTGCTCATTCTCAGCGCTGACTTTTTCAGCCACTCCTGCAGAGAAATCCTCGACATCCTTCGCTGCCACAGCACTCTCTTTGATCTTATCATTCAGAACGGAAACCGTAGCAGAAAGCTCTTCCAGCGTCGATGCCTGTTCTGTAGTTCCCTGGCTGAGTGCCATGGATCCGTTGGCGATCTGCTCGGATCCGCTGCTCACCTGATGCGCAACCTTGTTCATGCTCGAGAGCATATCCGCCAGCTGATTCGAAATCTTATCAAAGCCTTCCCGGATCTCGACCGTGTCACCCACATAAACCTCCGGGTTCTGTACACGCATCGCAAAGTTTCCGCCTGCCATTGCGGTCAGGATGCGGCTCACATCCTGAATCAGCACCTTGAGTCCCTCTGTCATTGTGCCCATATTTCGAAGCATTTGACCAAGCTCGTCATTGCCGACATTGGAAAGATCAAACTCAATATTGTAATCTCCGTTCTTCATGCACTCCATAGCGTCACTTGCTGTCTTAAGATTGCGCGTAATATAATTCGCGAGCATCATGAATACCACCATGCTGATTACAAATGATACCGCTACCATGACAATCATGAAGATCACGATATTACGCTTCAGACTGCTTGCCTCACTAAGCATTCCGGTCGCCTGCTCATCACAGAGATTTCCAACCGCGCCCAGAGCACTTACAAATTCCTCTGACGTCTTGTCGTTGAATCCGTTGTTATAAAACTCCCTGGCTCCTTTCACATCACCGGAGGACACCATATCGATGATCTTGTAGGAATCTGTCTTCAGCTGTTCAAACTCTTCCTGAAGAGTGCTGATCAGCTCGTCATTGTTAAGGGTCTTGCCGATGGTCGTGATATTCCCCTGCATCTCCTCGAATCGCTCGTCAAAGTCCGCCTTTGTATCTTCCGGCTTATTCTGATCAGATACATATATGGTAAGGAGAAGTCGCTTGTTAATCGTCTGAATATCCTTGCGCATGGACATCTGCGCATTCATGTTCACATATTGAACATCTCCGAAGCTCTCAACCATCTTGCTCATTCTGAGGAAACCGGAAAAGAAAAAACCGACCAAAATGAAAACCATCACCGCGATAAAGCCAATCGTTGCCAAAAACTTCTGACGCATCTTCCAATTCTGCATCTTTCTCATATTTATACCATCCTTTTCATTGTATATTTTTATGAAAAAAGCACACACAAGGTCTAAAAAACATATCGTCTTTTCGTGCATTTTTATAAGCATTCAAAGGATTTGAAGAGTTTAAAAAAGATCCCTTCCCGTTACTTTACGGGATGAGATCTTTCTTCCTGTCGTAATTTTATTTTTTAGGTGTACAGCCCTAACGGATACGCCATCAAACAGATTTTTCCTTTCTCGAACCGCTACACAAGATCAAGTACAACAACTTCCGGATGGTTGAAAAAGCGCGGAAACGGATTTCTCTCTCTGGAAAGTCCGCGACTCACCTCGAGGATCGAGCCATTGGACAGTTCATAGGTTCCACTGACATACTTCGGAAACAATCCCTGAGACGGAGCATACAGCCCTCTGTTCGTAAACGGGATCATAATCTGTCCGGCATGTGCATGTCCAGCAAGAACGAGATCATAATCGAACTCAACATAGGCATGCACCGGCTCCGGTCTGTGAGTAAGCAACAGACGAACGTGCTCAGGACTTGTCTGTGCCCAGGCGGAGTACATCTGCGTTCCCCAATCCGCTCCGGGAATTCCGGCCGGATCATCGATGCCGCAGATATCCAGCGTAGTCTCATTCACGGTAATCGTCTCGCAATTCCCCGCCAGTACCTTCACACCGATGCTCCGCATATATTCTTTGCGCTCCTGACCGCGGTTCTGTCTGTATTCGTGGTTACCCGTGACATAATAACAGGGATACTTCTTCACCAGAGCCTCCGCCACAGTTTTTCCCCGCTCATCCGGCAGGATGTCATCAAAGAAATCTCCGCCGATCAGGACTATGTCCGGCTTCTCACTGTCTATGCGATTCAGTAGATCCTTTTGCCCTTTTCCATACCAGCAGTTGTGAAGATCTGTTATCAAAACAAGCCGCACTTTTTTCCCTCTCCCCTTGAGCAGGTCGAGTGTGATCCGTTCCGTCACCGGCGTCCAGGACCAGAGACTGCATCCCAGAAAACAAAGAATCATTGCCAGCACGATCCATTTCGTGACTTTCTTCTTTCTTTTCATTCTCTTTTCTCTACTCATGCCATCCCTCCTGTATACTATTATACAGCTTTCCTCTTGATGACAGTAGACAAAATCCCCGCGGTCGTTCCTCTTCATTCCAATCGACGTCAACATCCACTGATACTTTGGGGTTTAAATACGTACATAATGAAAAACCTAACAAAAAGCTATCATATTTTAAAACTTTTATCCGATGTATAGAATAATAGTCTGTCCGGCAGGAGAAGTGCGAGGATCGCGTTCTTCCGGTGAATGACAGATAAGTAAGACCCGGTGCCGGTTGCGCCGGAGGAGGTTTTTTGTGATGGCGATCAGCAGTGAGTTGTTTAATGTTCAAGAGTACATGACAAGAGGCCTGGAGCGCGTGATCGAAGACGCGATCGGGGCAGTGCAGGATAATCCAAAGGAAAGTGCCTTTATGGCTGGCTTTGCCGCCGCCGCAAGGATGGCCGCTGAGAAGCGACGGGCGGCTGAATGTGAGGGAGAACATATTCCTCCGTTTTTGATCGCAAGTATCACTTCAACCTGCAATCTGCACTGCGCCGGCTGTTACTCCAGATTTTTCCATGCCACGGAAGACAGAAAAGCCGTTAAACAGCTTTCAGATGAAGAATGGAAAACAGTTTTTGATGAGGCAGAAGAACTGGGAATCAGTTTCATTCTGCTGGCAGGCGGAGAACCTCTTCTTAGAATGGAGGTTATAGAGGCCGCCGCTATGCAGCCGGACATCCTCTTTCCGGTTTTTACAAACGGAGTTTTTTTGAACGAGAAGTATTTCGGGCTCTTTGACCGTCATCGAAATCTGATTCCTTTTCTCAGTATTGAAGGTGGACGCAGACAGACCGATGCCCGTCGGGGCGATGGAATGTATGCACGGCTTGTTGAAAATATGCATGAACTCAACCGAAGAAAGCTTTTCTATGGCGTATCGGTTACAGTGACGACAAAGAACTTTCGGGATGTGACCTGTGACAGGTTCATTGAGAGTCTGCGAGCCCGCGGATGTAAATCCGTGATTTATGTGGAATTCATTTCCGTGGACAAAAGCTGTCAGGAGCTGGCACCGAAGGATGAAGAGAGAGAGTTTCTGGAATATGAACTTACAAGACTTCGCGAAGCTTATCCGGACATTATATTTGTATCTTTCCCGGGTGATGAGAAGCGACTTGGCGGCTGCATCGCCGCCGGCAGAGGACTCTTTCATATCAGTTCTCACGGAGCGGCAGAGCCCTGTCCCTTCTCTCCATATTCGGATATCAACGTGAAGGAAACCTCAATCCGGGATGCGTTGAAGTCCAGATTATTCCGTATGCTTAACGAGAACGGACTTCTTCGCGATGAGCACCGGGGAGGTTGTATTCTCCATCAGAGAAAACACTTCGTGGAAGCAGTACTCAATTACGAAGGTGAATAAACACAGCATAGTCATCCTCCATTCTTTAAAAAAGAATGTCGCTAGCGACATTCTCGCGCCGAGCGCGGATGCAACGCATCTACATATCGCGCGAGTGCGCATCTAAGCGGAGCGTTTTGTCTCATGGGAAATTCTGAGGAATTTCCTATGAGATCAGAAAAGCCCCGCAACCACTTTTTGAGTGGTACGGGGCTTCATCATTCGTTATTTGCTGTATTTTTGCACCTTGCCTTTGGCGGTAAGCTTTTCTATACAGATATTCGACTTTATTGTTGCTGAATTACTTCGCCAGCAGCTTAATCGTGTCTGTCTCAGCGATAGTTTCATAAGTTTCCGTATCATAGATCTTGAATTTGAGTTCCACGTTCTCGATCTTCTCGATGTTATTCTCCTCAAGATTTGAAGCGAGGAACATAATTCCATCAAAACGTCTCCTGCCGGCATAAACTTCAGATGCCATATACGCTCTCGTCATTGTTCCGTCGATGGATACGTCGTCCGCGCTGATGGTAACTTTTTTGTCGGATGTATTCTCCATGTAGAGAAGGATCTTTGATGAAAACTCATTGCTCTCACCCAATGACTTGCAGACGATCCGGATTCCGTTTGCATTGTAGATTTCATCACCGGAATCATCTACCTTTGTATCCATACGGTCGTAAGCAGATGTACGGATCGTGACGCAGTCGGATTTTACAATGGTGTCGTAGGTATCCTCATCATAACCGCGGAAATAAACTTCTACCTGGCCGACCTCTGTGATACCGGCTGCCTCCAGATCTGTCTTGGAGAGATACATGGTCTCGTTCGCCTTCTTTCCGGGAGCCACCTCCACGGCAAGCATGCTGTTGATCATGCACTCGTTTACGATCAGCGCATCGGCGGCGAGTCTCAGAGATTTGTCTGTATTGTTCTCGATGCGGAGCTTGATTCCGTCTCCCATGTAATCACCTGTGGTGTATTCAAGAGCCGTAACCTTGACGCCATCCTGATCCAGGAGCACCTGCTCATCCACGGTTACTTTTCCGCCTGACTTTTTCTTTGTATCCGGCTTATCCTCACCGTCTTTATCATCTTTGCCGTCCTGATCGCCATTATCTGTCTTGTTCTTCAGCGCTTCCGTCTTCTTGAGAGCTTCTGCCACCTTATCTGAATTGGCCTTTGCTTCTTTCAGCGACTCTGTCGGCTCTGCTTTCTTTTTCGTATCCTTATCAGAGGACTCAGAGGACTCCGATTTTGTAGCCGGCTTCCTGTCGCTTGCAGTTGACGATGTACAACCTGCCATCATGGAAAAAACAAGTCCCAGGCACAGTGCTGCTGTTAAAGTCTTCATTCTTTTTCTCATAATTATTGTCTCCCTGTCATAAAGCTTTGCTATCAAAAAATGATAAACTTTCCTTCCTGTTTATAGTATACCCTACTTTATCTCACAAGGACACTATCTTTTATATTAACCATATGCCTCACAGATTTTTTCAACGATGTCCGGATCTACATTGCTGTCAAATTTCCTGGCAAACAACATCGGGCTCTTCTGCAGATAATCCTGATCTTCCCGTTTCCAGATGTAAGGCATGCCGCGATCCCAGTCAATGCATCGAAGATATCCTTGTTCGGAGATCTGATCTTCAAATCTTGTGTTATGAATCAGGGTCTGCAAAAAGACTTCATCACAGCATCTGGTCCAGCGGAAAGTCTTTCTAATCCACTTCCGGTTCTCCAGAATGTATTCCGCCAACTCGTGGGTAATTGAAAACCAGTTGGCTCCTCTCATGAACCTGATCTTCCGGTTCCGGTAGAGTTTAAGTCTGTTCTGAATCACGTAGGTTGCCTTCATGATCAGCTTCAGGAACAATCCCAGATCTTTCAGCTCTTTTCTTCCCATTCTCTCCTGGGCGAAGTAAAAATACTTCACCCGGTCCATACAGGCTTCGCTCAAAGAAAATGTTTCTATGAACTGTTTTCCATTGTTTTTCTCAAAAAAACTGTTGATTTCTTCTGT
This sequence comes from Eubacterium sp., assembly GCA_024684035.1. Lineage (GTDB taxonomy): Bacteria > Bacillota > Clostridia > Lachnospirales > Lachnospiraceae > Bilifractor. Next base: position 36,159 of record JAIKXQ010000073.1, on the reverse strand, counting down.
TGACTGAATCGGCAGATCCTGTCCGGAGATCAGATGATAGTAATCATAGTGACCATGTCCCACAGCCGCTTCCAGAAGGATCAGTTCACTCCGAATCTGTGAGTATCCTCCCCATATCACAGAAGTACGCCTGGTAAAACAGATCCCTGCATGGCTCAGAGAATTTCTGATTTTCTGCATTTCCTCCGTTCCGAAATCTTTTACCTTCGCATCAAAATGGATAAAGATGTCATTGTCCGGATGATCCAGCATCCTGAGCAATGTCGAAAAAGTCACGTCATTTTTATGGGCAATAATCATATATGCGTGCTTCATTCTTTCCCCCGTTAAGTCCCTTTATCAATTTACGTATGCTATCCCCCGTTTCAACTATTATTCATAAAAGTATATCTCATCCCGTGCGTGGATGCAAATGAGAGCAGCGACCAGACTACCGGCCTGTCTCATAGAGCATGCCGAGACATTTTTTATGCTACAAAACAAAGCAGCCGCGGATTCCTGCCTGCCCTTTTGCCCGGGCAGACCGTTTCCGCGGCCATAGTTACTATGAGAGTTTCTTTCTTGTTTGATGCGCCCCGGCCCGGATGAACCGGGGTACGCGCCTTATGGGAGTCTACATATAGGATTTTTTTTACTTGAATGCAACTCTTGCGAAGTTGTAGAAACCAAGGTACCAGATATCGAAGTCATGGCCTCCCGGCAGCTGCTGCCAGTAGAAGTTCTTTCCGTTTACGAACTTGTTGCAAACAGACGGCAGGTTCTTCGCTGCTGCTGTGTGGCTGGACAGGGCAATGCTGTCCTGTGATCCGCAGATGTTGTAGAAGTAACGGATATTGTAGCTGCTGTTCTGAAGCAGACTTGCAGTCTTTGCAGCCGTGTTGCTGGTAGGTGCCGCAGAGAACGCTCCGTAGTATGCGAAGAGATCTACGCACTCGCCGATACCGATGTTGATTGTCTGCATACCACCCATAGAGAGTCCGGCCATTGCCCGGTGGTCTCTGGTAGAGGACAGATTTCTGCCGTTGCCGTAGGTGCTGTAATGAGTCTCAATGTACGGAATCAGATCGTTGCGAAGCTCAGAACCGAAGCTGTAGAACGCATTGGAATCACTGTTTCCGGAATGAGCTGCAGAAGATCTTCCGTTCGGTGTAACAACGATGAAGGAATCGATGTCACCGTAGTATCCCAGGTTATCCATGATGGCTTTTATCCTGGAGTAGTTGTTAGTGAGTCCCCATTCGTTCTCGTCTCCGCCGATCCCGTGCATGAGATAGAGAACGTTGTATTTCTTTGTGCTGCTGTAGTTCGCAGGCAGATATACATTTGCCTCCTTGGTTACAGAAGCGCCGTTCTTCTTGTAATAATCCTTGGATGTATAACGAATGTGCTCAATGCGTCCTCCGTTGTTCCGGACAGCCGTATATTTGGACGGGATGGAATTCTCAAAGTTTACGGAAATTGCTCCCTGTGTCGGTTTGGCTGTAGGCTGCGGTGTGTTGGTCGGTCTCGGAGTTGCAGTCGGCTGAGACGGTGTCTTTGTAGGCTGTGCCGGAGTCTTGGTAGGTACCGAGGAAGAACCGCTTCCCTCCATGTAGCAGCGGATGTTCTGGCTGATATTTCCGGAACATGCTACGCCAAACTCTACAGAACCGCCGTTCGGAATGGTCTTGTTCCATTCCACCGGAGTGATGATGTACTCACTGCCACTCTCTTTGATCTGCACATTCCAACTGGAGGTGATATTCAGATCACTCTTGTTCACATGCAGCGCCCAGTCATTTACCTGTGCGCCCTTGTTTGTTATTTTGAAAGATACCTGTCCGCCGCTTCCCCAGCTGTTTACCGTGTAGGAAACCTGAAGATTACTGCTCTGAGAAGGCTGCGCGGAGCTTGTGGGCTGCGGTGCGCTTGTGGGCTGTGAAGGCGCCTGTGTCGGCTGTGTGGGAACATCCTGTCCCCCTGATACCGGCTCAAAAACCCACTGCTGATTTGCCGCTCCCGTGTACTGCCACTGCAGAACGTTGGTTCCGTCTGCTGTGCGTTTACCCTCTGCGTCAAGAACTCTCACGCCGTTACTTGCGCGGGTTCCGATGGCATAGGCATTGTCTGTTCCTGTTCTCTGGATGATAAACTGCTGCGCGTTTCCGTTGTAAGCGTCATAAATCTGCACATTCGCGCTGTTCTCGGAGCTTCCGTTTGCGATGTCAATGTTGAAGTTACCTACGCCGGATTTCAGTGTCACATAGCCGTTTCCTCTGTTCTGCAGATACCACTTCTGCCCTGCGGAACCGCTTCCTTTTCGAATCTCTACGTTCGTTACATTGCGGGCCAGGTCTCCTGCCACCTGCAGATATTTCTGCGCGTTTACATTCTTGATGTAATACCAGCCGTCCGGAAGCTGAACCGTCTCCTGTGCCGCTTCAACGGTAACTGCTCCGAGTCCGAGCTTCTCTCCAAGTGTCTGGGGTGCGGTAAGTCCCGCCGGTGCCGCAACAGCCGCTGTCATAAGAACGGTCAGCGCCACTGCCGCAAATTTCCTGCCTTTTTTCATTTCATTGTCCTCCCGTTATCTCTTTTTTATTTTCGGATCACAGAGTCCTGCCGTCACGCCTGTACGCCGGTTCTATGAGCTTTATCCCACCCGACCGGCCGTTTTCCTGCGATCTATCTTTTAAAAAAATTTCTGTACACCTATTTGGTCACACGAGTTTCTTATCTGATATTACTGTAAAAAAGAAACGGTTTCGCTTCTACTCAAATCTTGCGCAAATACTGCCAGGAAATTTACCGGCTCTTTTAGTAGTTTTTCTTGCGAAAAAGGGCGAAAAAAAGACGCCTCCACCTTGTGTGAAAGCGTCACTGTTTTTTCGTAAAAAAGCTGATTGTTATTACTGATCCAGTTCTCTGTCCTTTGCCATAAAGAACAGAGCAATCGTTCCGGGACCCACATGGGAACCTGTGCAGTAATCATAGGAAGTATTGATGAACCGGCGAACCTTTACCTTTTCCTGAATCTGCTCCATTACGTAGAGAGATTCCTCATAGCAGTCCGCATGGGCAATACCGATGATCTGATCCTCCGGATTCTCGATATTCTTTACAACCAGGTCAATGATCGTGGCAAGCGATCTCTTTCTGGTGCGAACCTTCTGAAAAGCCACAATGACACCCTCTTTGCTTCCCTTGAGAATAGGCTTGATGCCGAGAATATTACCAACGAAAGCTTTTGCGTTACTCAGTCTTCCTGTTCTGGAGAGGTATTTCAGATCTTCCACCGTAAAGAGTCCGTTCATCTTGTGCGCATATTCCTGCAGACGGTCTGCAATGGTGTCGATGTCCTCTCCCTTCTCTCTCATCTCCACCGCATAGATTCCGAGAATTCCCTGGGCAAGAGATGCGTTCAGTGAATCCACCAGCCGGATTTTCCGCTCCGGAAATTCTTCAGCAAGCTCTTCCACCGCAATCCTTGCCGCATTGTAGTTTCCGCTGATTCCGTGACTGAGGCTGAAATAGATGATATCCTCACCGGCCTCCAACACCGGACGAAACTCATCTTCAAAGGTACCGGTACTGATCAGCGAAGTTTTCACTTCCGCTCCCTGGCGAATCGCGTCGTAATACTTACGTCCCTCTTCACGCTCCTGCTCCTCCGTCAGATCCGGATTGAAGCAGACGAGAGGTTCTCCGTTGACCATATTTACAAATGAGATCACGTGAATTCCGTATTCCTTGACAATCGTCGCCGGGATATTCGCTGCTGAATCTACAAATACCTGAAACATATTTTCTTCCTCCATAGTTCTGACCGGCGCTCTGCCCGGTCATTCTATTCGATCGCAGCGTATCCCGTCGTTGTTCACTTCCAGGCCTTTCACCCTGCAGGGAGATCACGCTGTTGCCGCAATACATCCTGTCCTGTATCACTTCGTATCTCCCTATTATATATTAAAGAATTCCCGTTGTCACCACCCCTGCTCCATGAGCCAGTTATTCAGTCTTCTCTCCCGGTCCGTACGGCTTAAGCTTTCATCTTCCGGAGCCCTGTACTCTCCGACGATGCTTCCGTCCACGAGGTAGAGAACCCGCTTACATCTGGCCGCTACCTTCGCGTCGTGGGTGACCATCATGATGGTGGTACCTTCCTTATTCAACCGCTCCATCACATCCATGACGTCGTTGGAAGCCGCCCTGTTCAATGCGCCTGTGGGCTCATCCGCAAAGAGAATCTTAGGATTGTTGATGATACTTCTGGCGATGCAGGCTCTCTGAAGCTGACCGCCGGATACCTCATTGATGTCATTGTCCGCCACGTCGATGATGGACATCTTGCGGAGCAGCTCTTTTGCACGCTCCGTCTTCTCCTTCCGGGACAGCTTCGCCTCCCTGTTCTCCATGGCCGGCAAAAGCACGTTATCCAGGATCGTCAGATTCTTCAACATATACATCTGCTGAAAAATGAAACCCATCCTTGTGAGCCGCAGCTGCGCCAGTTTCTTCTCGCTGAATTCCTGCATACGCTCTCCGGAAAAAACAATCTCCCCACTGGTGGGGCGATCCATACCGGACACCGCATAGAGCAGTGTGGACTTGCCGGAGCCGGAAGGTCCCATGATCGCCACCATGTCTCCTTCTTCGATATTAAAATTCACATTCTTCAGAACATTGTTCTGTCTCTTATCTACCACATATGTCTTGCACAGATTCTGTACCGCCAGTACACTTGCCATTTTTATATTCTTCCTTTCTGTATTTAAAAAAGAATGTCGCTAGCGACATTCTCGCGCCGAGCGCGGATGCAACGCATCTACATATCGCGCGAGTGCGCATCTAAGCGGAGCGTTTTCTAAGATCACTCATCGCGCATATCTCTCCGAAACCGGATGGACGTCTCTGTCCATACTCCGGACACTATCACTCGATATTTACCACATCCGCCGCCTTGATCCTCCTCGTGTAAACGGCTGTTCCAAGAGCCGCGGCCAGTGTACAACCCAGGATAATACCCGGATAAATCACGAACATAGACAGCGGCTTGAAGTTATATTCCACCTTTGTCTGTCCCATCATGGACCAGATGGGATCTGTCCAGAGATGGGTCACCGGAAGGGTAAAAATAACCGCCACCACCTCCGAGATTACGGCCACGATCATAAAGCGGCAGACGTGCCACCGGATGACTGCTCTCTCCGAAAAGCCGATGGCCCTGAGCACCGCGATACTTCCTTCCTCATCCGCAATGAAGGATCGCTCCATCAGAATCGCTACCAGTACAACCACCAGAAGAGTGATGACAAGAAGCAGCATGGTCACCGCATCCATGGTATCCGCCGATTTCATACAGTCCACAACATAATCCGTGGCGTTCATAATATTGTCCGAATCAAAAATTTCTTTTAATTTCTCCACCCGCTGATCAATCACCGCAGAGGAAGGATTGTCGTCAAAGGAAACCTGGTACAACATCGTCATGTCCACATCCTCCGGCCTTGTGGGCGCGTCGGTGTGAAGCAGGAAGCAGTCTCCCAGCTGATTCATGGTGGTGTGAACCGCCGTGATCAGACAGGTCTTTTTCCCCGTGTTGAACTCCACCACAACCTTGTCGCCGATGCCGACGCCATATTCCTTGCGGATCTTGTCCGTAATGGCGATCTCGTCGGCATATTTCGGCGCCGTGCCCTCTTCATACTTGTAATCCGTCATCTTCACATAGGGATTTTTCTCGAAAAAAGCATTCTTCTTTTTTCCGTTTATTTCAATCTTGTAGGAGTAGAAAAGCTCGATGCTGACACGCCCGGGCATACCGTTTTCTTTCAGTTTTTTCCCGATCTCATGAGCTGAGTCGTCATAAGGATCTGTTTCACAGGCTATTCCTGCGGCGTTTGCCTCAATGATCTTATTCTGATTATCCTCACGGATGGACTCCGGCAACAGATAGACATCACCTCTTGTTCCGAAGGATTCCACCAGTTTGTCACTTCGCATGGTGTCCGCCATCAGCACCAGTCCGAAGGTAAAAACGGAACAGAGCACGAAGGAGATCATAATGGTGATGTACCGTTTCGGATAGCTGAGCACGTCGTTCCACGCCAGAAAGTGTGCGTTGCCAAGTCTGCTTCCGGAAAGTTTCATCTTTGTTTTCTTGCCGTACCGCTCTCCCGTCTCTCCGCTCCGAATGGCGTCCAGCGGCGTGTACTTCTTCACCTTCGCTGTAGAGAAGTATGCCAGAGACACCATCAGCAGCGCCACAAAAACAGCCCCCCCGATATTGAGCCAGATTCCTCCGTCATTTCCCAGCACCATATTTTTTGAGATCGCCTCGATCTGCAGATTCCCGAAGGGAATGCTTGCGAAGAAGCCCAGCACAGATCCCGCCAGTGCTATACAGGCGTACTTCACGACGAATAAGCTCCGGATCTTTCTGTTCGTAATTCCGATGGCTTTCATGACACCGATTTCCCGGAACTCCTCGTTGATGGAAAACGCGATGACATATTTGAGAACGACGAAAGCTACCAGGATCAGACAGACGCTGATGGCCAGCACGCTCATAGCTACGATCATACTCATGATGTAGGCCAGCCGGAGAGTGCTCCCCGGCAGACACTGAATGATGGAAGGAACTTCCGAGCAGCTCTCCGTCACGGCGTCCGCATCCGTGGTCTGAATATAGAAGATGGATCCCTGAGGCACCGAGAGATCAGAAGCTTTCACGAAGTCCTTTTCGTCTTCTTTGCTGATCAAAACTCTGGATCCTCCCATCATGGGAGCTCCCATGACAGCGTCCTTTAAGGTACCTGCCAGCACCAGATCCTTCGTGATGCCATTCTGTTTTAAATGAACCGTGTCGCCGCACTTTACTTCGAAACTGTCGATCATCTTCTGTGGAAGGTAGATTTCCCCCTTCTTCACCGAAGTGATCCGCTCATTGTCCTGATCGAAGTAGCGAAGGCCGTCCCTGTACACCGACTGAATGAGGAGCATCTCGGATTTCTCGTTTTTCTCATCCTTCCAGACATTGGAAGTCTGAGCCATGATGACCCGGTCCTGTCGGATTCCCTTCACGCAGGAGAGTTTTTTCATCTCCTCGCGTAGCGCTTTTCCGTCCCCCGCATCTACGATGACGAAGTTGCTGACCCCGGCTTTCTCAAAGAAATAGTCCGTTCCGTTCATTACTGTCACGGCGTTGTTGATGCCGCTGGCCACGAAGCAGGCCGCCAGCACCGTGAACAAAAAAATGATCACGGCCATGGTTCGTTTCCGCTTCAGATCTTTTTTCAAAATGGTAAAATACATGTCCACCGTCCCCTTTTATTACATAATTCTGCTAGTGCCCCGATCACCTCTCGGGTATATGGATATGCTACCATTCCAATTCTTAACTAATCCTTAAGTCCCGGAATTTTTTCAGTGCGTCGTTCGCCCGGGTTATTTAAGAACCGTTATACTAAACCATAGGCACCACAAGCGTAACCCGGAAAAGATCTTCCCCGATCCGTGCGTAGGCTTCGCCGCCCATCGCGCGCAGAAGCTCCCTGCAGATATAGAGTCCGAGGCCGCTGCCCTGAATCCCCTGACTGTTGCTTCCACGGTAGAAAGAATCGAAGATAGAGTCTTCTTCCTCCGCGCTCAGGTTGCATCCGGAGTTTTCAATGGTAATGAGCTTACAGTTTTCTTCCTCTTCGATCCCGATGAGGATCTCTCTGCCGTCTCCGTATTTGATGGCATTCTCCATACAGTTCTGCATGGCCTCCATGAGTCTGGATCCGTCGCAGGAGAGCAGTACATCCTGGTACACGTCGATGGAAAAGTTTATCGACAGAAGATTCAGTTTATCCGCATAGTACTTCGTCACCGGCTTTAAGACCTCTGAAAGATAGATTTCTCCAATCTTTACAGACAGATCCAGGAAGTCTTCTCTGGAAGCTGTGACAATCTCGTTGACATATTTCTTGATCTCATCCGCGTTTTTCTCAATTCCCTTAAGGGCAGCCTCTTTTTTCTCCCCAGTGTCATAGAGATTCTCCGACAAGGCTTTTACATAGAGATCGATAGCCGACAGCGGCGTCTTGATATCGTGAGCCAGAGAGAGAACAATGGTTTTCTTCTCCTTCTGAAGCGCCATTTCCCTGGTGCGGTCATCTGTCAGTTTTTCCCGAAGCATGTCGATACTCCAGAGAAAGGATTTGAAGTAGCCGCTCTTTTCCTGCGAAAGAGGCATGGCAAGATTTCCCCTTGCCAGATCTTCCGTGACACCGGTCATCCTGTTAAAAGGCGCCAGAATCTTTCGCTGGATATAAACCAGTACGAGCATCGTCAGCAGAAAAACCATTGCGAACACTACGTTCATACTTTTCGCCACACTGTTATTCCCGCCGGTTCTGTAGACGAAGCGATAGAGCACGCCCCCGACTTCCTCCACCCGGTATTCCTCGTTGACCAGTTCTTCCACATCGAAAGGCCGAATCCCGAGGATCAACGAATAGTCCCCCGCGATTTCATCCAGCCGCTCCTGAGGAAGCGCTGTGATCCGTGTGTCCCCACCTTCAGACAAAACCGGAGTTCCTCCGGTTGACTTCGACACGTCCGACTCCTGATCAGTAGTTTCAGCCGCAAACACCTCCATATCCTTCTGCGCCCGCTGTATTTCCACGCGATAAGCTCCGTCTCCTGCATTCTTTCCGGACTTGCTGTCGCCGTACCCGACATAGAAGTTTGCCCCGAAAAAAAGGAGAAGTTCTGACAAAAGAATAAGAATCATCACCCGTCTGAACTTATTCATAGCGGTATCCCTTTCCCCACTGAGTGATGATGTGAACCGGATGCTTCGGATCCTTTTCGATCTTTTCCCGCAGATGCTTGATGTGAACCGTCAGTGTCTGCTGCTCAGAATCACTGTCATACCCCCAGATGGAATTAAAGAGAAACTCCTTCTTCAGGTTCACTCCCTTGTTCTCCATCAGGAGACGCAGAAGCTCGAATTCCTTCGCAGTGACTTCCACCTCCGTCCCATCCACGGCCAGCTTCTGTTTTCCGATATTCAGCACGATATTGGCATCCCGCAGTTCATCGACACCGTATTTGCGCTTGAAAATCCCATCAATCTTCGCCAGCAGAATATCGATGTCATAGGGCTTCTCGATAAAATCGTCTGCCCCGATATTCAATCCCTTCAACTTATCTTCCTTTGTATCTCTGGCGCTCACAATGAGAATGTGCACATTGGAATTTTCCCGGATCTTCGAGCACACCGAAAAGCCGTCTAATCCAGGCAGCATGAGATCCAGAATGATCAGTTTCGCCCCCTGTTCCTCGAACAGCTCCAGCGCCCGCTCCCCGGTGGACGCGACCTCCGCCCTGTAGTTTCTATTCTGCAGGAAATCCAGCAAAAGAGCCGCGATCTCCTTGTGATCTTCCACGATGATAATGTCCAGCATTTTTTCTCCTCCCCGGTAGAAAACTTTCTTCCAAAACTATAACACAGGAGAATATAAAGAAGGTGATCACTTCCTATGTAGAGGTGATCACCTTTCCTGATTGCGTAAATATCTGTATTTTTCTTATAAATTATGCTCTGCTCTTGATTTAAGCAGGTTCGATAGCTTACAGAATTTTCTCCATCCCTAATTTGTATGGTACGAGTCCCAGCTTTTCATAGAATTTCATGGCTCCAGGGTTGCAACTCCATACATTCAACGTTACGTTATAGCAGCCGCAGGAACGTGCATAATCAAGGATATGCTCGTAGATCGCCGCGCCCACATGCTTTCCTCTGGCAGCCTCGTCCACACAGATATCATCAATGTACAGCGTCTGGATATCCGTGAGAAGTCTTGTATTCTCCGGGCGCTGCAGAACACAAAAGCCGTGTCCAAGTACCCGTCCGTTTTCATCAGCATAAACAAATACCGGCGTCTGATCGTTGCAGAAGATCTCCCGGAGTTCCTCTTCCGTATACTTTGTTGCCAGTTTAAATAAATCCGGTCTTCCGTCATAGTGCGTCTTGTTTACCTGTTTCAGCAATTCAATGACCGCCGGAATATCTTCTTCTTTCGCGCGTCGAACAAATTCACTCATTTCTTTCCCTCCCCCTCTTTTCAGGGGCATACCGGTTCCTGAATTATCAAAGTATAGATTTCCGGTATTTCCCCGATACATAACTTACGCCACCAAACATTTCTCCATCAATTATAATATACGAACGCTGTTTTATCGATGCTGACCTGTCACTATTCCACTTTCGCTCTCTTTTCTCACCTTCCACGGTCCGTAGAGATAAAAGAACAGGGAACATACGGCGGACACGGTCCAGCCGATGGGCCAGGCACACCAGATTCCCGTGGAGCCGAGTGCCGTTCCTGACAGAACAAAGGCAAGCACGACGCGAAGGATCAGATCTGTGAAAGTGCCGATCATAAATTTTCCCATCATAGAACTACCCCGAAGAACTCCGTCTGCCGTGAGTTTCACTGCAGCTATGAAGTAGAAGGGCGTTACAATTCTCAAAAACATCAGTCCGGAACTCATGGCCGTCGCCGAGGGCTTATCAATGAAGAACATCAACAGCGTTCTTCCGCAGGTGAGATACAGGATGACAATCGGCACGGTAACTGTCCACACCAGCCTAAGCCCGGCCTTAAATCCCTCCGGTATCCGCTCCTTCTTCCCGGCGCCCAGATTCTGCGCCGTATAGTTGGAGATGCCGTTGCCCAGGGTCGTGAAGGATGTGATCACCAGGTTATTCAGCTTTACGGAAGCGGAATATCCGGCCATAACTCCAGGTCCGAATCCGTTTATGACACCCTGTATGATGATATTTCCCACAGAGATAAAACTCTGCTGCAGGATGCTTGGAACAGCGATCTTCGCGATGTCCCCGCAGATCTTCCAGGAAAACCATGTGAAACCTTTTGCTGTTGGAATACTCTTCACTTTCCGAAGCACCACCAGCATAGCCAACAGGCAGCTCACTCCCTGACAGATGAAGGTGGCCCAGGCAACGCCGGCGACTCCCATATCAAAGCCTGCGACGAAAAGGATATCCATTCCGATGTTGGAGACAGAAGATACCGCCAGAAAATAGAAGGGCGTCTTCGAATCCCCCAGGGCGGAAAAAATACCTGTGGCGATATTATAGAAAAAAACAAAGGGAAGTCCCCAAACATAAATATCCAGATAGAGTTTCGAATCTGCAAAAACATCTGCCGGCGTACGAATCAGCCGAAGCAGATCATCGCAGAAACCGATGCCGATGGCCATAAGCACACCGCAGATCACCGCACTGGCAATGAGAGACGTCGATACCGCCGTCTTCATTTTGCTATAATTCTTCGCACCGAAGAACATTGACGTGATGACAGAACATCCGATGTTGCAACCGAAGGCAAATGCGATGAAGATCAACGTGATCTCATAGCTGTTTCCCACAGAAGCCAGCGCATTCTCATTGATAAACTTTCCCGCCACCAGACTGTCCGCAATATTGTACAGCTGTTGGAAAATAATGCTTCCGAACAGAGGCAGACAAAAGCTTCTCAGTACGGTCGCCGGTTTTCCCACCGTCAGATCCTTATTCATAAAAATCACTCCTAACTACCCGCATGACTCAAAGGCACATGCATCCAAACACTTAACTACACGGAACTTATTATGCGCTTTTTCTTTTCATATGTAAAACCATGCGTGGGGAGTTTCTGATTTTAAACAAGAAGATCCTCCATAGGAAATTCCTCCGAATTTCCTATGAGACAAAAAAAGCGACGCCTGTCTCTGTAGGCATAGGCATCGCTTTCGGTACGCATATCTTTATTTATCTGGTGCTGCTTCAATCCTTTTTTAGATCTTCGCTCACCGGCTCCACCGGCCTGCAATCGTCCTCACCAGATCAGAAGTCCCATAGTGTCCAGCATAACCTCTCCGAATTCCATGATCTCATCGTCCGGAATCGCGAAAACTATGCTGATCTCCTGATCCGGGTGCTCATCCTGAAAATCTCTGCAGGCGGCAATGGCGGTCTCCCATGCATGATCATAAGGACAGCCGAATACACCGGAAGAAATCAAAGGAAATCCGATGGACTTGCAGTTGTTCTTCACTGCCAGTTCAAGGGCTGTGTAGTACGCGGAATACAGGAGTTCGATCTCTCCGCTCTTTCCGTCCTTCCATCTGGGTCCCACTGCATGGATGATATACTTCGCATTCAGGTCGAACCCCGGGGTGATGACAGCCTCTCCTGTATCACAGTGTCCGATCTTATCACAGGCCTCCTTCAGCTGCCGAATACCCGCCGCTTCAAAGATCGCCCCGCAGACTCCGCCTCCTGCCTGAAGCCTCTCGTTTGCGGCGTTTACAATGGCCTCGGTATTCAACTGTGTGATACCGCAATGACTGACTTTCATCCCACGCATGACAGCACCTCCAAATCCTTTCGCTCTTCCGATAACGCATATCTCCGAATCGTAAATCATCTACTTAATATTTCGGCACCTCCATCTGAATTTATACTAATTCAACCCATTTTCTTTTTAATTCAAAATCATTAAGTAACGCTAAATCCTTTTTTCCGCAAATTGATCCACTCACACTTTCTTCATATTTTCCCCACAAGTCGCACACATTTTTCCCACATATCAAACACAATTCTTTTCTACACTATTCTCAGAGCAACACAAAACCAAAGGGATTTACAGATCCAACGAACAGGAAAGGATGTGATCCTTATCAAAATCAAAGGTGAAAAACCGATCCTCACATTTGCCCGCAAAGAGATCAAGTACCGCATGACAGAAGAGCAATACCTGCAGTTTCTGGAGGCCGCTTCTTTGCTGATCGAACCGGACGGAGCCTTCCCCCACAGTCAGATCCTGAATATCTATTACGATACCCCCAATCATGATCTGGTCAACCGCTCCATGCAGAAACCGAAATACAAGGAAAAGCTCCGGCTCCGAAGCTACGGTGTACCCAAAGCGGACAGTCAGACGTTTCTGGAAATCAAGAAAAAGTTCAATGGCATTGTCTACAAACGGCGCACCACCCTCACCTGCGCAGAGGCAACTGCCTTTATTGATCCGGATGGAAACTCCGACCGGAAACTTCCCGAAACTCTACCTTCCACACAGATCGGCAGGGAGCTCACCTATTTCCGGGATTTCTACCACCCGATTCCGGCAATGGTGCTCTGCTATGACAGGGATTCCTATATGGGCACCTTTGATCACAGCTTTCGGCTGACCATCGACAGGAATATCCGCTATCGAACCGACGAGCTGGATCTCACCCTCGGGGATCATGGAAAAATACTGGACAAAGACTTTGGCTACCTCATGGAGCTGAAAGCTTCCGGTTCCATTCCTCTCCCTATTGTGCAGTTGCTCAGTGCATGCAAAATCTATCCGACCTCCTTCTCTAAATACGGTCGGGCCTACATAGATTCTCGGCAGATCCCCTCACCACGGGTGATCTGCCGGGATCCGGACACATCTGCCACTCCCGACCGCATTTTACTGCAATCATCATAAAACAGGAGGTCCCCCATATGTTTTCTACCATCCTCGATACCTCAAACGGAACATTGTCCATCAGTTCCGCGGCCATCTGCTTCGGTACCGCTCTGATTCTCGGACTCATCATATCGCTGGTTTATATGAAATCCAGTGACCACTACACAAAGAGTTTTGTCGTCACCCTCGCTCTTCTCCCTGCTCTGGTAGAAGCCGTCATCCTGATGACCAGCGGAAGCCTTGGCAGCGCCGTAGCTGTCCTCGGAACCTTCTCCCTTGTCCGCTTCCGCTCTGCCCCCGGAACCTCAAAGGAAATCCTCTCGATTTTCTTTGCCATGGCTGTCGGCCTGGCCTGCGGAATGGGGCAGATTCTCTTCGCAGTAATGATCACAACAGTCATCGCCCTCCTTTTTATTCTCCTGATGAAATCCGGTTTTGCCGGAAACGACCGGGAGTTTCGCTCACTGAAAGTAACCATTCCGGAAGATCTGGATTACACAGGTATCTTCGATGATATCTTCCGCGAATACACAAGAAAGAGTTCCCTGGAGCGGGTAAAAACCGTCAACCTCGGAAGTATGTACGAACTGAATTACCGCATCTGCCTGAAAGATCAGAAAAAAGAAAAAGAAATGATCGATAACATCCGCACACGGAACGGAAATCTCTCCATTGTCTGCGGAAAAATCGCTGAAAATATTCAGGAACTGTGAGGAAATGAATTATGAAAAACAATACATATAAAGCAATACTTGCCACGCTTTTACTTACAACACTCAGCACTTCTCTGGTCAGCTGCGGCCTCTCCAATGCACTGAATACCGAATTAACGTCATCTGTTTCATCCACGTCCTCCGGTACCCTCGATGTTAAAACTACAAATGCGGCGGTCTTCACACATGACGGCGAAGCCTCTGTCACATTGACTTCCGCTGCCGCACTTTCAGCCGCGGATGCTGCCGCGGTAAAAACAGCAGTAACTGCCGATATGATTACAATAAAAGATGATGACGTCTACACAAACTGGACGTCCGGATCCTACACCAGCATCGCATTAAGCAATGATTCTGTCTCTGTAAACGGTGACGGAGTAACATACGAAGGAACCAAAATCACCATCACCTCCGGAGGCACATACGTCTTTACCGGAACTCTGACAGATGGCTCGATCACCGTTTCCACACAGAAGACCGAAGATGTTCGCATCATTCTGAACGGTGTCGATATCACTTGCAGTGACGGACCGGTCATCAATGTGGCAGAAGCCGACAAAGTCACCATTTCTCTGGAGAAAGGAACCGAAAACAGCCTTTCAGATGCAGAAACTCACAATAATGAAGAACTTGATGCCGTCATTTACAGCGCATCCGATCTCGTTCTGAACGGCGAAGGTTCTCTGACCATCAACGCGGCCTTCAAGGATGCCGTCCACAGCAAAGACGATCTGCGCATTCTTGGCGGTTCCTATGACATCACCGCTGCAGACGACGGCTTTGTAGGGAAAGACGCCCTGGAGGTGACAGACGGAAACTTCAACCTGAATACACAGGGCGACGCCTTCAAATCTACGAATGACGAGGATGAGAACAGGGGCTTCATCTATATCACCGATGGAAGTTTCAATGTAACTTCCGGTGATGAAGCCTTTCAGGCGGTAAACCAGATACAGGTTGAAAATGGCGAGTTCAATATCTCCGCCGAAGGCAAGGGAATCTCTGCCGGCTCTGTTCTTCTGTTTAACAACGGTTCTATCAATGTGTACAAAAGCTATGAGGCTCTGGAAGCCCCCTGCATTTTCATCAATGACGGCACCTTTGACCTGAAGGCTTCTGATGACGGCATCAATACTGCTGGCGGTGAAATGGATGCAACTTCCGAAGAAAACGGCCGGTTCTCCCAGCCGCCGTCCGGTGACTTTAAACCGGAAGACGGAGATTTCCAGAAACCTGACCGGGACTTTAAGCCTGAAGATGGCGAATTTGAAAAACCATCCGGAGATACAGATGCAGCATCGGAGAACAGTTCTACGGAAAATGCCGAAGATAACGACAAATCCCAGAAACCGCAGCGCCCTGACAAGGAAACGTCCAACGACGATGCTTCGCAGGCAGAAGAAAATGCCAACCATGAGAATTCCGAGAATTCCGAGAAGCCGCAGTTCCCGGACGGAGGTAACTTCGGAGGCGGTATGATGGAGACTTCCAGTGGCTACCTCTTCATTAACGGCGGAACCATTCTCATCAGCGCAGACGGTGACGGTCTGGATTCCAACACCTGTATCACCCAGACAGGAGGAGATATCATCGTCGAAGGTCCGACCAATGACGGAAACGGATCCCTTGATTACCTCGGAACTTATATTATGACCGGTGGTAGCCTTCTCGCTCTGGGAAGCTCCGGAATGCTTCAGAGCATTTCCGACTCAGATCAGACCACCGTCCACGATCTCACAGTCATCTTCAGCGAGAAACAGAAGGCCGGCACAGACTTTGCCATCACTGACGAGAGCGGAAAGGAACTAATCAGCTACACTTCCACCAAAGAATTCTCCTCTGCAGTGTATGCGTCCGCTTCACTGGAAGACCATAAGAGCTACAACATTCAGATCAACGGAAAAACCACCGGAACTGCTACACTCTCCGGCATTGTCACCACCGTAGATGAAACCGGCGCGGCGACGCAGTCCCGGGGCGGTATGGGCGGAAACCCGCCTCAGATGACGGATCAAAGCCGTGAGAAAAACACCGACGAGAAGTCTGATCAGAAACAGACAGAGGACACAGACATCTGATCCTGAACGATCCGGCGGACTATTACTATTACATTTCAAAGCTCAGAAGGGAGCTTATAGTACCTTATCAATGATGTGCGAAACCTCTTCCAATACAAAGAACAGCCGTGGGGCTGTCGCATCTGGCGGCAGCCCCACGGCTGTTCTTATCTGTATTTACACTCTACCGACTCGTATTCGCTATTGATAAATATCCGAAAGATTTGTGCCCTGTTCATCTGCGATTCCGGCGGTCATGGCCGGATTTCTCATAAAATTTCTTCTTTTCTTCGTAGAGCCTGCAATCCGCGATTCTCACCATTTCCTTAATGGTCAGATTATCTTTTTCATTGCCGTAGCAATAACCGACGGCGACATAGAGATTTGAGCATTTCGCTCCCTTCCATCCGGCAAAAGATCTCTTAAGTTCCTGTAGAAGACTTCCATCATGAACTTTATCCAGATGAACAACAGCCACGAATTCATCACCGCCGATCCGGTACACCTTTCCGTATCTTCCGAGCACGGACTTCATGCACCCGGCTGCTCCGATAATCAGTTCATCGCCGGCTTCATGTCCGCAGGTGTCATTCACCTGTTTGAGTCCGTTCAGATCCATGGCAAGAATCATAAGATCCGCTTCCCCGTTTGTGTCGTCATGCAGATCTGTATATTCATCATAAGCTCTGCGGTTCAAAAGGCCGGTCATACTGTCCTTGTGAGCCATCTCGTCCAGCAACTTCCGCTTGCTGTGCAATCCAAGGATATAGACAATTGTCGCTGTAATGGCGGCAACTATAATGATTCCGAGAACAGCAATCTCAAAGGGATGCTCCAGAACATAATCTTCAAAACTGTAATCCAGAACGGTTTCTTTATACTTGTATGTATCGATGACCGCATAGTTCACCGGAAGATAGGTAATACCCCTGTTGAGAATAGAAAGCAGCTCATAGTTGCCTTTCTTGACTGCCATGCATCTGCTGCTCTCCTCACCGAGTCTTACCGTATTCAGTCCATTGTATCTGGCACGGTTCAGATATACATCCTTTCGGTAGTCACTGAACAGAACCCCATCGATTCTGCCGTCACGGACTGCCTCCAGCTGTTCTTCAAAACTGTCATAGTACAGAATCGACGCCTGCGGGAAGCGTTTCTTTGTAATCGCCTCCTGAATGTCATTTCCCTTCTGAACTCCGATAGTATGAATCTTTGACTCGTTTCTATACTCACCTCTGCAGATCAGATTCATCTGCGTATTGATCACCTCAGAAGTGAGATACACCTGCTGTTCATCTGCCAGCGAAACGTTTCTCTCAAACGGAAACGCCGCGTCGATTTCCTCTTCCTGCAGAGCCTTCAACATCTCCTTCGAGCTGCTGAAATCAACAAACCGGAAAGTCGCATCTTCTCCGAAGTTCAGAGCACTTTCTATTTCCTGAAGCATATCAATCAGGATTCCATGTACTTCACCATTTTCGTCTTTTTTTGAAAAGGGAAGATAATCCCGCAGGTAACCAACACGGATCTCATGGTGATCCGCCAGCCACTTCCTCTCATCCGTTCGCAAGGTCGTGCTGACATTCACATCCGGAAAGTAGGTATCCGACAGCTGTTTCGTGAAATTCGGATTCGTGGATGCAATCTTATCAAGAGCATCATTGAGCTGACGCAAGAGATCCGTACGTTGCGCCGAAACCGCAAGATAATACTCCGAACTTCCGATCCTTGTCATAGGAATCATCTTCTTATCCGTAAGGACTGCATTATCTGCCTCAACTGTCGCGTCTGTCACTCCATCGAAGAAATCCTCATAGCGTTTCTCATTTCCCGAATACGTCCTGAGCTTGATCTGATACTCGCCGTTTTCGTTCCATTCACAGAGCATACTCTCCATGACAGAACTCCGGTTTACCCCGACAACCTTTCCCTTCAGTCCGTTAACACCTCCGGCGAGCAATGCATCATCTTCTTTTACATAAATATAATAGTTCTCGACGCCCATGGCGTAATCCGGGAAAAGAATCTTTCCCTTGCGCTCATCAGACTTCGAAATATTAGCCATGACATCGATCTCGCCGTTGTAGAGCTTCTCCAGAATCTCATCCCAGGTTCCGTACACATATTCATATTCCCAGTTGGTGTAATAGGAAACCTGCTGAAGATAATCATAGGCAAGTCCCGACTTCTCGACGTCGTCACTCATCCCCTCCATCATATTGCTGATCTCTACGTAGCCGACCCTGACAACGGTCTGCGAATTCTTCTTTTCTCCGGCATGGATCGGAACGCTCCAACATAGAGTCAACAGCAATATGAGCATGGCCGATACTACTGTTTTCAGTTTTTTCAATCCGGACCTCCTGCAAATCAAACTTCCTGCACACGTAAAACCGGAATCCAGATTGTCCCGTATACTTACGTAAAGCAATCCTTCTTTTCCGACTGTCAATTCAAATCACGCTCTGACTTTCCCAAAAAAAGCGGAAAAATCCCTGTAAAGGAAATATCGTCTAGAAATCGTCCCGGATAATTGGCATCTGTAACAAAACTCTTCAAAAAGTATTTTCGCAGTCTTCCTCTTTTAGTGTCTGCCTGATCAGCTCCATCACCTGAAGCACTTCATTTTCATTCAGATTTGAATAATTCACAATAAAGCAATGCTGCCTGGTGTTTTCCTCCGTAAAATAATAGTCTGAGAGGGCACGGATCTTCACGCCTTTCTCCTGCAGTCTCTCTTCCACCGTGAGATCGGGCAGTTCCGTATCAAGCTGTACCAGAAAATGAAGCCCCGAGTCATTCTCAATGATCCTGCACTCCTCACCCAGATGGCTGCTGCGAATCACGTCGATAATTTTTCTTCGCTGACGGATATAATAGAGTCTCATGCGATTGATGTGCTTCTCGAAGTACCCCCTGGAAATAAACTGCGCCAGCGTATACTGTTCGAAGTTGGAAACCGTACACGCGTAAAAAAACATCTCCCTGTAAAATCGATTTGCCAGATGCACCGGCAGAATCATGTAACTGATTCGGATCGTTGGGGTCAGGGACTTCGAAAAAGTATTCATATAGATGACTTTTTCACAACCGTCAACAGAAAAGAGTGTAGGAATCGGTTTTCTCTCAAGGCGAAATTCACTGTCGTAGTCGTCCTCGATGATGTATCGTCCTTCCTTTTCATTCGCCCAGGAGAGAATTTCATGCCTCCTGCCGGCCGGCATCGTGATACCTGTGGGGAAATGATGGTTCGGACAGATATGTGCCACGTCCGCTCCACTCTCTTCCAGACCATCCACAGTCATTCCGTTTTCATCCAGTGAGACAAACCGGCATTCCACGTCCCTCTGTCTGTAGATCCAGGTCAGTTTCCGGTAACCCGGATTCTCAATGGCAAATTTCCTGTTTTTTCCAAGAAGCTGAATCACCAGACCATACAGGTACTCCGTTCCTGCGCCGACCACAATCTGATTGGGATCCACCAGCATTCCCCGAAAAGACTTCAGATGTTCCACAATTGCCTCCCGCAATTCACGCACTCCGGTGGGCGGGGAAATCGTCATCAGATCATCTTTTCGGATGGACATAACTTCCCTCGACAGCCTGGTCCACACCGTGAAGGGAAAATTATCCGGATTGATGCCGTTTCTCGAAAAATCATATTCAACATCTTCCGACTTCGGAAGCTCAATGTCATAATGTACTTCCTCTGCCGCCACGGGACGCATCACACCTTCCAGGTTTGCGACATAGTAGCCCTTTCTCTTCTTCGTATAGACGTACCCCTCACTGATCAGCTGATCGTAGGCATTCTGAATCGTGATGGTGCTGATGCCGTTGTTGTTGGCAAACATCCGCTTGGAGGGAAGCTTCTCATCCGGTTTCAGCTTACCGGACAGAATATCGTTCTTTATACATCTGTAAAGATATTCATAGATCGGTCCGTCGATGTGTTCAAAATCATAGGTAAGCATTTCTGATTCTTTCTCCCTCTCCTTCCGTGTTTCCTTACAATCAGCGCGAAATCAAGCAGTCTTCTTTACAGTATTTTATCAACGATTCTTATCGTTTTCTATTGTGTTATCCACGGGTTAAGGGTATATGTCATGCTCTTATCCACAAATTCACCCCGTGTATCTTTCTTTTTCCGTTTATAAAAACTTCTAAGAACGCAAAAAAAGGATGTCGAATCACTTCGACATCCTTCGCAGTTGATAGGGGAATCGAACCCCTGTTTCCGCCGTGAGAGGGCGGCGTCTTAACCCCTTGACCAATCAACCGTAGATGATCATAACATGGATCAAGGGGAAACGCAAGCACTTTTTTATATTTTTTGTTCTGAGTTTTTACTCTCTCTCCAGTCTCCACTTCAGCGTTCTCTGGAGATACTGTACATATTCCTCGTCCTTGCACATTCCTTTTCCGGGAGTATCCGAGATTTTTGCCACCGGATGTCCGTTGCACTCGGTTGTCTTCATGACGATATTCAAAGCAGGAACCTTCGTGTCGTTGGAAATGTAGGTGCCGATTCCGAAGGCTACTTTCGCATTGTCGTGGAAGTGCTCGTACAGTGCTGCAGCCTTGTCAAAATCCAGGCTATCCGAGAAAAGCAGAGTCTTGGTCTTGTGATCGATACCAAGCGACTGATAATGACGGATCATCTTCTCGCCCCACTCATAGGGATCGCCGGAGTCGTGTCTCACACCGCTGAACATCGTGGCGAAAGTGAGCTGGAAATCTTTGAGGAAAATATCCGTTCCAATGGTATCCGTCAGCGCAATTCCATTCAATACCGAATACTCGCGGATCCACGCATCCAGGGCGTACCAGTTGGAGTAGGCGGCATTGTGTTTGTTGTTTCCCTGACCGGCACACATGATATACTCGTGAGCCATGGTACCCACCGGCGCAATGTTGTATTTTTTTGCAAGGTAAACGTTGGATGTTCCGACAAACGTGGATTTGCTGTTCTTTGCGGCCTCCTTGATCTGCTCAATCGCAAGTTCCTGTGCCTCGGCAGAGAGTCTTCTTCGAAGGCCGAACTCAGAGAAATTTCCGAGGCAGATCTCATTCTCACGAAGACGTCTGCACTTTGCCTCCAGCCTCTCTTTGTAGGAGTCGAGCAGATCCTCATAATCGTAGTTCATGCGGAAAAATACTTCGTTGACGATAGCCAGCGTCGGAATCTCGTACATGGAGGAATTCAGCCAGGTGCTTTTCGCCTCTATGGCAAGGCCGCAGGGCGCGTCATCTGTGATCTCGAAGTCCTCGAAAACCGGGTGCCAGAGTCTCAGGAATTCCACATAGTCCCGTTTCAGCCACTGAATGTTTCCGAGATATTCCAGCTCATCCTCGTTGAATTTCAGATTGCAGTATGCGCGGATCTGTTCGCGAATCTCTTCCACCATCTCTTTTGTGAAGTGCACATCCTTGTTTCTGCACTTAAAGGTCCATGTTGTTCTATATGACGGGAACTGATGATAAATGGTCATTCCCATACTGAATTTATAAAGATCTGTCTCCAGAAGACTTGTAATAATCGGCTGTAATTTCATAGTTTTATTCTCCCATCCATTCAATCTTTAAACTTTTCTATTGTTTTCAATCCCAAAATCGGCTCTGTTTTTCTGCGCTTTTGATCGCACGTATTTTTTTATCAGGAAATCTCAAACTTTTCCTTTCTTAGCTCATATCCATGATTAGCCTCGAACAGGAAATTCGCCCCGCATTTCGGTCTCATTATCCTTCGTTTACCACCCGGATATGGCAGGCCTTCATGGCATCCAGTGCCGTCTGATGAGCCTTCGGTGTAACACCTGCGCAGCCCGCAGCATCTACCGTGATCACCTTGTTTGGCAATACAGCCTTCGTCAGAAGGACATTAGAGATCACGCAGATATCCGTGCAAACGCCGATAAATTCCACCTCATCAGTCTCTTCTTTATTCTCTGTGAAATACCGGGCAAGCGCCGTGGATCCGAAGGTCTCCTTCTCAAAAAACTCGTCGCCGTATTTCTCCGGTTCCAGCTCATCCAGAATCTTCCATCCCTCACTTCCGCGGATGCAGTGCGGAACCGGAAGATTCTTTCCTTCCTCGGTTCCCATATAGCCTTCGTCGTGTGTATCCAGTGTAAAAATTACTGTTGTCCCTTCTTCTTTTGCTTTGCGAATCTTCTCCTTTACATAGGGAACAATCTCAATAGCCTCCTCATTGCGAAGGGCACCGTCCACAAAATCCTTCTGCATATCAACCACTACCAATACCTTGCTCATCTCAATTCCTCCTCACATTCGCTCATTTTGTATTCTTTACATTTTCTGCCGTTCTTCGTTTTCGACTGTTTCATTCGTCCCGTCTCGGAGACCTTTCCCTTGACCATATCGCGGAAGCTCTTCTTGTATAACTCATGTCCAAGCACTGCCTCATAGACAGCCTGCAGTTCCGGAAGGGTGAAATTCTCTTCTACCATGCAGAAGGCCTGATCATTGTAGAGGATTTCTTTCCGCAGTTTCTTGAATGCCTCGATCAGGATCTCCACATGATCAAATGCAAGGGCATCCTCACCGGTCAGCGTAGGTATGTAATTCTCGTACCGCATAGCGCCGTTCCGAAATGCCTCACGTCTCAGATCGTAGGAGATCTGTACTCCCTTCTCCTCATTGCTGATCTCAATCTTCTCATCCGTGAACCGGAGATCAAACCAGGCCGCATCCGCCGCGTCATCCGCACCTTCCACTTCCCTCAGATCCGGAATCAACGCCAGATAGGCAATGGATATCACCCATGTCCTCGGATCTCTGTCCGGTTTGGAAAAGGTGTAGACCTGATCCAGATAAATTCCGGAGAGTCCCGTTTCCTCCTGTAATTCTCTAGCCGCCGCCTGATGTGCCGTCTCATTCTCGGAGACAAAACCTCCCGGAAGTGCCCAGCATCCCATGAATGGATGATCGCCTCTCTTGATCAGTAGGATCTTCATCCCTGAATAATCCTCGTTCATTCCAAGGATCAGCGTGTCCACCGTCACCGACGGCCTCTTGTAATCCCCCGGGCTGTACTTCGCGAGAAACTCCTGCTCCGTAAGTCCATCTCTATTTCTAAGATCTGTTCCTGCCATTTTCTCTTCCCCTGTATCGCTTGCAATTCGAATCAACCTCTCGCCGTGAGGTTAGGTGTTTATTTAATACTTAACTTATATCTTCATTTTACTCGTGTTAGGTATTTTGTCAATACCTAATTTTCTTTTCCCCGATATCGAGCCTACCTTTCTTTCGTTTTTACTTGTCGGTCGACAAATATATTTCGTTTTTTCGTATTGTTATTTTACATACGTCAAATATATGATAAAATTATTCTGATTCCATTTGTCATACGTCAAATTAGCATTTTCTTACACTTATCATTAAAGGGAGGCCACACACAATGAATGTCATAAATCAAAAGCAGGATCTCTCCTTCCTGAAATGGTCTCATGTCCGAAGCTCCAGCGGTACTGCCGGCACTTTTTTGAAATCTGAATCGTTCTTCCATGGACGAAAAACCTATTATAAGCTCTCGAATTATGATTCCGTAAAAGGCGTTATCGGCCATGAATGTGTAAACGAAATCATTGTCGATCGCTTGCTCACTCTTCTCGGCGTCGAGCATCTGGATTACGAACTCATTCACGCCGGGATCGAGGTCGAAGGCCGCCCCTTAGATACGTATGTATGTGCGTCTGAGGATTTCAAAAAAAGAGGCGAGAGCAAAATTGCACTGGATGACTATTATCGTGCAAATGCTTTGCCCGGTGAATCCCATTATGATTTTTGCGTGCGATGCGGCTGGCAGCAGACCATCGACCGGATGATCGCTGTCGACTACTTCATCCTGAACAGGGACCGCCACGGCGCAAATATAGAAATTCTGCGAAATCCGAGAAGCAAATCCATTCGCATTGCTCCCCTCTTTGATCATGGACTTTCTCTGATCTATCCCTGCAAAAACGATCAGGAAGCGTTGCACTTTGATGTTCATGCTGACAAACCGTGCAACAATTTCATCGGTTCCTATTCCTGCTATGAGAATCTTTCTCTCATTGCGAATAAAAATGATCTGTTCCCGAACCATCTCAAAGATGAAGACAAAACGTATCTTTTTGATGGCCTGGAAAGCGTTCTTTCTGACGCATTCCTGGAAAACATCTGGAAAATGATTTATGAGAGGTACAGAATCTATGAAAATTTATGAAATCCTCGATGAAGAAACCAGGTTGAGCGTCGGCATTCTTCTGTATTATGAAAAAGAAAAATCCTGCGTCATCGAACTGGAAGACGATCTGGATGAGTGGAGCGCGCCGTTTCTATTCACCGCCTTTGTAAAGAAGGGGATTTATACAATCCCCCGTGAATTCTCCTTTCTGTGGGTCAGGGAACGAGTGATCCCCAGCGGACGTCAGAATATCCAGAGTATTCTGAAAACCCACAAGCTGAAAGAATATGATGAAATCAAATTTCTGGAGCTTTCCCGGGGCAAATGTTCCCAGGACAGCCTCTATATAAGAAAAACAGACACCCTGCCGGATTATGTTCAAAGCCGTCAGAAGACAAATCTTCGGGAAGCTGCGATTCTCCCCGACAACCGACTTCTCGCCTTCTTTCAAAACGGAGAGACGAAGGTTCTATCGCAGGAACAGCTGCAAAGTATACCGGAAATGGACAAAGTCCTTGGCAATGAATTATTGAAATCATCGGGAATGATCCGGGCGGACGGCTATTGTTTTTCCTTCAATAATTCCATTGACATCCCAGCCAAAATCTTATATGAAACCGGGCAGACGATTCCTCTGACGCTCGATGACATCAAAGTCCTCGTTCAGAATTATACCTACGACACCTCTCAGGCCTGCACAGTTCTGGAATGCAGCCGGCAGAATATCAGCCACTTTGTCAAAGCAAACAAACTGCAGCCCATCAAGAACAATGTAAACGGAAATCTATTCCTAAAAGGCGATGTCGATCGCATGAGGCGAGAGTAAACGCGCGAAGAATTATCCCAGAGACATAATTCCTTCCATCGGTTTCCATCAATAGAAGAAGGGCGGCCACCAAACGGTGACCGCCCCTGTATGTTCGTAATCATTAATCGCAGAGATTAACTCTATTTATTTTTGCGATACCTTTAACAGCTTCTCTGATACTCTCGATGAAACTTCCAGATAGTAGTCAAGCTCTTCATCCGTAAGATCCTCTTCCTTGATCTCCTCCCAGGATTTGGAAAACTCTGAATACTCTGCCAGAATATCCGCATACTCCATCAGCATCGTGGCGTCTGAGGAATCATATGATTCCATAAACTCTACATACTTATCCATGAAGCTCTCGTAATTATCGATTGCTTCTTTGATTTCAGGTCGAATACCACTTCTCGCATCTCCGGAGCCTTCCTGTTTACTCTCCGCCGATTCGTCTTTTGTTATCTTACTCATGGCTTCGACTGCATCATTCATGTGACTTACTTCTGTATTCTCAGTTTCAAGATATGAAACGATAAGAACCCTTTTATTATTTTCGTCTATCATATACATGACGATTCCGCTTGCACCTAAGTCTTGTATCGTCCCGGTAATTTTCACTAAAGCACAGGGAAGGCCTGTCGTATCATGATTACAGTAGCTAATTTCCGAGGAGGTAAAATCTTGAAATCCTTCTTTCACTCCATCAAGATACTCTGCTATATTCTCTTCCAATTCCTGTTTTGTGCTAAAACTGCCCTCCACACTAACGACACTAAAGTAACCGCAACACCCTCCTGTTTCTGAATAAAACGTACCTTCTGAATCTCCTTCTGTCCATGTCGAGGGATAATGAACGACATATCCTGCGCATCTGTATTCTTTATTGGTCGCATCATTATAATCGCTTGCCTGCTCTCGTTCGGTCTTTGCTCCCACAGGCGTTTCTGTCGGCTGTGCCGTCACCGTTGTTTTTTTCGTTACTGCTTTCTCCGTCCCTTTGGCATTCTTCGTCTGTCCGGTTTTTGAATTTTTATTCTTCACTTCCGTCTCTGCGGCTTTCGCTTCTCTCGCGGCTCCATGATTATGGGTATCAAACAAACCATACTTTCCGGCAGCGTCCACTCCGCTCAAGAGGCACAGACTGGACAATACCAGAGCAGCTATTGTGAATCCTTTCAGCTGATATTTCCGGCGAAGACAGAAGACTGCGACTCCGATAATCAAACCGGATAAAACAATAGAAATGAATGGCATATGCACGCCAAAAGAAAGCAATGCAACCACAAACAATCCAATACCAAAAAACTTCGCATATCTTTTAATCCCGGATCCTGTTTTCACCGGCTCAAAAGCTTGATTTGCCTGCGACATACTATTTGGGTTGCTGATATTCTGTTCAAAAAATCCCTGCGTTAAATCCTGATTCTGCTGATTCTGTCCCTCTGCGTAAGTATTTGCCCCCATCAATGTCGATTCCTGCACGGGAACCTTCGCTCCGCATTCCGGACAAAACTTTGTTCCCTCAGGAATCTCATTTCCACAATTCATACAATGAGCCATAACCTTCTCCTTTCTTCCCCTGCTACACAATTGTCTTCTGAAAAAACTCGCTACACTTCTTCCCCCGGACGGATTACTTTGTAACCATACGACTCCAGAGCTTTGATTACCTCCAGCGTGATGTTTACATCAAAAAAGTCTTTATGATTTGCCTCCGGCTGTTCAATGATCCGATGAAGCTCATCCACCGAGACGTCCATAACCTCCGAAATTCGTCGCAGGTTATCGCGATCCGGCAGTCCACCGTCCGTCTCCCACTTGGCAATCGCGGATTTGGAAACTCCTACTTGATCCGCAAGTTCCTCCTGGGTCAATCTCATATGCTTTCGCCTGGTAGAAATAAACTGCCCCAAACTCAGCTTTTCTCTCATGTTGTATCTCCTTTGTTGTGTGACCTCCGTTTCTTATGGTAAGTTCATGAATTACAAGAATCAAATTACTTTTTAATCACGCCGCGTAACCTTTCGTTGTGTGTTTCTGCAGATAGAATAGCAGATTAAAAAAACAAAAGTCCCCACCGAAACGGTGGGGATTTTTGTATCAATCACTCTTATCTGACTTCAGCGGTTCATACCCTTTGGACTGAAGTTTTTCATTGATTTCATAGATTTCGAATTCACGGTCATTAATCATCAGGATCAGAATGACATCTCTTGCGTTTTTCGAATACAGCTCACTGAACCCATAGAGTTTTAATGCACGATTCATTTCATCCGTAGAAAAATGTCCTGCCAGACAGAGCCGGATGATCATATCCCGGTTACGGGTATGTTTCTCCATCCTGACAATCTTGCTTCCGTAAGACTCAGACACATCTGCAGAGACATACACATCATGGAGTTTGATCCCCTTCTTTTTCAACACATCCGTCACATAATAGTAGAAGGCCCGCTTGTCGTCTGCCATGTAGCGGCAGTTTTCTTTTATATAGGAATCAAATTCATCAATCTTTTTCTCCTTGAGCTGAGCATTGAGTTCATTCGTCGGTTTATCTTGCATCATTTTTCCTTTCATACAACTCCAAAGCATCGAGCAGTTCTTTTTCCGTATATCTCTGCGCAACCTCCAGGCTCGTACAGCGTTCGATGATCTTCCGAAGCTCTCCAATGGCAGGCTGCTCCTTCGGATACCTGCCGGTAATCATAACATTCATCAGTACACCGACCGCATAAATATCCGTTCTGGGAGACGAGGCGGATAAGCCATAGCCGACCTGCTCCGGCGCCGCGTAATGCTCCGTTCCAAGATATCTGGTGTCATCCTTCTGATCCGGATCGTACCATTTCGCCACATTCATGTCCAACAGGTACACTTCCCCCTCCGGAGACAGGATAATATTCGACGGCTTGATATCCCTGTGAATGATCGGATTGGAAAGGTGGTGCAGATCATCAAGAATGACGCAAAGATCTTTCACAATTTCGATCGCTCTCTTTTCCGAAATCAGAGATTCATCCAGCAACTCGGCGATCGTCCGTCCTTCGATATATTCCTCAATCACGATCAGCCTGTTCATCCCCTCAAATACTTCTCTGATCCGGGGCATATGCGCTACCGGATGATCCAGAAGAAATTCGTAGATGCTTTTCTCATATGTCATCAGCCGTTTCTCTATATAGCTCCGCCCGGTCTCCTTCTCACAGATTCGAAAAACATCTTCTCTGCCGCCGACCGGTTCGCGATTCGTATATAAATGTAGACGCAAGAGATCCTCTTTCGAAAGCCCACGGTAAGGATTTTTCATCTCCTCCTCGCGCTCTTCCTCTGTCAGAAAAATATTTTTAGAGTCTAATTTGCTCACGTAACCACACTTCGTACATTTCCACTCACCTGCTTCCTCCGTGAATCCTTCCTGATCGGTTAAAACCGCCTCACATCGGTCGCAGTACCAGACGATATCTGATTCCATATCAGGGTTGATTTGAAGCTGACCACACCCCCTGCAATACCAGTATTTCAGCGAAGGGCTGTATCCCTTCTGAAGGGTAAGATTTGCATCGCAATTCGTACAGAATTCATAGTATTCACCCTCATCGTAACGCTCCCCGTAATACCCCCGAATCTGCTTTATTCTGTTGATTAACCCCTCAATAACAAACATGTCACTCCACTTCCCTGTTCCTTCATTTTTAATCAATATAAATGTAAACCGGATATTACCGCCTTGCACGAAGGTAGAGCCGCATCACCTGCTCTGCGGTATCTGTCAGATTCTGTCTTGCGACTGCAGGATCCATCGCCTCTTCAAGTGTTGATACTCTTCGGAGAATCGGAAAAAAGGCATCGATCCCGTTCGCATTGCAAATCCCCGCATCCGGCGCGACTGCTCCGGCAAAAGCAATCACCGGAATGTCATACTTCTTCGCGATCTTTGCGACGCCAATTGGAGCTTTTCCCATTGCCGTCTGGGAATCCAGCCGCCCTTCTCCTGTGATGACCAGATCCGAATCCCGGATGAAGTCTTCCAGTTTTGTCTCCTCCAAAACAATCTTTATTCCGGATTCCAGTACCGCATTCATAAAAGTCCGGAACGCAAAGCCGAGACCTCCGGCTGCTCCCGTTCCCGGTTCTTCCGGATCTGCCCCGGGATATCTCACTCCGGCCAGGGCAGCATAAGAAGCAAGCCACTGATCCATTTGCCGGATCATATCGGAATCAGCTCCCTTCTGCGGGCCGAAGACGGCGCTGCATCCGTTAATTCCACATAAAGGATTCGAGACATCACAGGCCACCCGGAATGTACACTCTGCCAGTTCCGGAAGAGCCGCATCATCGCTCAATGTCTTCAGCAGACCTAATCCCTGCGCGCCAAAGGGAACGTCCTTTCCAGTCCCGTCCGTAAATTTGAACCCCAGAGCCTGAAGCATACCGATTCCGCCGTCATTCGTCGCAGAACCTCCGATACCGACGATGAAATGTCTACACCCTTTTTCGATCGCATCCCGGATCATCTCACCGACACCGTAGGTTGTCGTGCACAAAGGATTCCTCTCGCTTTCTCCAATCAAGGTGATGCCGGCTGCGGCTGCCATCTCGATCACGGCAGTCTTCCCTCCTGTATCGGACAAACGGGACAAATCCGTTCTTTCGTCTTCACTCAAGGAGTTTCCGTTAAACCCAGAGTCTTCCGGAAGGATTCCGTACCGCGCAGTTATTTTTGCTCCGAGCGGACCTGTCACAGACACCTGTTCCATCCTTCCGCCAAGCCCCAAGGTCAGAGCCTCAACAGTGCCCTCACCTCCGTCCGCGATCGGACAGACACGCACTTCCGCGCTTTTATCTGCCAGCAGAATCCCCCGCCGGATCGCCTCTCCGGCCTCCACAGAACCCAGAGATCCCTTCATCGAATCAATTGCCACGGTAACTTTCATGCGATTTTCCTTCCGTAAAGTAAAAGAACTCTCAGTCGATTCCATCATTCCCCCTGCGGAATCAAATCCCTCTCGGACCGCCTTCCTCCACCGATTCCCAAATCTTAGAATGATCCTTTACAACATTCTTCGTAAGCTTCTTCAATACATTCGTACTCTGTCTGTCCATTACCCTGACAGTATATATCATCCGGCAACCAGTTCTTCCCGTATCTTCCCGATCAGCGTAATGTCTGCCGGCAACCAATCCACTTCATCAAGTTGTTCTTTCGTTAGCCATCTGGCGGCCTCATGTTCCTTCAACACAAGATTTCCCTTTGTAATCTCACACCAGAAACAATCCATGGACAGATGAAAATTCGGATAATCATACTCAATCGTATCTATCAATTCTCCAACAGAAATCTCTGTTTCAAGTTCTTCTTTAATTTCTCGCCTCAATGCTTCTTGAGGACTTTCTCCTGGTTCAATCTTTCCGCCGGGAAATTCCCATCCGTCTTTATACTCTCCATATCCTCTCTGGGTTGCGAAAATAAGGGGTGTTCCCTCTTCATTCCACGTCTTTATTACCGCTGCAACAACTCTGATCGTCTTCATAACGCTCTCTTTTCTTATCATTTCCTCTATCTTATACGTCTACGTCGGATTCCAGTAATACAATTCTTTTCTTGCCGGAGTGAAGCCATGACTTGTATTCGTTAACAAAACTTATGCTCCTACAATGTATTCGTAAATATCCTCACGTACAGGCACATCCAGTTTCCATTCAATCTCCACAGCTGTCGACGTTGTATTCGGCATCGTAAATTGTCTTGCCGCCCCGGTAGCTTCCATCGGTCCAAGATAATAAAATTCCTTGGAAATCTTATCATCCTTATTCTTGCGAACAAAAAGTTCAACCCTAATGCCGCGTTCTTTTGCCTTCAGGAAGTTCTGTACATCTTCGGACTCCATACTTCGCCCTGACTTGGAAATAGCTATCAGTTTGTCTCTGAAACCGTCTACAAAGTGATCCTCATACTTTGTCGTGTCGCTGATATCCTCTGCTTTATCATAGTTGATAAACACAGGAAATGTATTTGTCTTCTTATCAAACTTGTATCCACCGATATTCAATGGTACTTCATTTTTCTCCCAGTTCAGGAGTCGACACACATCTTCATACGTGTATTTCTGATAAAGCACCAAATCGGTATCTCCGAAGCAGTTACTGTAATCTCTTTTGTATCTGGAAATTCCGAAATCGATCAATTCCTGCATGATGTTGTAAAAGTCATCGTTGGAGAGCATCTCCATCAACGTTTCTGTCGGTACATAATCTGTCTTATCCTTTTCAATAAAGACACATTTCTCGTATGTTTTCTTTGCAACACCTGCCGGAAATTCATTCGTCAACACGTTTACGAGGTTTTTCCTCTGATCGTCGGAGATCTCTTTTCCAACCTTCGCCATATCAGCTTTCAGACCGGCAAACAAACCGATTCTTGAAAGACCTCTCGCATAGGCCAGCACATTTCTCAACATCTGAAGTTCCTGCAAACGCTTTCCGTTTGCGAGCTTTTGAGAAACAAACTCTACGATTTTTTCCTCATCCTTTGACAGACGGATCGTGTACTCCTTCTCATACTTAACAAGGAATTTATAGTAGGAACCGAGGCTCTTGTTGTCAAAAATCCGAACCACGTCCATCTCGCCGTATGCATCAAAATCCGCCAGAGCAGGAATTCGTCCAAGCTTATTTTTCAGATTTACGTAGTTTTCCTTGATCAAACGAATATCACTGAAATTGGCCTTGTCTACCGAAGCAAAAATCCGTTTTCGACTCACCTCGTCAAAATGTACCGTTGATGCTCCGGGAATGATTCGTCCGCCTTCCATGATATATCTGCGAATGTTGTCTTTGTTGTAGGTTCTGTCACCGGACAAGGCAATAGGTATCATGAAATTATTGTTATAATTTCCGATGAAATCCAGAATTACAACATATTCTTTACCCTCAGCTTTTCGTAATCCTCGTCCCAACTGCTGAATGAATACGATCGGTGACTGGGTCGGCCGAAGCATAATTACCTGATTTACCTCAACGATATCCACACCTTCATTCAGAATCTCATAGGAAAAGATATAATCGAGAGGTTCCGCCCTCCCACTTAAAACCTGCGGATCATTCTCATCTAATGCAAGTCTCTCAAAGGCATTCTGCCGTTCTTCTTCATTGGCGCTTCCGTTCAACGCAATTGTTCGAAAAAATTTTCCGGTAGAAGGATTCACGATCTGATTAAACTTATGTGATAATTCCTCAGATTCGCGGATCCCGCTGCAAAAGATCAATCCCTTTACTTTCTCTCCGCTGTATCCGTAATAACCGGCCTGCTCGATAATGTGTTTCACGCGCTCATCGCTTGTCAACATATGAAAATCCCTGTGATCTTCCTCATCATCTCCGATAATAGCCAGGTCAGTAAGTCCAAAATAATGGAAAGGACACAGAAGATTCTCTTCCATTGCCTGCTGAAGACGAATCTCACAGGCAATGTTATAATCGAACAACTCATACACATTTCTCCCCTCGATATGATCGTCCCGCTTATCCGGTGTGGCCGTCATACCAAGCCAAAGCTTTGGAGTGAAATGATGCATAATCTTTTGATACGTATTGGCAGGCACGTGGTGGGCCTCGTCAGAGTATGTCAACATAGGTCTAAAAGATTTTTCCGCCATATTTTCGGATGGCAGAGTTTCGGTTTACAGATCAAAACGGCAACGAACATCTTTTAATAAATTCATCATCATTTGACACTGATGTGACCGTAAAAAAAGGATTACTGTGATAAAAAATGGTTTTTTCTTGAGTTGCATTAAACATGCATACAACTCCAGGCGTACTCTCATCCTTAACATACTTTCGGTATTGCAGCAGGCAGTCATCGCCAACTACATCTGATGCGGTGTATCTTCCCAGAATCTCATGTTCACCTTTTCTGACAAATATACTATCAAAAGGACAAACATGAGCTGCTATCTCTCCCTCTCTATCATATGCAAACAGTATATACAATTCTGATGGCATACTACTAAAATCATTTTCGGTTTGTATGAATGCATACGACAAGTCCTGATCTGGCTCGTCCTTCAATCGTTGCTGATATACTCCATCAATTTCATGTTGTCGATTATCAACATATTTTTCAAGAGTAACCTCTGAACAAAAAGCATTCAAGAACGAATCCCATTCGCTGTGAATAAAATCAATGGTAGCTTGTAACTGGTCTGTAAGTTCTCGCTTATCGTGCTGACTATCCTTTCTAAAAAAGGGTCCTATTTCTGTTTTATTGCCACTTCCCAGTATGCCCATTGCGAGTTTATTAGCTATATCAGCTGTATGTTTTGTCCTATTATTTATAGCTTCAATGTACTTGAACTCATCTGATGTATTTACTCCGTCAAACCATGCTGCTACCAGAGGGAAATCAGTCTTATATGTTTGTTGTGCAAAAGTTGATGCCATCTTTTGAAAATCCACAGAATCTACTTTTTTCCCTCTGTTTCCAAGTAGTCCAGCATTTGCTATCTGTGCAATTGAATCTAAACTGTTCATGCTATATTGATAAAAATCCCTCAACAACTTATCGAACAAAAACCAAGGATCAATCTTTTCGCCGGCAACTCGTAATTCATATATAGGCTGGTTATCAGTTGTAAC
Organism: Eubacterium sp.; assembly: GCA_024684035.1. Classification (GTDB taxonomy): domain Bacteria; phylum Bacillota; class Clostridia; order Lachnospirales; family Lachnospiraceae; genus Bilifractor. The sequence goes on along the minus strand of JAIKXQ010000073.1, from coordinate 2,263 downwards.
GGAGACCGTCTTTACTCTCTTTCCGTCAACAACATCCTCAACAAAATCAGAGAAGAGATTCTGCTCCCATCTAACTGTTTTAACAGTCATTTTTTCAATTATATTTTTGATTGTTGAATAGCAGTATTCTACAATTTCAATGTTTTTCTTTGTGTAAACAATAAACTGCCATGCCGAATATACTTTGCGATTTAAAAGTTCTTTCTGAATATCATAATCAGTAACCATTTTCACTCTTCCCTCTTCACATAATGTAGCTCAATATCATACCCCAGAGCCTCCATCATCTGCACAAACGTATTATTCACCACTCCGTTTGGCTTCTTGATGACGCGGTTCACGTAGGACTTGGTGGTTTCGATCTGCTCAGCCACCGCTGCCTGTGTAGTCCCTTCTTCTATGCATTTTACTTTTACATCTATTTCAATATTGTTTCTCACCATATTCGCTCTTATCCTGTTCTCAATCAGTTTCACAAAACAGATAACTTATTGTACCATAAATTGTGCGTTTTTTCAACGAAAAAAGAACCGGTCAGATCTCTCCAACCGGCTCCACCGCCTATCCTTCTATGAACTTTATTACTTCATCCGGAAGTTCCCACTGAATCTCGATATGCTTCGGATCATATATCAGAATCCTATCAATGAACACATCCGCTATCTCTTTGGTCAGTTCCTGTTTCCCGGAATACTTCTTCATCGTGGCAACTGCATCACGGATACCATCATCGGCAGCCGCTTCACTCTCATGAAGCTTTGCGGCAACCTCAGCTATCTGCTGATCCAAACTTTCCGCCTTCCGGGACAGTTCCTGCCGAACTCTCAGGTAATCATCCTTTTCCAGTTCCCCGGCCATAAACCGGTCAACATTGGAAAACCGCTCCGACTCGCATTTCTCTTTATCCTTCTGAAGCTTCGCCAGCTTCTTCGCCGTGCGCAGGTTCTCACTCTCAGCCTTATCCGACCGCTTCTTTGCTTTCTTCGCCGCTCCGTCCGCCATATCAATCAGGTTCCTAATCGAATGCCAGATCATTTCATTCACATCCGCTTCCCGGCAGTATTTCCTGCAGCACTGTCCGGCTTTCTGATGTTTGGCATGAGGACAGAGGATATAGCTGTATTCCCTGCCATATGCGACATACGACCTGAAGTTCATCGACCTTCCGCATGTTCCGCAGACAGCCTTACCCACAAGAGGACGTGTCTTGCCATACCTTCTCTCATCCTTCTGCGGATACTGCTTCCTGAACCGCTTCTGGACTTCAAGGAACTCTTCCTTCGTGACAATCCCCGGATGACAGTTCTCAACTGTGATCTGTTCATCCTCGGGTACCGAAACGGTATGCGAGCTGCACGGCGCTATCGCCTCACGCTTATGTCCCACAACCACTCCATAATAAACCCTGTTCTGCAGGATCTTATTCACAGAGTAAATATTCCAACAACTCAACTTCGATGTATTGGCAAACTTCTTCGTTCCCGGATTCGTTCTCCGATAATATGCCGCCGGAGTATCATATCCCTTATCATTAAGCTGAGCAGCAATATCCACGGTCCTCATTCCATCCAGAGCGGCATCATATATCTCCCTGACAACCTCAGCTGCCTCCGGATCTATCTCGATCCTGTGCTTGTCATCCTTGCAGCGTCTGTAGCCATAAGGAACATGACCGCCAAGATAAAGGCCTCGCTTCATCTTGGCGCGTTTTGCAGTCTTAACCTTTACCGACAGATCCTTACTGTAATAATCATATACAATATTCTTCATGACCACATCCAGGCCGCCGGTGGTACCCTTGTAATCCAGACTGTCATAATGATCATTGATGGAGATGAATCTCACTCCCATGAAGGGGAATATCCTTTCCAGATAATCCCCCAGTTCGATATAATCACGCCCGAAGCGGGAAAAATCCTTCACTATGACGCAGTTGATCTTCCCCTTCTTTATCTGCTCTATCAGTTTTTCAAAGGATGGTCTGTCAAAGTTGGTACCGGAGAAACCGTCATCAAAAAACTCATACTGCTCACAGTCTTTCAGTTCATCCTTTTCATTTACGAAGTTCTGGATCAGCGCCTTCTGATGGGATACACTCTCGCTTTCCGTCTTGCCTTCCTTCTTCATCAGATCCCGGTCAGCATCGGACAGGCGGATGTATTTTCCGATAACCCACTTACTCATCCGAATCCCCCTCCATCATTTCTCCGATAATCCGCTCCATGACCTTCTTCTGTTCTCCGAAATTCAGTTCCACCTCAAC
>JAIKXQ010000071.1 GCA_024684035.1 Eubacterium sp. | reverse complement strand
TCCCGCATCCGTGATACAGATATGGCGAAAGAGATGGCTGCATACACAAAGAATAACATTCTTTCTCAGGCAGCTCAGTCTATGCTTGCACAGGCTAACCAGTCCGGACAGGGAGTTCTTTCTCTGCTTCAGTAATTTGGTGCAAAGTTCTTTTTGAGAAGTATCAGGAATAGTGAAATAATGGTATCTATTGATATGCGTTTTGTATGAGGCGATATTGACATTACGATGAATGTGGCCGGTCGTGAGAAATCACGGCCGGTTTTTTATACATTTTCGAGGCCGCACAACTTACATGGCTGTCTACGACCTCCCTGTACAAAACAGGTGTACTTGCCTCATGTTTTTGCGATTTTGAGCTGTAAATTATTTTAAAAGTATCCCATGGCCGACCTTTTCAGAGGCTCACTTTGAGAATTCACCTGATTTGTACAGAGTTATTCTGACAGCTACACTCAGCATCTTGTCTTCGGTTTCTCTGTTTACTGTAGTGGCTTCCTACTTGATTTTTGCAAAAGAAAAGAACCGGTTTCCCGATTCCTCTCCACATGTTTATTCTGTTTGGCGCACGACAGGTTAAAGTTCACTTCAAAGTCTACTCAAAGTCCACTCCCAAGTCTACTTTACTACTCAATGGCTATTCTTTTCCCATATAGAAGCTTTCTTTTATCGCTGTATGTGTGATAGTTCTTCGCTGAATTCTGAGAATGCTTCGTTTGTTATTTCATACTCATCCCGCAGCTCATCACATAGCCTGTGATATTCCTCTTCCGCCTCACGGATAAAGGCTTCCATTTGTTCTGTCGTCCATAACAAATCACCAGCCGGCTTTTCCCAATTAAGCGCTTCATCGTGTTTATCGATCAAACGTCTCAAAGTGGCACGCAGGTCTTCTGAAATTGGTAACTGTTCTAAATTAACCGGGTAACCCTACTTGTTTCGAGTAGGATCATTTGTGCTCCACAAACAAACATCGCTTTCCCAGTCAAACATATATTTCATTTGATTATTTACCATAGGATTGATTACTCATGTTCCTTCTGCAATAGCCACGCAAAGGCTTTTGCTGTTCTCAGTTCCGGCTCTTTGAAATGATTTCCGGGATTCCACGCAAGCGTGGTGAGAATCCCTTCGTTCTGAAGAATCCCATGAGCTGCCCGCACGCAATCCCCAACGGTTGCCATTCTTGCATTTCTCGTCTTTTCTTCTTGATCTCCGAGGCTCAGATACACCTTGTCCGCCTTCATCGTATTTGCTTCCAGATAATCAAGAAACCGTGGATACCAGAGGGATGGTGATGCGGCGGCAATACCGGCAAAGGCATCCGTCTGGCATCCAGCCCACAGGGAAAACAGCCCGGCCAGAGAATAGCCACCCAGATAACAACGTCTGGGATCACCCTGTATTTCCGAAAGGATAACGGCAAGCGTCTCTTCTGCACCGCCGGCAAAAGCATGATCTCCGAATACCGCAGGTTCTTTCCATGGCGAAAGATCATCGTTCCAATCATTCACCTCAAAGGCGATCAGATGAAAATCATCCCCCGCCTCATTCTGTATCGCGTCAATCTCTTTTTCCATCATCGGAAGATTGTGCTCATCGATCAGCTGAATCAGCAAATGTGACGCATCCTTATTGCCATACTCGTATCGATGCATTGTTTCTGTCTCTTCACGCAACTCTTTATTCCATTTCCCGGAATTCTTCAATTTTGTCATTGATAATCTTCTTCAACTCTTCAAGCTCAGCAAGTACAATTTCTCTCTCTGTTGCCTTGAAGATCACATCATCACCGGTAAGAGCTTCTATCAGAGTATTGTAGCCTTTGGTCAGAAGCTTTCCCCCATTTTTTCTTCTTCCTTTTTTCGAACGATCAGCTTCCTTGCTCTTCTCACTGTCCGGAAGATATCTCTCATCATTCGGATCGTATTCATACTGACTCATTCCGGTGAGCATATGCTGGAAGGTGTAGAGCTGTTCCTCGATTTCTTTTCTCGTCACTGTTCCGTTCAAGGCAAGCATACGCTTTATAGATGAGGCAAACTCCTTCTGTCTCTCCGGAGCAAGGGATGCCGCCGGTCCTACCGCTGACCAGGGTACATTCGGCGCATCTGCCAGATCCTGTAGTTCCGGAATCAGTTTCAAAAGCTGTTTGTACTTATATACAATCTTGGTTGAGAGTTCCAGATCCAGGGACACTCTTGCGTTCACCTCTTCTGTAACTTTTCCCTTTGTCAGATCCGCAGGCAATTCACCGCTCTGCATTTCCGCAGCGACTTCTTCTCTGTGCGCCTTCTCCAAAGACTCTGCAAGTCTCGCGATTTTGGTCGGCGTCATTTCTCTGCTATGGGCATTTCCCAATGCCAGCCGTATTCTCCGCTCATACTCCGTCTTCGGAGTCTCTGTCACATATACCGGGAATTCCTGCATACCTGCTGCCACACCGCCGGCTCTTCGTCTGTGTCCCGATTCAATCCGGTACTTTCCGTCTTCGATGGGATAAGCCATGATCACACCGGTAAAGCCGTATTTCTCGATACTCTTTGCCAGCTTCTCGATCTCTGATTCGCCATAGATTTCCTCATTCCATGGATCATCTTCAAGCAAATCGTTGGCGATTGTTTTTACCCTCGAGTTCTCCTCTGCAGTCAGCTCTTCGATCGGCGTTTCTGTATTGATTTTCTTTAACTCTTTGCTTTTCTTCGAAACACTTTTTAACAGGCTGCTTCCCATTTATTTCTTTCCCCTTATCGTCTTATCTATTTCCTTTGCCAGAGCCATATAATCTACAGCCGCTTTCGACTTGGCCGCGCAGATACACAACGGCTCGTGTTTGTCCTTGGAGTCAACCGTCGGTTTATAGTCGAATCTCACATGAGTATCCAGAAGCTTCATATCTTCCTTCACTTTCATGGATTCCTCCATAGCCTCTTTTTGATCGTTCTTATACGACATGAACTTCGTAAAGAACATTCCCAGAATATCCACGTTTGAATCGATCTCGTCATTGATTTGAATATCTTCAATAGATGAAAGCACATCCGAATAGCCCATAATAGAATCATCATTTCCACACTCCGCAGGGATGATGATATAGTCGCAGGCCACCAGATACGTCAAGGTATAGTCATTTTTGGACGGCGGAAAATCGATGAACACGTAGTCATATTCATCCTTCAATCCGTCCGTTATTTTCTTCACCGCATAGATATCACTGATATCCACCAGATCCATATCCTTGGAGGCCGGCAACAAATCGATGACACACTCGATTTTCGAGAAATGCTTCTTCAACAAACGTTTTGTCGTGTACTGTAACCGAACGATACTATCCACCAAGTCCGCATTTCCCTCGATGACATCCGCAAATGTTTTCACATTTTCATTCAGATCTGCACCGTCGAAGAATTCTTCATCATTTCCGAGGAAAAAATATGTGGCATTGACCTGCGAATCACCGTCAATTACAAGTACCTTTTTCTTCAGCATAGCCAGAGAAGCGGCAAGATTGATCACGGAATGCGTCTTTCCAACACCGCCTTTTCTGTTAAAATCGCCGATGATTACTCCCATGTATGCACGTCCTCCTTATCATTCAATAATCACTCTGTCTCCGATTAAACCACGTTTTCCATTTTAAATCAACAAAAGAACAAAGTCCGCAAGCGAACTTCGCCTCCCCCCCCTCATTCCTAAGGTGAGCGCTGCGGACGAAAGGCGCGCGAGCAGAATCGCGTAAGCGATCTTCTTATCTGCGAGCTGCGCATCTAAGCGGAGCGTTATGTCTCATGGGAAATTCGGAGGGATTTCCCATGAGACAAAAAATTCTCACCGTGAGAAAGTTTATGTATAAGTCCAGTCTCAAAGCGAACACGGATGCGCGTTTACGCGAAAATCCGCGGGCGCTTTAGAGACGACAACATGTATGAGTGTGTAGGGCGATAGCCCGGAACACGAATGCATGTAGCATGGCGAGAACGCGAAGCGTGAAGCCATGCGTGGGACTTATACATAAAAAAGTCCAGTCTCAATAATCTGTATCAATGTGTTAAAATATAAGAATATGTGAACACAAAAGGAGAAGCGTATGATCACAAGAAAAGAAGCATTCAAACTATTAAAAAGATACAACAAAGACCCTTTTCATATCCAGCACGCCTTAACTGTCGAAGCAGTCATGAAGTGGTATGCAAAGGAACTCGGTTATGCGGAAGAGGCTGAGTATTGGGGAATTGTCGGCCTGCTTCATGACATTGATTTCGAATTGTATCCTGAAGAACACTGTCTGAAGGCCCCGGAGCTATTAAGAGAAGGCGGTGTCGGTGAAGATATCATCCATGCTGTATGTTCTCACGGTTATGGCATCACAGTCGGTTGTGGCGTAACCATCGATGTAGAACCCATTCACAAGATGGAAAAAGTTCTCTTTGCTGCTGATGAGTTGACAGGCCTTATATGGGCGGCCGCACTCATGCGACCTTCCAGAAGCACAAAGGACATGGAACTGAAATCGCTTAAGAAAAAATACAAAAGCAAAGGTTTTGCTGCCGGTTGTTCAAGAGAAGTGATTGAAAGAGGAGCAGAGCAGCTTGGCTGGGAGCTGAACAGACTACTTGAGATGACACTCCAGGCAATGGCTGATAGCGAAGATCTTATAAATGAGGAAATGTCGGTCGTTGCCTAGGAAGAGTATTCTCATCTGCGAGCTGCGCATCTAAGCGGAGCGTCTTGTCTCATAGGAAATGCGGAGCTACTTCCCATGAGACAAAAACATTCTCACCGTGAGAAAATTTCTTTCATTCCTTTCATCAACTCTACTTTCCGTAGGTACCATAGTCGTAAACCATGGATTACACTGTATTCATGGAGGTGATCACAAATGAATCAATACGTTACGGCAACGATCATAAAGGAGTTACGGGAAAAGAACAATATGACGCAGCTTCAGCTTGCGGAAAAACTGGGCGTAAGTGATAAATGTGTCTCAAAATGGGAACGATGTCACGGGATGCCAGATATAACTCTGCTCGAACCAATTGCAAAAGCGTTTAGAATCTCAGTTACGGAACTGATCTCAGGCACTACCATTTACAATGCCAACGTATCATCAAATATGCTGCGATCGAAGTTCTATGTATGTCCGGTCTGTGGAAACGTAATACACAGCATGGGTGAGGCGGCAATCCATTGTCACGGAATCCGGCTCATACCTTTAGAGCCGGAACCCACAGATGAGCATCACATGATTTTCATTGAACACGTAGAGGATGAATATTACGTACGGATCGATCACAGCATGACCAGGGATCATTATATTTCATTTGTAGCAGCAGCTTCCTCTGATGATATGCAATTGATAAAACTCTATCCGGAGGGAAGTGCTGAAGTAAGGTTTAAGATCAGGGGAGTAAGAAGAATCTTCTTCTATTGCAACCGTGACGGTCTTTATTTCATCAATCCTCTTAAAGGCATATATGATAAAAAAGAATGTTGCTAGCGACATTCTTGCGCCGAGCGCGGATGCAACGCATCTACATATCGCGCGAGTGCGCATCCTTCGGAGCGTTCTGGTATAGGGAATGCGGAGCAATTTCCTATGAGACAAGGAAAGCGGATACGATGATTCGCAGGAGAGAAGAGAACTGGAAAAGATGGCAGAAGATACTGATACAGACGATCCTTATATTGAGTGCTTTTCCTGCAAACTGGAGCTGTATAGCTATTCTTGCAATCCATGCGATGTACCGTGAGAGAGGAAATCTGGAAAGACAGATCTTAAAGATGTCCGGATGGGTTATTCTGTACGGCATAGTTTCATTCTTTTTTGTAAGCAGGATCTATGCCATCGAACTCATCGGTGTTCTTATGGTATATCCGGTTTTGAAACTTTATAACGGAGAACGCGGAAAAGCAAAGTGGATGAAGTGGTTTTTCTACGTCTATTATCCGCTTCATCTGATCATCATCGGAATAATCCGTTTGATTGTATATGGAAATGTAAATATCTGTTTGTGATATTTTTAAGGAAAATGTTGTTTGAGTTTCCACGCCGGATCCTTAAACGAAGAAAAAGGCGGCCGCAGAGAAATCGGCTGCCTTTTTTCAACACAAAGAAATTATTACGTAATAATCAGTTGCATTGACTCAGCACAGAAAATGCATTAAACTAAACGTAAACACGAAAATTCAATTTATAACCGTAATAATTATAGGAGGTCTGCATGCCAATCAATATTCTGTTCCATGCGAAAAAAGGCGGTGTCGGGAAGACAACTCTTTCTGTCAATCTGGCTGCTTTCTTTGCAAACGAAGGTTACAAAGTCCTTCTCGTCGGCGCAGATGATCAGGGCGACTGTGGAAAATATTTTTTCGCCGGTGATGAGGATTACGAGAACGGAAACTATGTGAATCTGCGGGATATTCTGGAGGATACCGTCTATGACCGGGACGTATACCTTCAGACTCCGGAATTTAAAAAGTACAAATATTTCGGCTACAGCAAGAGTGTAGTATCCAGAACCCTGGTAAGAAATGAGAGCTACCATCTGTCCATCATTCCCTCCGGTCCGTCCCTGGATGATCTTGTCTACACAGATCGAAACCATGTAAAGAAAAAGCTGGCTCCTTATACGGAAGACTTCGACCTTGTCATCATCGACGCCCCCACCAGATTTGGTCTGATGAATCAGCTCTATGCCATGGCCGACTACGTCATCTGCCCGGTGGAGGGAAAGGACTCTTTCCCCTCTGTTGTATCGGTTGCGAATCAGATCGAGATCGAACAGAACAATGGCAGCCCCATCGAATTCCTTGGAATCATCATCAATCGATACCACTCTATCCGCGTCCGTGAGCGGGATGAGAAAGCCATCTATGAAGAACACGTCGGTGAACTGATTCTCGGTGATTTCATCCGGGAGAGCTCGGAAATCGGTGACGCCAAGGACAACGAAATCCCCATCTGTTCCTACAGAAAATCCGATGTCACCATGGATCTCTACAATATGTATGCAGATGTAAAAAAGAGAATAGGAGTGAAGTAAATGCCGGAGATCAGAAAAACAAAAGCTGCGTTTCAGGCCAATAAAGAAATGGCTATGCTGAAGAGCAGCATCCTGAAGAAAAAAGAAGAGACACAGGCCGAGATAAAGAATTCCGGCATCAAAGACCTGGATATCACGCGAATAAAGTCGAACAAACTAAACACCGACTTTGACATGGACGATGTCGCAGAGTACGCAAAGGAAATCAAAAAAGTAGGTTTGCTTGAGCCCCTTCTTGTATATGAAGAACACGACGGCAGTTTTGAGCTCGTCTCCGGCCACCAGCGTCTGGCCGCGGTTCGAAAACTGGGCTGGAAAACCGTTCCCTGCCGTATGATTCCATACACAGAAGATCCGGAGAAAAGATTTTTCCAGCACTTCTACGCAAACAAAAAACGGAAACACAATTCCAGATTCTGGTCCGTTGAAATCCGGAATGCCCGTCAGGTCATGAATTCCCTCAAACTTACGCAAACCAGGGAGGAAGAGTACAACCAGCTCTCCGACATGCTTGGACTGAGTGTTCCCCAAATTTACAAGATCGAGGCCGTGGCAAAACTTGTTCCTGAACTTCAGAAACTGGAGGAAGAAAACATCATCGCCACATCAGCGCTCTCAAAGGCTGTTATGCTCAGTGAGGTACAACAGCGTCGTCTCGCCAAAGATGTTCGAAGGATTCTTGATGAAAACCCTGAGGCATCAATCACAAGAGATGATTTCCGTGAGCTCGTTCAAAAGATCCGGGAAGGAAATACCACCGACACATCCGAAAAGAAAACCTCTGCAACTGTTCACTATACGTCCTACGGAATCCGTCTTTCCAGAGAAGAAAGCAAATTCGTGAAACGTCTGGAGAGCGCAAAAACAAATGACGAGATCGCAGATGCTCTTCAGCATATCAGCACGCTTCGTGATCAGCTTCTGGAAGTGGAACAGAATCTGCGAACAAAGCTGAGCCATGAACATACGTAAGCATTACTGTCACCTTCATCCACATATTCATGTCGTTTACCGGAACACGATAAATTAAGATCCATGCCCGGTTTTACGACGCACGGATTACAACTGATTACCTAAATACCGGAATTACTCCCATGTTAATTGCGTACAAAACAGGTTACGCACAACATGGGAGTTTTTAGTTTCATACGAAATAATACCGGCACGAGAATCATTTAACGCATCCTTTAGAATTTCAACCGTCTTAGACATTGTTTTGAACTCCGTACAAATAAGGTTTCTGATAATTCCGTACAAATCTGGTCAGGTTTTCCCCGGTTGTTGTTTATTTATATTATTAACTACGACATTATTTGATTTATTTGTTTATTACCGATACATAAATCCCATCGTTACAGCATTTGAGAAAGATTGCACCGTACAGATCGGGTGCGAGGTGCGTACAAATATGGTGCAAGGAATGTATCAACCGGGGTATATCTCTGTACAATACAGGTAATAAATCCGTACAAATCGGGTACCTGAAACGGAAGCGGTATAGGGCTGGATCCGTACAAGAAGGGTAGATACTCCGTACAGAAATGGTGCATTTCAAAAAAATCAAGTACCAATTTTGTACGGAATTAGAGCCTGACCACTTTCAGCGTAGCATAAAACGGCAAAAAGTACAGGGCTAAAGAGAAAAGACTAACCTAAAATGTACGGGATTAAGTGTTTCGGGCATAGAAAAACAGGCTTCGAACGCTTTACGAGCGAAAACAGGGACGTATTTTACTCCATTTGTACGGTATTTCACGGAATTTCTTCCTAATATAATGAGGTATGAACCCGAAATGTACGGAGTTTCGATGCTGAAACGGTGATAATTACTATATCTTGTATTGAAATGTTTATATAAGCACCATATATGTACGGGAATTCCGTGATAGACGTTCGATTTGCATCGCGATAAACGCAGAATCAGTATGTTTCGTAGATGCTACGCTGCATGAGAACCCCAAAATGTACAGAGTTTGGAGTTTCAGTGAGGGAGGACTACGGGATTTTCCGGAAAGACTGTTCTTTTGCAGCCTGACACAGAAGGAATGAGGAACAGATTCACCGGATTTGTACGGAACAGGCACTTGAAATGTACGGAGTTAGCATCCGTCCGCCGGATTTTTACCTGAAATGTACGGGATTAGTGCTTGAAAACAGACTTGTCCGATGACGCAACCTGAAATATTACCGGGAAAGCAACCGGGAAAGAAACCGGAAAGCAACCGGGAAAGGAACCGGAATGCAACCTGAAATGTACGGAGTTTGCGTACGTGAGGTACCTGCCAGGGTGCCGGATCGCATGAATGACGCGGTAAAACCTCAAGTCAGGAGGATCTGAAGGGTAATTCAGACGAAGATCGGAAGAATTGCACCGGTTTTGTACGGAATTAAGATAAAGCTGGTTCCGTTTCACTGATCAAAATACAGAAGAAGAGACAAAAAACGTAAAGATCCGTGTGACAAAGCGGAAGAACCGTACAAATCAGGGGAACCGTACAAAGTGGGTGCAAGCCGGGCCGTCCAGAATGATACCCGATTTGTACGGAGTTAAGTGATCTGTGCCCTGATATTAGATTAGCTTTTGCAGAAAGTGTGTGAGTCATGGATGCAGGTAACCGAAAATGTACGGCATTCATTGAAAACAACGAGAATACGGGATGAAAACCAACCAGATAGCACCATAAATGTACGGAGTTAAGTTCCTGCCACTTGTATTTCTAACAAAATCGTGAGATAATCGTACTCGATTTAATAAATATGTAACCATATCTGTACGCCAAATGGTATAATACAGTACAAATGTGGTTTTTTAACTGTGATTCTATGAGGTAATAATATGACGACGAAGAAAAACAGAGAAACAGACGTTGCTGTTTCTTTCATCAGTGACGACAACTCTGTGACTTATCTTGAAGGGGAAGTCATTGATAAACCGAATAAGAAGAAGAATCCGAATTCCAACGTAATGCTCAAGCGAAGCAACCGCTTCATGGAGGCGAAGTACAAATCGACCCTTATGGAGAAGAAGCTGCTGACCCTTGGACTTTCGAAGATGACCATGCGCGAGGGAAAACTGATTGCCACCATGAATACCAGCGAGATCAGGGATGCTCTCGGTTATTCCGGTAACAGCCTTTACCAGAAACTGAAGGAGCTTTCTGCCCAGGCGATTCAGCATTATATGTTCATTAAGAAAGATGACAAGAACCAGGAGTTTGAGATCACCGGTGTCGTGGACAAAGTTGTGTACAAAAATGGTGTGCTGAACATCTATTTCAACGATGCGGTCAAGAAGCATACTCTTGAGGTAGAAAAGAAATACACACTGGTTCCCAGGAATACGCTTCTGGCGATGAAGAGCAACAATACCTTCACGCTGTACGATCTTCTCATGACCCATTTCTATATGCTCAGCGATGATGATGTGCTGACGGTGTACTATGGACTGAATGAGCTAAAGTTCAGTCTCGGTCTGGTGAATATCTATGATAAGAAGATCAGTGCTGCTCTGAACAAGGGTATGGATTACGACGACATCGTGGAGAAGTATTTCACGAAGACCGACAAGAATGGCAACAAGGTCTGTACCATTCCCTACAGTGACTGGACAAACTTTCGTAGAAGAATTATCGAGCCCGCGAGAAAAGAGCTGGATAATTCCGATCTGGTTCAGTTTACGTTTACGTTCAAACCGGTCACGGCAGGACGGGGCGGAAAAACGGTCGGCGTCAACTTTTTCATGAAAAAGAAGAAAACCGTTACGCCCTCGAAGAAGGCACTGGAGCGGGAGAGCAAGGTGGACAACAATACACTGTCGAAGCTTATGGCCTACGCAGATGGTCATCTTACTTCCGCAGAATGTGTTCAGCTTCTGGCGAAGGCGGAGAACGATTACGACAAGGTCGTATATCTCTTCAATTACACCATGCTGGACAAGAAGATTGTAAACAAAGTCGGCTGGATGATTTCTGCGCTCGACGGAAACTGGGAGATCCCGGCCAACTACCGCGAACAGCTTCAGGCTGCGGCGGCAAAGAAAGAGCCGGCAGAGTCCACGGCCTTTAACGCGAACTTCCACCAGAGAGAGTATGACTTCGAAGAACTGGAGAGTCAGCTTCTCAGAAGTCAGATGGAAGAGGATCCGGATGAGGACATGAGCGAAGATATGTTCATGACAACCGCGGAGGAGATTCCGTTGGATACAGAGGAAGAGCTTGCAGTGAATCCGGCAGATCACAGTGCAGCAGACTTGCAGCCGGAGAATACGGAGAGCAGTCGCGAAACGACGCTGGAGAGTATCGATCTCAACGGTCTCGATATTGACTTCAACGAGCTCGATCCGGAAATCAAGAAATCTATTCTGGAACAGGTACTTAAGAAAAAGAAGAAGTGATAAGAAATGAAAACATTAAAGAAATTTGTATCCTACTACGGTCCCTATAAAGCAGTCTTTCTCCTGGATCTGCTCTGTGCCGCCTTCATCAGTCTGGTGGATCTGGCATATCCGCAGCTCTTAAGAGAGCTGACCCGCACGGTATTCACGAAAGACGGGAATGCAATTCTGCACACCATACCTCTGATCGGAGGAATTCTACTAGCCGCCTACATCCTGCAGGCTTTATGCCAGTATTATGTCTCCTGTCAGGGCCATATCATGGGAGCAAGAATGGAGAGAGACATGAGGGCAGAGCTTTTCGAAAAATACGAGAGGCTCTCCTTCTCATATTATGACAAAAACAACACCGGTCAGATGATGAGTAAACTTGTGTCGGATCTTTTTGATATTTCCGAGCTGGCGCATCACGGCCCCGAGAACCTCTTTATCTCGGCAGTGAAGATCATCGGATCCTTTATTTTTCTCTTCATCATCCAGTGGAAGCTGGCTGTTGTCCTTCTGATCACGGTATTCGTGATGGGATTCTTTTCTCTGCGGCAGAACCGGAGCATGCATGCCACCTTTGTGGACAACCGGAGAAAGATCGGCGATATCAATGCAACTCTGCAGGACTCCCTGGCCGGTATCCGCATCGTTCAGGCTTTTGCCAATGAGGATCTGGAGAGAGAAAAATTCCGCGCGGGGAACGATGGTTTCCTCGTTTCCAAAATCGACAATTACCATGCCATGGGAAAATTCAACAGTACGAATCTGTTTTTTCAGGGAATGATGTATCTGCTGACGATGGTGGTAGGCGCGTATCTGATCGCTAAGGGCGAGATGACAGTGGAAGATATGGCAATGTTCGCCCTCTATATCGGAGTTTTTGTCAGCCCCATCAAGATTCTCGTGGAACTCACGGAGATGCTGCAGAAGGGAATGTCCGGGTTCGGCCGTTTCCTGGAAGTGGTGGAGACGCCGGTTGAGATCAAGGACGCGCCGGATGCTGTGGCAATGGTCGATCCCCGGGGAGATATTACGCTGGATGATGTAAGTTTTTCCTATGAAAAGGAAGACAAGGTTCTTCACCATGTGTCCATGCACATTCCTTCCGGAAAAAGCATAGCTCTGGTCGGACCTTCCGGCGGAGGAAAAACAACAATTACTTCGCTGATACCCAGATTTTATGACGTCACGGGGGGAAGCATCCGCATCGGAGGTCAGGATATCCGGGACATGAAGCTTGAAAGTCTTCGCAGCAACATCGGTATCGTTCAGCAGGAAGTTTATCTCTTCGACGGAACGATCGGGGAGAATATCGCCTTCGGAAAACCGGATGCCACAGAAGCTGAGATTCGTGAGGCGGCGAAACGGGCAAATCTTGAAGAGTTCATAGATTCTCTTCCGGAGGGATATGACACCATCGTAGGAGAGCGGGGCACAAGGCTGTCCGGAGGACAGAAACAGAGGGTATCCATCGCAAGGATTTTTCTGAAGAATCCTCCGATCCTCATTCTCGACGAGGCCACCTCTGCCCTGGATAATGAAAGCGAGCAGTTCATTCAGGATAGTCTGGAGAAACTGAGCACAGGAAGGACGACTATTACGATCGCCCACAGGCTTTCCACCATCCGGAACGCGGATTCCATTTATGTTATCGAGGACGGAAAAATCTCCGAGCAGGGAAATCACGGGGAACTGCTGACTGCAGGCGGTACCTATGCGAGATACTACGAGATGTCCAGAAACTGAAAAGTTAATTCTTTAATCTGATTTTAATCTTTCTCCAAGGATTCATTAATTTTGGATTGATATAAATAGATCATCAGCTGAGGGAAACAAAGCGGCGGGGATCGATCATAAGCTCCCAGGGAGTAGATCGGAAGCGTCGTGAAGAGAAAAAGTTAAAATGATGACCTGAAAATACAGGAGAAAGATGAGGAAGATAAAATGGATGAGTTCGAGAAAGTTGAGAGATTAAGAGAAAAAGCAAATGTATCTTACGAAGAGGCACGTGAGGCCTTAAAAGAGGCAAACGGAGATCTGCTGGATGCCATGGTGATTCTTGAGAAGCAGGGAAAAGTCAAAGCACCCGCACAGGAACAGGTGACCACCAGCTATGAACAGAAGCAGGAATACACAGATGTGGTGAAGACCGTGGCTTCTTCGGAGGAAGCATCCGGAACAGAGCCCTTCGGTGTGAAGTTTAAACGCTTCGTGAAGAAATGCTGGCGTTACCTGTCTGTCAATTTCCTTTCCGTCACCAAGAAGGACAAGGAAACCGGCATGGAGAAGGAAGTCTTCAAGATGCCTCTCTGGGGAGTAGTCCTCATCGCTCTTGCTGCATGGCATGTGATGATTCCGGTTGTGATCATCTCGCTTTTCTTCGGAATCCGTTATGATTTCATCGGCGAGAACAATATGGATCCGGCCAACAAAGTAATGAACAAAGCGGCTGATGTGACAGATTCCATCAAGGATGAGTTCAACAAGCCGGAATGATTGTCACATAGACAAATCCTCTGTTGAGGGACTTTGAGCCGACGAGCCGGATATATTTATAAGGAAATAAGTTTATAATGATCCGAAGCACAAAGAGGAAGGAAAGGCTGCTGAAAGTGTTTTTTCTTCATCCGTGTTTCGGATCATTTACGATTTTTTTTATGAACCACGCGGTTTTACGAACGTTGATGTAGATTGGATGACTTTCGTTCAGCCAACCGCTCAGATAAAAAATGTACCATAAAACAGGGAGAAAAAATGGGAGCACATATTTTAATAGTGGAAGATGAGAGCAAGCTTGCCAGATATTTGGAACTGGAGCTTTTGCACGAAGGATATGAGGTGACAAAATCAGAGAACGGACGGGAGGCACTGGAGCTTGCCCTGTCGAACCACTTCGATCTGATTCTTCTGGATATCATGCTTCCGGGACTGAATGGACTGGAGGTTCTAAGAAGGCTCAACAAGGAACAGGAGATGAATCCGACGCCGGTGATCCTGCTGACTGCAAGGGATGCTGTCATGGACAAGGTCTCCGGTCTGGACGCGGGGGCGGTGGACTACATCACAAAACCTTTCGCCATTGAAGAACTTCTTGCAAGGATCCGTGTGGCCTTAAAGCTCTATGAGGCAAGGAACCGGGGAGCGTCATCCGGCGCTGTGGAGAAGGAAAAGGAAGAAGGCGTCTATACATGGAACAAGCTCCGGCTGGACGAGAAAAGACACACGGTTCACTTCGACGGACATGAGGTCACGCTTACAAACCGTGAGTTTCTGATGCTTGAGACACTCCTTGCAAACATGGACATCGTTCTCAGTCGTGACACGTTGCTGGAGAAGGTCTGTGGTTATGATTACATTGGAGAGACGAATGTCATCGATGTGTATGTGCGATATCTGCGAAGTAAGATTGATGAGGCCTACGGCGTGAAGATGATCCAGACGGTTCGCGGTGTGGGATATGTGATCAAATCGGAGACGGATGAGTAAACTGGGGAAGGGCAGTATGACAGGAACGCAGAAGCAAAAACGGACAGGCGGCCAGCCTGTAAACAAGAAAATGTCTTCCATTACAAGGTCGCTGTTCTGGTCAGGACTCTGGGAGAAAGTAGGACTCTATATAAAAGCGGATCTGGTGCTTTTTCTCGCGATCGTTTTTGGGTTTGTTCTGGACAGGGAGTACGCGAAGTTCGGAAATATTTCGTTCCGGCGCTGGTTCTATTTTACCTGGAAGGGTGGACTGGAACACCTGACCATGGTTCTTACGGATCATAAATTCGAAAAGGTCTATTACCGGGAGGTCTGTTATTATCCGTTTCTTGCGCTCACAGCACTGATGGTGACAGTGATTTCTTTACAGTTCATGCACCTGGTTTTTTCGGCTTACAGTGAGCACCGGAAGATCCGCAGGATTCTGAAGCCCATCAATGACCTGGCGCTCAAGGCGGATGAGTTGAACCGTTTTTCTTTCTCGGATACGGAGAAATATCACCGGCTGGAGGAAGCGATCGGGGAGATTGATCCGGAACACGAGGGAACGCTTCATCTTGGAGATTCTGACCTGGCAGGAATTGAGGGTGCCATGAACAATCTCATCATTCGCATGCGTGACTCCTACAAGCAGCAGGCCCGCTTTGTCAATGATGCATCCCATGAGCTCCGGACGCCGATTGCGGTTATCAAAGGGTACGCGAATATGCTGGAGCGATGGGGAAGAGAAGATGAGAAAGTTCTGGATGAGTCGGTGACAGCAATCTCCCACGAGGCAGAACATATGAATATACTGGTGGAGCAGCTTCTCTTTCTTGCGAGGGGAGACGCGGGACGGACAAAACTGTCCATGGAGGAGATCAGTCTCAATGAATTGATGCAGGAGATTTATGAGGAATCCCTGATGATAGATGAGAATCATATCTACCGGTTCCGTCAGATAGAAACTGCCATCAGAGTCTGGGCGGATCCCACGATGCTTAAACAGGCCATCCGGATTCTGGTAGACAACGCGGCCAAGTATACAAAAGAAAAAGACGAGATCATTCTGTCTCTTGGATATGATGAGAACCGCAATCCTTATCTTCAGGTACAGGATACGGGAATCGGTATGAAAGAAGCGGATGTGATGCATATGTTTGAGCGGTTCTACCGCTCAGATGAAGTCCGGTCTTACAACGGAACCGGACTTGGACTGTCCATTGCCAAATGGATCGTGGACAAACACCGGGGACATTTCCGGGTTCTCTCCAGAGAGGGACTCGGAACAAGGATCCGGGTGGTGCTGGACAGAAGATAAGAATTCAAAAAGGGAAACCGGCCGGCTTCCCTTTTTGAATTATCCGGAAAAGGTCGCAGAAGGAAAGTTGGCAGAAGTCTTGCTACGACAGATGAAATCTCACGGATGCCACTGCACAGATTGTATTTATCGCGGAATCTTCCGTATAGTTCGTTTCTTCCGCTGTTACCGTCGATACGTCTTCCAGTGACGCCGGGGCGAAGGGCTTGACCTTCATCACGTACCTGGTCCAGATCAGCGCATAGATCAGCAGCAGTGCGATGCATACCGCGGAGATCTGATAGATCAGGATCCGGTCTGCGCCTGTACTGATGAATACGATCATATAGATATCGCCGATGGCTCCGATGATTTGCGGGATACCGAACAAGGTCAGCCGTCGGCTTCTTTTTATTTCCGGGTATCTCTTCCGCAGGATCAGAACAGCTGCGTGGATCAGCACGTAGACTGCCAGCCAGAGACAGGACGCCGCAAGTACAACGAAAGTGATTCCGTTGGTAGCCGCCAGATTGGAGAGGAGCAGAAGGCTGACGAGAATTGCCATCACGGACAGGGATACGTAAGCCACTTTGTGACGGTTCTCCCTGGAAAGAATCCGGGGCATCAGTCGATCATCACTCATACCCTGAAGGATTCTGGAGGTGGAGGCAAACATACTGTTTACCGTGCTGACGGCAGCCAGCATAGTGATGACACCCATCCAGTAGCGGCCGAAGCGTCCCAGCATATTTGCGGCAAAGGTGATATGGGGCGTTCCCTCCGGATCATTCGCCAGTCCGTCGAAGCTTACATAGTTGGACATTCCCACACCCAGCAGGGACTGGATGACAAACAGGAGTACCATGCCGATTCCGATGGAGAGCAGTACATCCCTTTTCGGATTTTTCATATCTTTGGCGATGGGAATGACGAACTCCACGCCGATAAAGAGCCAGAAGGCAATGGATGCGCTGTTGACGCAGCCGAGAAAACCTTCCGATACCGGTCTGGTCAGCTGTTGTACCACATCTCCGGTGCCCAGTTTCATGGTGCCGATGATTCCAAGGATTGTCATGGATCCTAGGAGCAGAACCACTACAAGATCCTGAACCTTCGAAAAGAGATCCACACCGCGGAGATTTACCAGAAACAGTGCCAGCAGAATACCGATGGAAATTACCCGGGGATCAACCTCTAGTTGAAAAATACTCTTCAGCACGATACCGCTCATGGAAAGCTCGGCGGTCATGGTCAGAGCCATGGCAATGACATAGGCGGATACATTTCCCACGATGGAGATGACAGGACCGAAGCCGACCATCAGATACTGACCGGTGCCTCCGCTGACATCCGGCATCAACCGGTTGAGTTCTGTGAAACTCATGCCCACAAAGAAGTTCAGGATCATGACGATGAACATCGGTATGATAAAGGTGCGGCCCACCAGGCCGATGCCGGTTGCAAGGGATGACAGACAGCTGGTGGCAACGATCAGTCCTACACAGACAGCCACGCTACTCATCAGGCCTAATTTTTTACTTTTCATGGATAGCCTCCTCTCCGCCGGATACAGCGCGGAGCTGCAGAACCGAAGGTACAGCCTGGGTTTTCAGGCACCTTCTTCCGGGCTCACGGGTTCTCGTTTTTATGGTGAAACGTGGCGCAAAAAGCGCACGACAGATTTTAGTAGAGATACGGTTTTTCCCAGAGATTCAGTTTGCGTCCGATGCCTTTGGCCACGGCATTGTCATAGACAACTTTTCCCCATGCTACATCCTCGATGGGCATTCCACCGATGGAATAGAGAATGATCTCATCATCATTTTTTCTTCCGGGTGCTTCGCCGGATACGATTGCGCCCAGACTCTCAATCTGGTCTTTTGTCATTTTTCCTTCGTGTACAAGATCCAGTGCCTTACAGCCCAGGAGGAACATGGTATCAAAAGTGGGGTAAGGATATTCTTCCGCCCAGGCCTCGTAGAGAAGCGGGTTGTCATCTACGATCCGGTGGGACGCCATGAAGGCATCATCCACATCGACGGCTCCGGGGCCGCAGATCAGGCAGCCTTTCTTCAGCCAGCTCTCTTCGATTTTCGGATAATTCTCATGACCGCCAACAGGAGTGGAAGTGGCAAAAGACAGGATATCCGCGTCTCTGACACATTCTTCCAGGGTGTCGCAGACGATATACTCTTTGATCTGCGGGCACTTCTCATTGAGATATTCGATACAGCGGTCGATGGATTCCTTTCCCCGGCCTTTAATCTTCACGGTGTCGATGGGACGGAGTGCCGCAAAAGTCTCTGCGGTAATGGTATTGATCATGCCGGGACCGACGATGCCGAGTACATGGGCATCCTTTACGGCCAGGTGTTTCACGCCGACGCCGGGAATGGCGGCAGTGCGGTAGGCACTGATGAGGTTTGCGGAAAGGAGAGCTTTCGGGGCTCCGGTTTCCTTGTCATTGAGCATCACCATGAGGACGGATCGGGGAATACCTTTCTCCCTGTTCTCTACATTCGATCCGTACCACTTCATTCCCGCGATATCGAATTCTCCACCCAGGTAGGCGGGCATGGCCATGAATCTCCGGTCCGGCCCGTCGGTAGGCATATTCGGGAAAGGGGATTCTTTCGGGAAGGTAACCATACATCCGTGTGAGTTACCGTTTTCACCGCCCATGCGGTAGTCGCCTTTGTGCAGGATCTTCAGGAGTTCTTCCATGGTCTCGGTACATTTCACCGGATCGTTCACGCCCGCTTTCACCATATCAGCTTCACTCAAATACAAAAAATCAATTTCCGGGTAGCTCATACATATCCCCTCCTCGTCTGAATTTCGAATGGATTGAAAAGTAACTTCATGACAACAAAGAACGGGGCCGAACCATTTCTGGTACGACCCCGTTGCCGATGGATTTGTTGTTGGTTCACTTATATCACGGCGGTGAAAAAAGATAAATCACTAATTTTATTGATTTCATCAACCTTCTGGTTTATGATTAACGGAAAAACACGCGGACGATAGAAATTATTGCGAAGAGAGGGACTTGTGAAATGAATAAACGTGAGTTGTCCTATTTTCTGGAGGTCTATCATGAGCACAGTATAGCAGCTGCTGCCCGGAATCTGATGATTACACCCCAGGGACTCTCCAAAACGATTCTCTCAATGGAAGAACAGCTGGGAGCGCCGCTGTTTCTGCGGGAGGGGAGGAAGATGGTACCTACAAGTATGGCGGTGAATCTTGTACCCCATGCAAGGAATGTGCTCAGCGAACTTACATTGATCGAGAACCGGGGATTTATTGATGCCACCGGAAAAAAAGAACTGTTCGTTCCGGTCTGCTACGATGTCATGCCCTATCTGACCGTGGACTTCTTCGCTGCTTTTCATCAGAAATATCCCAATACGATTCTCTGTATGAATGAATTTCCGGAACAGCTTTTGACGGAATTTGTCAATCAGAACCGGTATGAAATAGCCATCGTCACCGGTCCGGTTTCCACTACACTGTACACTGCGGTATATCTTTTTTCCGCAGACTTCTATATACTTACATCCGTGGAACATCCTCTCGCGTCGAAAGACGCGGTGAGTTTTGCGGAGCTTGACGGATATCCCATGATCATTAAGAGTAATTACAGTCCCAGCAGCATTGGACAGATCAGCGAGGCACTGGCCAACGGGAGTCACTTCAATACGATTATGGAGATGTCAGATCTGAATATGATCGAGGAGATGGTGGCGGATAATCAGGCCATTGGCTTCACTCTGTCTTATATGTTGAACTATTTGAGGCATCCGGAGAAAGTCAGGGCAATACCCATTACCAGCAAGAACCACACAAAGGATGTGTACCTGATCAGCAACCCCGGAGCTCAGCTGAGCGGGGAAGCCGGTGAATTTGCGGACTTTCTGAAAGAATGGATGTCTGAGTAAAAAGGGAGGGATGAAAATGAAAAGGAAAATTGTGAGAGGCTGGCTGCAGATCCTTATAGGACTGGCTGTTTTTGCCTATGGGGTGCATCTGACCATCAGCGCCGGAATCGGGCTGGCACCATGGGATTGTCTGGGTACCGGTATTTCCAACCACACCCCCTTTAATTACGGGGTGGTGATGACCGGTGTGGCAGTGATAGTTCTGATCATTGATCTGCTCCTTCGGGAGAGAATCGGCTGCGGTACAGTGATCGACGCCCTCTTTACCGGAAATGCGGTTCAGTTCTTCAATGACCGTGATCCTTTCAGCAACATTTTTCTTCCAATGATCAAAGGAAAAGATGCCGGTGTGGTGGTGTATGCCGCGCTTATTCTCATCCTCATAGCGGGACTCTGCTTTATGGCTTTCGGACAGTTTCTCTATATGCGGAACGGCCAGGGCTGCGGACCGAGGGATTCCCTTCTTCTCGGAATCGGAAAACGACTGCCCCACTGTCCCATCGGTATAGTGGAGATTCTTCTGTGGGGAGTTGTGCTGATGACAGGATTTCTTCTGGGCGGCCCTGTGGGAATCGGAACGATCATCACCACGTTCGGAGCAGGAGTTGCCATGCAGCTGGTGTTCCGGCTGGTGCGCTTTGAACCAAGGAATATTCAGCATAAAAGTGTGAAGGAGACCATGGCAGAGTTGCTGGGAACCTGAGCATGCAGGAGTTGAAAAATACGGCGATCGAATCTCGTGACGAGAGTCGTGTAAGGGTTCAACAACGTCACGGGACAGTTGACTGGAAATTTTATCATCAGAAACTACGAAAGGGAGGTGCAGGCGTTGACCGCACATTATCATCTGCCCGGCCTGTTTGAATTTTACGAACTGTACAGGATTTTTCTTCCGCTGTACCGCTCACACCCGGAGTACTTCTACTCCTGGTGTGACATTGGCTCCGTATACGGAGCACCGCCGGATTGTATCTGGGGAGGCGGTCGGATCGAGTGCGGGGAGGACAATCCCCGGGAAGTCCTGGCTCTTTTGAAGGAGTACGGGATTTCTGCCAGGCTGACGTTCAGTAACTCTCTTCTTCGGGAGGAACATCTGAAGGATGAGCGTTGCAATGAACTGTGCAGACTCTTTTCTTCAGGGGCGGATATGCAGAACGGGGTGATCATACACTCAGAACTTCTGCTTCAGTACCTGAGAGAAAATTATCCGGAGCTCTATTTGGTCTCATCTACCACGAAAGTTCTCACGTCTTTTCCGGCTTTCGAAGAAGAACTGAAGCGGGAGGAATTTGCTTATGTGGTTCCCGATTTTCGATTGAATAAAAGGATGGAGCAACTGGAAAAACTGTCTCCGGAATACAAGGAAAAAACAGAATTTCTCTGCAACGAGTGCTGCGCCTTCAGCTGCAAAGACCGGAAGGCCTGCTATGAGAATGTAAGCAGGCAAAATCTGGGCGAAGATTGTCCGGACTTTCCCTGTACTTCTCCCGGGGGCGCGGAGGGGTACCGGTTTTCGCGAGCCATGGAAAATCCGGGCTTTCTGTCTGTCGGGGACATACGGAACACATATCTTCCCATGGGGTTCACGAACTTCAAGATTGAAGGGCGGGGACTGGGCAGTGCGCTTGTGCTGGAGTTTCTTCTGTATTACATGGTGCGACCGGAATATCAGATCCATGTGAGGGAAGCTGTCTATCTGGATAATATGCTGGATCTTTTTTAACGAAGAGACACTTATCGTCCGGGATGCCCCGGAGGAAGAGCATTTTGCCATCTACCGGGGATGGATGATGAAACCGGAGCAGTATGAGCGTTTTTACAATCTTCTACGTCAATCATGAAATCACCACGATATGCAGAAACTCCGGACAGGAAACCTATACGCCGGAACCTCCAAAGGAACTCATTGAAAAATACAGAAATCTGGACAGTCACTATTATACGGTTGACTACGTGGAACTGGAGGATGGAACTTGGAGAATCGTTGAGGCAGGCGATGGAGAAGTCTCTGGTTTGTCGGACAATCAGGATTATGAGGTTTATTTCAGAACCCTGTATCAATGCTTTAAATGATTGCTGAAAAAGCTTCGAAAACAGCGCAATACGGAAATCCTTAAATCCTTTATGAGATAAAGGTTATATTGAGTGGGAAAGAGCCAAACAGAATACCATCTGGAAGATCAGGAAATAATCATTTCTTATAGCTTCTTTGAGAAGATCGGAACACATCTGGATCTTCTATGCCCATATTTAGAACGGATTCCCGCATGCATATTGGCAAAAAATTAAAATTTTGCCGATGTGCATTGTTAATTTTCAAGTCGTAATAGATAGCATTGATATTTTGCTGTCAATATGGCATACTTAAGCAGAATTGCGGCGGACGTCTGCGGACCAAGCTTAAGGGAGTCGGATGCGTCCGGCTTCTTTTTTTTGCCCCAAAAGGAGACGAATCGAATCTGTATAGTCCACCAGCTTGACGCCTCCAATGAATTCCGGGAATACACAACACAAAACCCAAAAGAGTAATATGTAGTTAATTTTGTTCTTTAAATATTCGAATAAAAGAGCAAAAGCATTTCACTATATTCTTTGATACGATATAATTAAAGAACGAAATGGAAAGGTGTGATAAAAATGGACTACATTTACGATTCGTTGAAAGTTGTAATAGAGTCATTTGGCGGTATAGCCTCAGCAAGAGAACTTGCAAAAGCTGGTGTTTCAAGACAGTTGTTGTATCAAGGCATGATAAATGGCTACATATCTAAAGAATCACACGGAAACTACGTGATCACGAATAATGAACCTGACGAATATCGTATGATACAAAATCGCTCTGACAAAATGATTTTTTCGTATAGCACAGCACTTTTTCTATTGGGGATTTCCGACAGGGTTCCACATGAACTAGATATTACTGTACCTCAGGGAGATAATGTATCTCGTATCAAAAGAGACTATGAGAATACAAAATTTCATTATTGTAAAAAAGAATTATGGGATTTAGGTATTATAGAAGTTACAACACCACAGGGATACAAAGTGAAGACCTATGATTTGGAGCGTTGCATTTGCGATTTGATTCGCGATAAAAAAAGTGTGGATGTCCAGATTTATACACAGGCATTAAAAGAATACTTTTCCGGTAAATGCAATCCGAGAAAAATCGTAAAATACGCTCGACAGTTTCATATTGAACCAAAGGTAAGAACCTACATGGAAATCTTATCGTGAAAGAACGTACACCGGAGCAATTAAAATGTCAGATAAGGCATTTTTCGACTCAACGATGGTTCCCATGTAGCTACCTGCTTAAGGATTATTAGGCCGAATGACGTGAAGAGAGAGGAATAATGATGGCTAATAAAACTGTAAAAGAAACAATCCATGCCAAGGGTATAGATATCAGCATTTATACTACGGATTTTCAAAATGAATTTATTTCTCTTACGGATATTGCAAAATATAAGAGCGACGATCCGACAGCTGTGATCCAGAACTGGATGCGTAACAGGGATGTGATAGAATTCCTTGGACTTTGGGAGGGACTTCATAATCCGAATTTTAACCCCCTCGAATTCGAGGGGTTTAGAAACCAGGCTGGAGCAAATGCTTTTACCATGTCGCCTAAGAAATGGATAGAAACAACGGGCGCAATAGGTATTGTGTCTAAGTCAGGAAGATACGGGGGAACTTTCGCCCATTCTGACATCGCCTGAGTTTAAACGAAAAAACCTCACGATCGCTCACCTGTTTTGGAGCGGATAGGGATGGCATTAACGAGGAAATTTAGGTAAAACTGTAGAGGCCATATATGAAGAAAATAATTAAGATATTTGGAAAAGTATTTCTAACGCTCGTCATTATTCTAATGGTGTCCTTATTCATAATTTTTGTTTATAACAGGATACGGATGAAGCAGGAGGAATCACTGTTAAAGAAACCATTGGGACAAATGGTAGAGGTGGACGGACATATGATGTGTGTCTATGAAGAAGGCGAAGGTGCACATACCTTGCTGTTTTTGTCAGGTTCGGGAACGGCTTCGCCAATACTTGATTTCAAGAGCCTTTATACTCTTCTTAAAGATGACTACCATATCGTCATTATAGAAAAGTTTGGTTATGGATTCAGTGATGTAATTGATGACGAGAGATCTTTTGATACGATCCTAAGGCAGGACAGAGAAGCACTTGAAAAAGCCGGGATCAAGGGACCGTTTGTCCTTTGTCCGCATTCCCTATCCGGACTAGAATCGATTATGTGGGCACAGAATTATCCCGATGAAGTCGAAGCAATCGTAGGTCTTGATATGGTTCTTCCACGCACTTACGACGAATTCGATTTTGATCGTGTCTTCAAATATGAAAAGCTTGCTGCCCTTGCGCGTAAGCTGGGTATTGTAAGATTCTTCTATTCCGACAGGTCTTTACCATCTACACTTTCAAAGGAGGAAAAGGAACTGTATCGGGCTATTGCATGCAGGAAAGCTGTGAATCTCGACGTTATAAACGAAGGGCTGTCGATTCCTGAGGCTGTCAGCGAGATTGACAGCAATCCCAAGCCGGATGTACCGATGATCATGTTTATTTCCGACGGAAAAGAAGTTATGGGCACTAACTGGGTTGAAGACCACTATGAGTATGCTTCTGATCTTACAGATGCAAACGTGATCGAACTAGACTGCGGCCACTATGTGCACAACTTTATGCAGAATAAGATTGCTGAAGATATCCGGGAGTTTCTTGATGAATAAGCATTTACGATAGAAGGGACATTTTTGTAGTAACGAAATGTCTCTCCGCTTATTTTTTGATCTGCCAGAGAAACCGGAAAGAAGCATGTCTCATTGACATAAGCGCCTCTAAGTAGTATTATAATGATAGGTGGGATATCCCACCTATCATATATGGAGGTGACCCTTATGGAAGCTATTAAAGATTATACGGTACACATTGACAGCAAAAAGAGAATCACCCTCAGAGGTGCTTTGTATCAATACTATAATGTAAAAGAATACGAAAATGGTTGCATAATACTTGAACCGCGTGAACTCTCTGTTCCTGATGGCATCTCGGCAAATACTTTGAAAGATATGGATAGAGCAATAGAGAATTTCAAGATGGGAGATGTTTCACCCGCTATTGATCTGTCAGATTTTTAGTGGGAAATGCCTGGATGGGATATGCAATTAGGATGGGAATTCCTGAAATGGAGGAATTCTGGAATTCTCTTCAGACTCAGTACCGAAATGGTACTATCAGTAAAAAAGACGAAGAGCTTTATAAAAAATGGGGGAATGCTCTGAAGAAGCTATCCCTTGATCCTATGTACCCGAGCTTAAAATCTCATGAAATAGCAGAATTGTCCAGACGATATGGTATGAAAGTCTGGCAGTCATACCTGGAGAATAAAAAGAGTGGAGCGCGCCGCATGTACTGGGTATATGGACCAGATCAGCAAGAGATAACAATAATTGGTTTGGAACCACATCCAGAAGATGCGAAACATGGTGCATATGACAGGATAAAGCTATCAGACTTATAAAAACCTAATATTTGATGTAGTACAGGGCCATTCAGTAACGAATGGTCCTTTTTTGCTTCCCGCGTTCCAGAATAGATGTCAGTCAGTGAAGCTTGAAAAAATGTGTGGTATCATTTTGGATATCACAGGAAGGAGCTTCACATGGGATACAGCAAAGAACTCAAGGGCGCAATGCTTCGAAGATTGCTTCCTCCTTATTGTAGTTTGTACAATAAGAATATCGGTAATATCATTATTCAAGAAAAAAACTAAGAAGAATAGAATCTACGGTACTTTACCCAAAACTTCTCGAATAATAATTCTTCTCGGATAATCTGTATAGCCGCAGACAATGAAGATCTCATCAGCAGCTGTGATGTCGCCGATCATGCGTAGCTCCTTAAAAGAGACAGGGTTTTGGATACCAGCACTGGGTCAGCACCGTTACTAAGAGATATATGTATATCCCCGAAAGTGATCTCTATCATATGTGAATTGTCAATGTGCTGAACCGTCTTTGGGATCATTTCCCCGGACGGTTGGACATCTGGGACGATGTCCACTTTGACCACATCCTGTGAAGGAGATGTTAAGTCATATATATCATGCGGCTTTTGGGAAGGTATTGCATAAGAGCGTTTCCTTAGCCGGGTGATAGCCTTATTAAGTGTATGACGGCTTATCCCGTTGGCAAGACACCATTGGGCATCTGTCATACCGCTTTTACGGCACTCCTGAATGAGGGCAAACCACTCATCCAGGGTGCGATAGCTTTTTCGATCTGACATAGGGAGTCCTTTCCGTGTGACACTAAAATGTAGCCTATTAGTACAAAGTGTTACACCAAAATGCAGTCATTGTGTCAGATCTATTATGAACTTATTGTGGGGCGGATTCCATCCGCCGGATTATTTAGCGCTTACCTATAAATGATTCTATCTAACTATCGCTATAACATCTCTTTAATATTTTGAATAAATAAGGAACCATTAATAATTGTGTTAACTCGCTTTTCAATAAAGAAGTACACTAAAAATGAAGTAACAAGGCATATCGTCAAACACAAAACAATTGAAAAGAAATTGTTGATATGAATAAATGGATAGTAATACTCTATTATCATAAAGAATATCAACACAATTGGATGCCATAGATACATCTCAAATGAGACATTACCAAGATGATTCCAGCCCTCCCATTTCTTAAATTTTGACTCAATCTTTGGATTAGTGAAGATATTAATGAGAAGTGGAAAAATGAAGCATGCAAGAAGATATTCTTGACCAGATGAAACTAACATTCCAATTGATAGCACAATTAGGATTAGTATTTTACATCTTAAACTAATCATTTGTTTGTTTGTTTGTTTGTTGCGCGAATAATATGCTAATAATAATCCCGAAAAAAAAGAGCAAAAAGCTCTAGCGCTATAGTTATTAAAAAATGGTAAAGAAAAAGAG
>JAIKXQ010000130.1 GCA_024684035.1 Eubacterium sp. | reverse complement strand
CTCCCACATTCCGTCCGCATTCTGATAACCCTGAATTCTGGAGGACGCGCCGGAAACAGCTGCATCGCTGGCAGAACCTCTGTAGAGAGTATGGTAACCCTCACCACTCAAAACAATACGCAGGAATCTGGAAGCGGAGCTTCCCTCCAGGCTTGCATATACCAGGCGGAACATCGCCGCATTGTCTGTAATTGTAAGCTCCCCGGTCCGGAATTCATCTTTTTTTCCGGTATCACCGGAGGAGGTTTTGTCTTTCATCTTGCCGACCAGCGGCTGTCCATCCGCAAGCTCTACAGAAATCTTCCGGTCATCGTCCGTCCTGTCAGCGTCAGCCTCAGATTTTTCTTTACCTCCTTCTTCGACCGCACCGGAGTCTCCGGTCGTCTCTTTGCCGGTTGCTTCTCCTTCACTCTCGCGGCCTTCTGTCGCTTCTGCTCCGGCAGAGGGCTGCGGATCCTGCGCCTGCTCATGCGCCTGCTCATGTGCCTCTTCCTGCCTGTCGGCCTCAGAAACAGTCTTGTTATTCTCCTGTGTGTCTTCGCCTTCTACTTTTGGAAGCGCTGTTTCAACGACCGCACCCGCCTCCGCCGGTTGATCCGTCACCTCCGCACTCACCGGTACGACCTGAGTGGCGGTCAGTGCGAACGAAAGCATCAATGCTGCATACTGTTTCGAATGTTTCATATCTTACCTCAAATTTATCTTCTCTTTTATAAGAATACAATGAATACCGAATTGATTATAGCAGATTGCGCCATGAAATAACAGTTTCGCATAACATAAAGAAACGCAGGCAAGGACATCCTTTGCCTCACCTGCGTTTTTTTATTTCCATATGCATCCCCAAAGGGGATTTCTTGTTGATCTGATCAGCTGGCGTTTCCGTTAGTTCCGATCTTCTCCAGGCACTCTTCACCAAGTTTCCACCGCTGCAGTTTTCCTGTCTCGGTCATCGGAAAAGGTTCCGGATGAAGGCGCACATTCACGATCTGTCTGTCCACCGCCCGGTCATTGTATTCGTCAACCAGTTCCTTGATCTCTGTTCTTCGGAGTTCACTGGCACCTACCACCAGTTCCAGCTCTCCGCCCACAGAAATCAACGCCACCTTTGCCCGGAGGATCTTCTCAAGATCATCCTCCCAGTCAGTGAGTTGAACATTCTTTCCGTCAGAAAGAACGAGGACATCGTCCTTTCTTCCACGGATGTGCAGGCCTCCCTGCTCATCCAGATATCCGATATCTCCGGTCGCCAGCTCGCCGTTCACCAGCTTCTTCTGGGTCTGCTCGGAGTCGTGGAAATAGCCGTCCATCATTGCCGGAGTTTTGACGAAAATCTCTCCGTCCTCGGCAATCCGGATCTTCGCGTCCGGACATACCTGCATTGTAAAAGGATCCTCTCCCTGACCACTCAGTGCAATTCCACCGGCAGTCTCTGTGAGACCATAGCCGAAGCGTACATCAATTCCCCGTCTCCATACCGATTCCATGTCCTTCATGTCACAGGGTCCTGCGCCCACAACGATGGTTCGCAGCTCCTTATTCAGGGCGTGCTCCTTCAGCAAATATTTCAAAAGAGACGGCACAACCGGCATCAGTGACGGACGGAAAAATGCCGGATCCTCGGAATAATAGCGGCTGCCCCTGCTGAGAGCCACCGTAGCGCCCTGTGTCAGCGGAATCAGAAGAGAACATACAAAACCGAATACATTCTCCAGCGGAAGCATCGAGAGCACGATGTCTCTCTCCGTGCAGTCCACCATCTTCTTTCCGCTCATTGCACTGCGAAGCAGCGCCCTCTGAGAGAGAACCACCGGCTTACTCTTCCTGGTAGATCCCGATGTAAAGAACAAGAGCTTTCCGCTTTCCTCAATAGCATTCGGATCCGGGAAAAGTCTGTCATCCAGATAATCCCTGAGCATCTTCTTTCTCGTCGCAATGACATTCTGATTCTTCATCAGATTCTCAAACTGCATGCGGATTCTCGGGTAATCTGTGTACAGGCTGTCCATACCTGTCTGCAGAACGATATTTTCCAGATCATCCGCCATCGCATGATCGAAGAGAACTACACGTTTCCCCGCGATCGCCGCGGAAAAAACATCAACCACCCACTCCGGTGAAACCGACGCGCATACGCCTACACACTGGGAGGATTTCTGCTTCAGTTCTTCACTCTTTGTTTTTACTGTTCTGTACAGTTCGTGGAAAGTCACGGTCTGAAGATCGTGACGTCTTCTGCGCACCTCCCCGCTGCTTCCGATCACTTCCACGGAAGTCATTTTCCTGAAAAGAAAAGCCGGCCACTCACGATTTGTCGTGTCCAGAACCTCCAGCAACTCTTTAAAACTCTCTATTGCCATAGACTTCACCCGATATGTTTCTCAAACGTACCTTCCCATAAAATTCTAAATATTTCATTGTCCCCATAAATATGTAATATCAATATAGCAAATTTTCACATTGTTTTCAAGATTGCACAAAAAATTCCTATTGTTTTTCCCAATTATGTCGAATTCATCAACATTCGAAGGTTGTGTTTTCGCTAATTGCCCAATTTTTGCACTTTTCTGTGAATTTCGCCAGATGTTTTCGCAGAATTTATGTCATTCTTCTACCCGCGCAAAAAACAAAAAGCTGCCCGCGAAGCAGCATATTTGCGCTCCGCGGGCAGCCTCCCGCCAGTTTTATTACATAGAAATGACTCCGAACACATTCAGAATTGAAGATACCAGAATAATCATGACGAACAGCGGGCAGATGAATTTGATCATGAAATCAAAGAGCCATTTGCCTCTGAATTTCTTTCCGCCGGCCTCGATCTCTGCGGCAATCTGTCCTTTTTTGATTACGAAGGTAACCAGCAGGCAGGTGCAGAGGGCAGCGATGGGCATCATTACGGAGTTCGTAAGGAAATCAAAGAAATCCAGGAACTGCATACCGATGATTGTCACGCCGCTCAACGGTCCGTAGCCGAGAGCGGACAGGGAGCCAAGTCCAACCATAATGGCTGCCATCAGGAAGGTACCTGTGCGGCGGCTCCATCCGAGCTCATCCTCGAAGGTAGAGACAGCGCTCTCTGTGAGGGCGATGGATGATGTGATCGCCGCAAAGAGAACCAGCACAAAGAAGAGAATTGCGATGACTCTTCC
Source organism: Eubacterium sp. (assembly GCA_024684035.1). Classification (GTDB taxonomy): domain Bacteria; phylum Bacillota; class Clostridia; order Lachnospirales; family Lachnospiraceae; genus Bilifractor. The sequence continues at coordinate 20,190 of JAIKXQ010000130.1, read as the reverse complement.
GATTCCCATGCTGTTGAAGATCTTCGGCATGGTGATGAACATCAGGGAAGGTCCGGCTTTCAGCGTTTTTCCTGCCTCGGCTCCGGAGAAGGCGAAGACAGAAGGAATAATCATAAGACCCGCAAGGATCGCGATCAGGGAATCGAAGAAGATTACCTGATAGGTGGTCTCCTCTACGGACACCTCTTTTTTCATATAGGAACCGAAGGTCACCAGAATACCCATGGCGATGGACAGGGAATAGAACATCTGTCCAAGAGCAGACACGATGGTCATCCATGAGAAGTTCTTTGCGTTGGGGATAATGAAGAACTTCACTCCCTCTACAGCACCATCTCTTGTGATGGAATATACGGCAATGACTACCGCCAGCACCACGAGTACAGGCATCATGATCTTGGACACACGCTCAATACCGTTCTGAACACCCATGAAGATGATCAGCAGTGTGATGACAGCGAACACAAGGAAGCCGCCCTCAGCCTGAAGGCCGTTGCTGATAAAACCGGTAAAGAAGCCGTCCTCTGCCGGCGCAGCTGTTCCGCTGACGATATAGGTGTACAGATACTTCACTACCCAGCCGCCGATGACTGAATAGTAGGGAACGATCAGAATCGGAATGATGGCGTTCATCCAGCCTCCGAATTTCAGTCCCGCTTTGTTTCCGAAATGCTTATACGCTCCCACCGGACTCTTCTGCGTCATGCGTCCGATGGCCGTCTCAGCCATGATCATCGTGTAACCGAAGGTAAGGGCAAGCAGTACGTAACAGAGAAGGAAAATGCCTCCCCCGTACTTCGCTGCCAGATACGGAAATCTCCAGATGTTTCCAAGTCCTACCGACGCGCCCGCTGCCGATAGCACGAATCCCAGTTTTCCGGAAAACTTGCTTCTTCCGGAAGTTTGATTGTTGTTCATTTTGTTTACTCTCCATTTTTTCCCATTATAAAAAAGAATGTCGCTAGCGACATTCTCGCGCCGAGCGCGGATGCAACGCATCTACATATTGCGCGAGTGCGCATCCTGCGGAGCGTTCTGGTATAGGGATTGCGAAGCAATTTCCTATACCAGAACAAAGTCCGCAAGCGGACTTCGACTCCCCCTTCCCCTCACTCCTGAGGGGAGCGCTGCAGGACTTTGGCGCGCGAGCAGAATCGCGAAGCGATCTTCCCATCTGCGAGCTGCGCATCCCGCGGAGCGTTTTGTCTCATAGGGAATGCGAAGCAATTTCCTATGAGATAAAAAGAATGCCTCACACAGCATTCCTTCGCGTCCGTCCCCTTCGCTCAAAGGGAGCCCATTTCCCGAAACCGAACCCCATTTATTCGGCACGTTTTGTGTTATAAAAACCTCTGAGTACTTTTATCCATAACATAAAAAATGAGTACAGACAAAGAAATATTGTAAATCAGCGACTCTACTAAGTCAATTTATCTGAAACAATTTCTGCCTGTACTCATATATTTCCGTATTTTTTTCAGAACCGACTCATCCAATCGCCATGAACAGAAAAATATCTTCTCTCGTACGGTCATTCTCCGAATTTTTTCTCTGCAAGCAAGACGGTTCTTCGATGTTTTTTCACCCTCAACCTCATTTTCCGTAAGGTTTATTCTGTCTTTTCCCCTCCGGAAGGATGGATAGTACCACAAAAACCAGAAGGAGATAAGGATAATAGAGGCACTTCATGATGGAAACACTGCCGATGCCGGCCAGATTGGCCGCAATCAGAAGCTGGGCCCCGTAGGGAATAATTCCCTGGAAGACACAGGAGCAGGTGTCCAGCAGTGAAGCAGTCTTTCTCGGCTCAATGTCATACTCCGCGCTGATCGTCTTTGCGATGGGAGCGGCCACAACAATGGCCACCGTATTATTCGCAGTCGCAATGTCCATCATGGCCGTGAGGAAGCCGATACCGAACATACCGCCCCGTCGCCCGTGGAAATGTCTGCGGATGAAGGCAAGAATCGACTCAAAACCTCCGTAGACCTCAATCAGCGCGCTGATGGCCGACACAAGAATTGTGACGATCATCGTCTCGAACATTCCGGTGGTTCCCTCGCCCATAGCTGCAAAGGCATTTGCGAAGGAAAGGCTTCCCACAATCATTCCACTGGCAAGAAACAGCGCCATGCCGGCTCCCAGAACCAGGAATACATTAATACCAAACAGAGCCATAACCAGAACGATGAAATAGGGAAGCGCCAGCCAGTAGCTGTAGTCATAATGTCCCAGAACCGCCTCGCCGCCCTGAAGCGCAAAGACAATCAGAATCACCAGCGTAATGGCCGCTGCCGGGAGCGCAATCTTCAAGTTCGTGCGGAACTTGTCCTTCATCTCCACGCCCTGCGTCTTTGTCGCCGCTATGGTTGTGTCCGAGATAAAGGAGAGATTGTCGCCGAACATCGCTCCTCCGACCACGGTTCCCACGCAGAGAGCCAGGTCAAAACCAGCGGTGTTGGCCACTGACGCCGCAATGGGCACCAGTACCGTGATGGTTCCCACGCTGGTTCCCATAGACATGGAAATCAGACAGGCAATGACAAAGAGGCCTGGGACGGAAAATCTTCCGGGAATAGTATTGAGGAGTAGATGGGAAGTACTCTCAACGCCCCCTGCCGCCTTGGCGATGCCGCTGAAGGCGCCTGCCATCAGGAAGATCAAAAGCATAACCGTAATATTGTCATCTCCGATTCCCAGAGCGCAGATATGGATTTTGTCCTCGAATTTCAGTGAACGGTTCTGCAGGAAGGCAACCATCAGGGCAAAACCGAAGGCCACCACCACAGACATCACATAGAAGCCCATGTGTTCCGCCACCGGTGACACATAGGTATAGTAGATTCCAAAACCCAGATAGAGCACCAGAAAAACACCGATGGGCAGAAGCGCCTTCGCGTTCGGCGCCGGCGTCGTCTCCTGCCGTTTCCTGTCATCCTCTGTGAAAACCTCCAGGACTGTCATTTTTTCCGGCACTACCGGTTTCTCACAGCCCTCATCCAACGAATCCTTGTCCCTCATACTTCCTCCTTTTTGCAGCCGGTTATGTTTAATTTTGTTCAACTCACACCAGTCGCACATCGATATTGTTCACTATAACACATTTTTCTCACCACAGGTTTGCGAAAAAAACAGTTCCGTCCTAAAATATCATTGATAATCACGAAAAAGGAAAAAACACTATGCATGAAATGTCTTATGTCCTCCGTCTCGTCAATCTGGCAGAAGAAGCCGCCAGAGAACAGCAGGCGAAGAGGGTGACACGCATCCTGGTCAGCGTCGGCGAGACCTCCGGCGTTCTCCCGGAATATCTTCACAAGTATTATACAAAAGCGGTGCAGGGAACCCTGATGGAGGGCTCTGTTCTGGAGACCGTAGACGATCCGGTCGTAGCCGTCTGCAGCGACTGCGGCCTCTCTTATCATCCGGAGAAAGAGCACCGCTACGCCTGTCCGACCTGCGGTTCCCTCCGGGCCGACCTCTCCGGAGGACGCGGCGTGAAGCTGGTCAACATAGAAATTGACGGGGAATGATACTCTTGGGGACTACATCATCCATCCGTTCAGGTCGTGCCGATCTGCGTGCAAAGAACACCGCGGCAAGGGACAGAGTCATGCAGCGCGAACGATAGGAGCGGAGCGTAGACGTGCAATGTCTGAGGCGCTGAACGTCCGGGGGACGTTCGCTTAGCGCGGACCGAAGCGGAGCGTAGACCCGCTTTGTACATCGCCCGAAGGGCATAAGACAAAGCGGTTGAGCTTTTTGCGGGAGCACCCCGCAATAGGCGGCGGAGCGCTGAGGACGAGAGCGACGTGTGAGCGTGTATGCTCTGCTTCCTTCCGCGGGTCACTTCGCATTACTGACGTCGCTGTACGAAAAGAGCAGGAAGTAGTCCCTCGAGAATACTTCCTGCTCTTTTGTTTGTCTCTTAATCGCTCTTTATCCGGCGCTTACTGTTGCTTCGCCTCGTCGGCCTCGATCTCCCGGATCTCCTGAGCCCGGTCAGCCTTGTATGTCGGCACATCCCGCATCTGTTCCCGGTTGATGATCCCCAGGACGTGGTGGAAATCGTGCCACTCCTCATCCGTCATACTCTCCTTCACCTTCGCGAGAACATCACTCACATAAGAAGAGCTGACATTGTAATAGTCCAAATACTTCTGTGTGACTTTCAGGTAATACTCACGCTTATCCCTTCTGGACTGGATCTTCTTCAGATATCCCTTCCGGATCAGACTGTTAACCTTATATGCCGCATTCGGCGAAGAAATTTGAATGAAGTTGGCGAACTCGTTGATCGTGGGATTTTTCATCGCGTAAATAACTTCCATGCAGAAACTCTCGACGGTGGTCAGGGTCGCTTCCCTGTTGTCGAAATTTCTGAAAATTTCACGATAAAAATGTAATTTAAAGTTTGTATACACTTCTCCAAACGCCTCTTCTGTCGAAAGCTCCCTCACATCGTCAGAATATGTGTCGTATAGAGCGTCTCCGTTTAATTCGTCAGACATACTATCTCCTTCATTCTGTTCTTATTAGTAAACAATTATGCACTTACAGTAAAATATATCACATTTTTCCTAAAATTTCCACAAAATCAATTTCATTATGATCACTAAATCTTACATTATGCATACTGTTTACCCTTTCACAGCCGGATACGGTTGTCAATGCCGTGACTCCGGCTCTGCGATGGCAAAGGAGAGTTCTGCTGACACTGCAATTTTTCCGTCAACAGTTGCTGTTGCTTTTCCGAAACCTACCGGTCCCTTCCTCGCAATAATTTCCGTGTGAAGCTCGATCACATCTCCGGGAACGATCTGTTTGCGGAATCTCGCCTGCTTTACGCCTCCGAAGAAAACCAGTTTTCCCTTGTTCTCTTCTTCCGTCAGAAGCGCAACCGCTCCGGTCTGAGCCAGAGCCTCCAGCACCAGTACTCCGGGCATGACGGCCTGCTGCGGAAAGTGTCCGCAGAACTGCATCTCATTGACCGACACACATTTCCGTCCGTCTGCGTACTTTCCCGGTTCGCAGGCTGTAATTCTGTCCACGAGAAGGAACGGATACCGGTGAGGAAGTATTTCCTTGATCTGATCTGAATTTAATTCCATGACAAAATCCCTCTCTTCTCTCAGACTTTTTTAAATACCAGGCAGGCGTTGTGGCCGCCGAACCCGAAGGAGTTGCTGAGAGCCGCGCGGATTTCTTTTTCAACTCCCTTATTCGGCACCACATCCAGGGTGCACTCCGGATCCGGAACCTTATAGTTTACGGTGGGCGGAACGAAATTTCTCTCAACAGCCTCTGCAGTGATAACGGCCTCCACCGCTGCGCTTGCTCCAAGCAGATGTCCGGTCATGGACTTTGTAGAGCTTACTTTCAGCTGATCGGCCCGGTCGCCGAAGAGTCTGCGGATCGCCGCGGATTCTGCCGCGTCGTTCATATGGGTCGATGTTCCATGGGCATTGATGTAATCGATATCATCGATGGTAAGTCCCGCATCCGCAATCGCGTTGCGCATACAGCTCTCCGCTCCGTTTCCGTCCGGTGCCGGAGCCGTGATATGATGTGCGTCGCAGGTAGCCCCGTAACCCGCCAGCTCCGCATAAATGTGGGCGCCTCTTTTTTTCGCGTGTTCATACTCCTCAAGAACGAGACAACCTGCTCCCTCTCCCATAACAAAGCCGCTTCTCTCCGCGTCGAAGGGAATGGATGCCCGATTCGGATCCTCCGAGGTACAGAGTGCTTTCATCGAGGTAAAGCCACCGATACAGAGGGGAGTGATGGATGATTCCGCGCCTCCTGCCACCATGACGTCCCCGTATCCGTCGCGGATATGACGGAAGGCATCTCCGATGGCGTTGGCTGCACTGGCACAGGCCGTCACTACACAGGAACACATGCCATGAAGCTTGTAGCGGATTGCAATATTTCCCGCAGCCATGTTGGTAATGGCCATCGGAATGAAGAAGGGATTGACGCGATCACAGCCCTTTTCCATACTGCGCACTTTGTTTTCTTCGATGGTGGCGATTCCGCCGATTCCGCTGGCCATAATGACGCCCCAGCGCTCGTGGGATTCCTCCAGCTCCATCAATCCGGAAGCCTTCATTGCCTGATCCGCCGCAGCAAGCGCATACTGGGTATACTTATCCAGTTTGCGTGCCTCCCGCTTGTCCACATAGGCGTCCATATCCAGATTTTTGATCTCTCCGGCCAGCTTCACCTTCTGTTCGGAGGGATCGTAATATGTAATGGGCCCGATCCCGCATTTTCCTTCTTTTACACTGTTCCAGACTTCTTCCGGATTATTTCCGATGGGGCACACAATGCCAAGTCCGGTAATTACAACTCGTCTGCTCATATTCATCCTCCACTGATCTCCCTGTCTTACACCTTACATTCCCATGCCGCCGTCCACGCCCAGAACCTGTCCCGTGATATAGGAGGCCTCCGGTGACGCGAGAAAAACAACTGCCCCGGCAACTTCTTCCGGACTTCCGGCTCTTCCGGCCGGAATCTGTCCCTTCATGGCATTCTGCACTTCCTCCGGAAGTTTCTCCGTCATCGCCGTCTGAATCATTCCGGGGGCAACCGCGTTCACCGTGATCTTCTTTCCGGCAAGCTCCTTGGCCAGAGATTTCGTCATGCCGATGACGCCGGCCTTGCTGGCTGCGTAGTTCACCTGTCCCGCGTTTCCGTGAACGCCCACCACGCTGGACATATTCACGATTCTTCCGTATTTCTGTTTCAACATGATCCGGGCCGCCCGCTTCATGCAATAGAAGGTTCCGTAGAGATTGACAGACACAACTCTGTCAAAATTCTCCGGTTTCATCATCAGAAGAAGGCCGTCCATCGTAATTCCCGCATTATTCACGAGGATGTCCAGTCTGCCGGTGAGCGCCAGCGCCTCTTTGAAGACAGCATCGCAGCCTGCCTCCTCAGAAATATCTCCCTTCACACAGAGAAACTTCTGCTCATCCTCTGCCGTCTCCCGGCAGAGTCTCTGTGTCTCTAATGCCTCGTCTTCCTTGCTGGAATAATGGATAACCACATCCGCTCCCTGCTTTGCGAGAGCCACACAGATGGCACGGCCGATTCCACCGCTGCCCCCTGTCACCAGAGCCGTCTGTCCGCGAAAATTCATACGCACACCTCCAGCACCTTTTTCAGATCTTCTGCCGTGTCGATGGAAATTGTCTCAATGCCATCCACCGTCCGCTTGATGAAGCCGGCCAGAACTCTTCCCGGTCCGATCTCGATCACCCGGGTGACGCCGTTTGCCGCAAGGTAGCCGATGGTCTGCGACATACGAACCGCCGATTTCACCTGTTGCTGCAGGAGGCCGGAGATCTTCTCCCCGTCAGCCTCGCCCTCAGCCGGACTTCCCAGCGTATTAAAGAGAACCGGGATTTCCATTTTTCCGAAGTTTACACTGCCGAACAGTTCTCCCAGAGCCTCCGATGCCGGCTGCATCAGGGATGTGTGGAAAGCTGTGCTGACCTTCAGCGGCAGCGCCCGTTTCGCGCCCTTCTCCTTCGCCAGAGAAGCAGCCAGATCCACAGCCTCTGTCATTCCGGATACAACGATCTGTCCCTTGGCGTTGTAGTTGGAAACCTCCACCAGCTTTCCGCTTTTCTCAGCGGCCTCCCTGCAGCACGCCTCCACGTCTTCTTCCGAGAGCCCCATCACCGCAATCATCTTCGTATCCAGGCCGCTTCCGGCCTTTGTCATTTCCTTTCCGCGGAATGCAGTGATACGGATCAGATCCTCCCCGGAAAAAACGCCTGCGGCGTGAAGCGCCGTGTACTCGCCGAGGCTGAGTCCCGCCACATAATCCGGACGGATCCCCGCCTCCCGGAGAACCTTTACCACACCTGAGCCGAAAGCCGCCAGTGCCGGCTGGGTAAACTCTGTGCGGGAGAGCACGTCCTCCGGTCCCTCAAACATCAGTTTCTTCAAATCAAAGTCGACAATCGCGTCCGCGCGATCGATCACTTCCGCAAAAGCCGGGAATTCTTCGTAGAGATCCTTGCCCATGCCGGCTCTCTGACTTCCCTGTCCCGCAAACAAAAATGCTGTCTTTCCTGTACTCATCCCATTTCCCCCAGTCTCCGGATTACCGCTCCGGCCTCTTCACTGATTGACGCAAAAATCTCCGCCACCGGACGGATCTGATCCAGCTGACCGCAAACCTGTCCGGCCATCAGAGAGCCGTCTTCAACATTGCCGTCAAAGACCGCCTTGCGCAGGGAGCCGAGCGTGTATTTCTCCAGCTCCATAAGATCTGCCCCGTCCTTCTCCGCCCGGACGTAAGCCCGGGACATCTTGTTTTTGATAATACGCACCGGCGCATTGACCGTGCGGCCGGTCACCACGGTGCTGTTGTCCTTCGCCTTCAGAAGCGCCATCTTGTAGTTTTCGTGAATCGGACACTCCTCGCTGACCAGAAGACAGGTTCCCATCTGGACACCGCAGGCACCCAGAGCATAAGCCGCCGCCAGCTGTCTTCCGTCCGCGATACCGCCGGCCGCAATGACCGGAACCTCCGGTCCCAGGCGGTCGACCATCTGAGGCACCAGCGTCATGGTCGTCATCTCTCCCACATGGCCGCCGCTCTCGCAGCCCTCGGCAATGATACCGTCCACGCCGTCCCGCACCAGTCTCTGTGCCAGAGTGCAGCTGGCGGACACCGGGAAGATCCTGACTCCCTTCTCTTTCCACATACCGATGTACTTGCCCGGATTTCCGGCGCCGGTGGTGACCACCTGCACACCTTCTCTTGCCACAATCTCCGCCATCTGATCCGTCTCCGGATTCATCAGCATCAGGTTGACACCGAAGGGCTTGTCCGTGAGCTTTCTGGCGATATGAATGTGCTCCTCCAGCATGGCGGCGTTCATTCCGCCTGTTCCGATCAATCCAAGGCCGCCGGCATTTGAACACGCAGCGGCGAATTCGCCCACCGCAATATTGGCCATTCCGCCCTGGATAAAGGGATATTTGATTCCAAGAATTTCATTCAGAAATTTCATATATATTCCGGCACATCCGAAGCCGCTGCTGCCCTTCCGGCTCGTTCCCGCAGGCCGCAACGCCTCTCCGGTGTATACCGCTCCTTTCTCTCAAATCACCTGTGGCATTTTCCGCAGCCCGGAAAATAACCGCCTGAACCATCTATACCTCAACTGTTGTTCCGCCCTTCCGGTTATCCCGTCAGAATTCCAGACAGGCTCCGGCCCATGTGAGTCCCGCTCCGAAACCAACACAGAAGATTTTTGTTCCCTTTTTCAGTTTTCCCGCTGCCATGAGATCATACAGAACCAGCGGAATACTTGCTCCGGAGGTGTTGCCGTATTGATCCAGATTCATAGGGAACTTCTCTTCCGGGAGTTTCCATCGTCTCCTCACGTGGTCGATGATTCTGCTGTTTGCCTGATGGCAGACCACGTAGTCCACATCTGAGACCGGGATGCCGGCGGCAAGCTCCATTCTCTCAATTTCTTCCGAGAGAACTTTTGTTGCGAAACGGAAGATCTTCTTTCCATCCATCTGCGCATAGGCCTCTGCCTTGAAGTCCTCCACCTGTTCCTGACTGTAGGCCGCAAGAGGCGGATAGCCCTCGCGTCTTACGTTCAGCTGGTTTCTGCAGAGAGCCCGGACGCGGAGCACTTCCAACTCTCCTTCCGCCGCCACGTGGCAGTAGAAGTTGTGCTCATCGCTGAGTCTTACGATCGCGGCCGCAGCGCCGTCACCGAAGAGAATACTTGTGGTCCGGTCCTCATAGTTCTGCATCTTTGTCAGCTGTTCCACGCCGATGATCAAAGCGTAGGGTCTGTCCGCCGTCTCACTGACGTCCCCGGCATCCCCCTTTTCCTTCCGGGCACGAAGCTCCTCAATGCTTAAGGGTCTGCTCTCCGGATGCTCCTTCTGCCACTTCAGAATCGCATCCGCACACTGCAGGGCATATACGAAGCCCGTGCAGGCCGCATTCACATCAAAGGCGGGAATTCCGGAGGGAATCCCCAGTTTTTCCTGAACGATGCAGGAAGTGGACGGTAGCATGTAGTCTCCGCTGATGGTCGCCGTGATAATCAGCCCGATTTCTTCCTTGCGGATTTGGCTGTTTTTTATGGCATCCTCCGCGGCTCTGGCAGCCAGAACCGACTGGGACTCCTCTTCCCCGCAGATCCTCCGGGCACCGATTCCGGTTCTCGGACGGATCCACTCATCTGATGTTTCCATATATGCAGACAGGTCGTCATTGGTCATGCATCCGGAGGGAATTGCATGTCCCATTCCGATGATCTGTATTCCACTCATTTTCAATCTCCTTCTCTGCAGCCCGCAGTCCGGACCGCCGGGTTCATAGCCCCCTCTATCCTTCTGAATTTTTCATACCGCCTACTCGCAAGTTCTTCCCCGTCATACTTCAGTAGTTCAGAGAGATCCGCGGCGATTGCCGCGTCAAGAATCCGGATCCAGGAGTAAAAATCCTTCTGAATTCCCCCCTCCGGCTCCGGGATCAGCTCATCGGCCAGACCGGCCCCCACCAGATCCTGTGCCGTCAGTTTCATTACCTCGCAGGCTTCACTTATCTTATCCGCCTTCTTCCAAAGGATGCTGGCAAAGCCCTCCGGCGAGAGAACCGAATACACGGCGTTCTCCAGCATCAGAATTCTGTCCCCCACACCGATGGCAAGGGCTCCTCCGCTGTTTCCCTCTCCGGTCACCACAACCACCACCGGCGTGCGAAGTGAACTCATCTGTGCCAGGTTCTCGGCAATGGCCACGCTCTGGCCGTTCTCCTCCGCGTCTTTTCCCGGATATGCCCCGGGGGTGTCGATAAAGGTGATCACCGGCCGGCCGAATTTTTCCGCCTGTTTCATCAACCGAAGAGCCTTGCGGTACCCCTCCGGCTCCGGCATTCCGAAGTTATACTTCAGATTCTCCTTGAGATCATGTCCCTTCCGGTGTCCGATGACCGTGACCGGAATTCCGTGATAACTGGCAATACCTCCGAGAATCGCCGGGTCTTCCTTCCCCAGTCTGTCTCCCCGCATTTCCACGAAGTCGTCAAAGAGCGCCTCGATGAAATCGGTGATCTTCGGCCGCTTTTGTTCTCTGGCGAGCGTCACGCGGTCGAAAGGACTCAGGACAACGTTCCCCTCCGTTCCGTTTTTCCGGAGGCTGCGGGACTTGTCATCCCCTGTATCAAAAATCCCGTCTTGCTTCGTCTCTGCCCCCTGCTTCCCGATCAGCCGGAAGATGTCTCTTGCGCTCTTCGTATTCCGGTGCAGACGGAGAAGCTGTCCCAGCTTCTTCTTCATCTCATCCTTTGGCACAATGCCGTCCACGAAGCCGTGCTCCATCTGAAATTCGGCTCTCTGGAAACCGGCGGGAAGTTTTTCTCCGATGGTCTGCTCGATGACTCTGGGGCCCGCGAAACCGATGAGAGCCCCAGGCTCCGCCAGGATCACATCCCCGAGACTGGCGTAGCTTGCGCTCACGCCGCCGGTGGTCGGATGGGTGAGTACAGAGATATACAGACCGCCGTGGTCGCTGAATCTTTTTGCCGCCGCGGAGGTTTTTGCCATCTGCATCAGGGAGAACATGCCCTCCTGCATCCTGGCACCGCCGCTGGCGGAAAAAATGATCAGAGGGAGTTCTCTTCTGTCCGCCTCCTCAAAGGCCATGGTAAGTTTTTCTCCCGCTGCCGTGCCCATGCTGCCCATCATAAAGTTTCGACTGAGCTCCGCCATCACACAGCCCAGTCCCTCAATCCTTCCGCAGCCGGCCACGCAGGAATCCGCCTCGTCCGTGAGAATCCTGTTCTCTTCCAGCTTTTTTCCGTAACCGGGAAAGTTCAGCGGATCCCTGGATTTTAATCCGGATTCTATTTCCACAAAGCAGCCGTCGTCACAGACCAGCCGCAGATATTCGCCCACTTCTTTTCTCTGCGTCCGCTTCGCGCGCATGGTGCGAAAGGACATCAGCGTCTGTCTTTTTGCCTTAAAAATATTACCTGTCCCTGCCAAGCAACTTACCTCCTCGACTGTTTGCGGCTCTCCTCGCCCCAGCGGATAATGGCTTCAGTGTCCTTCTCAAGAAATCCTGTGTCCACATTTCCGACCATGTAGTCCGAATTAAACATGATCAGATACAGGAAATCCACGTTTGTATCCACGCCCTGGATGGTCAATTCCTCCAGCGCTACGCGCATCTTGCGGATCGCCTCGAGTCTCCCCGGCGCATGTACAATCACCTTTGCGATCATCGAGTCATAGTAGGGGCTGATTTTACTGCCCGGATAGAGAGCGCTCTCGATCCGGATCCCGCAGCCACAGGGAAAATGAAGAAAAGGAACACTTCCCGGGCACGGGGCAAAATTTTTCGCCGGATTCTCCGCGTTGATTCTGCACTCGATGGCGTGTCCGCTGATGCGGATATCGCTCTGGCGATAGGAAAGCTCCAGGCCGGCGGCGATCCGGATCTGCTCCCGGATCAGGTCTACGCCAGTGATCATCTCCGTCACCGGATGCTCCACCTGGATTCTGGTGTTCATCTCTATAAAGTAAAAATTCCCCTCTTTGTCCAGTACGAACTCCACCGTACCGGCACTCACATAGTGAACTGCCTTGGCCGCGCGGACGGCGGCTTTGTGGATCGCCTCCCGCTGCCTTGGAGTGAGAATTTTTGCCGGAGCCTCCTCCAGAAGTTTCTGATTTCTTCTCTGCATCGAGCAGTCACGCTCTCCGAGATGAATGATATGTCCCTTGCGGTCTCCGAGGATCTGCACCTCTATGTGATGAGGATGCTGGATCAGCTTTTCCAGATACATGGAGCCGTCGCCGAAAGCCGCCAGTGCCTCCGCCTGCGCATTCTCAAAGGCCGCCTGAATCTCGTTGGCATCGTAAGCCGTCCGCATACCGCGGCCGCCGCCGCCGGCAGATGCCTTGATCAGCACCGGATATCCGACCTTTGCGGCGATCCGTGCCGCTTCCTTCCAGTCTTCCAGAACGCCATCCGAACCGGGCACCACCGGTACGCCGTATTTTTTCATCAGCGCTCTTGCCCGCTGCTTGTCCCCCATTCCCTTGATCATTCTGGAGGAAGGTCCTATGAAGATAATGCCGTTCTTCTCACATTTCCTGGCGAATTCCGCATTCTCGGAGAGAAAGCCGTAGCCCGGATGTATAGCCTCACAGTGATAGGCCAGCGCAGCAGCAATCAGGGAATCCTGATTCAGGTAACTCTTCGCGGCCGGCGCAGGTCCGATACACACCGCCTCCGTGGCAAACTGTACCGGCAGCGTCTCCGCGTCTTCGGATGAGTAGGCGACTACCGTCTCGATTCCCATCTCCTGGGCGCATCTCAGAACTCTCATCGCGATCTCTCCGCGATTTGCAATCAAGATTTTCTTGAACATATCCCTCTCCCCGGTCAATTCTCCCTGATGTACATCAGTGTTGTGCCATATGCCGCAAAATCAGAATCTTTGACTTCAATCGTCTCCACGACTCCACTGCAGGGTGCGGGAATCTCGCTCATCATCTTCATTGCCTCAATCAGGCCGACCGTGTCGCCTTTTTTGACTTCCTGCCCGCTCTCCACATAGGGTTTTTCTCCGGGTTTTGATGCTCTGTAAAACACGCCGGCCAGTGGCGCTGTCACCGGACACGCACCGTTCTGTGCTGCCTCCGGCTGTGACTTCTCCGCCGACACCTCAGCTTCCTGTCCGCCGCCGGCCATCTTTGTTCCGTCTCCGGCATCCGGAGCGGCAATTCCTGCCCCCTGTTTTCCGGTAGTTTCCGGCGCCGGAATCTGCACACAGCTCTGCCCCGTCACTCCCGCAACACATTTCTTAAGGATCAGTTTCCCGTCCCCGTCTCCGTATTTCAGTTCATCCACAGATGACTCGTCCAGACACTTAATCAGCGTCCGGATATCCTCAATGGTCAGTTTCATGACTGTCTCCTTCAAAAAACGTTATTTACAAACCGGTATCTCATAGAGATTACATAACAATCACTTATCCCGGAAAAAAAAGCTGTCGCACGCCGCATCCTTCCAAATACAACCTCTGCAAAGGTATCTGTATTCACACATGCATCTCGTACAACAGCCCCGGATCGCAGTGATCCTCTTTGCCCCTTATTTATGCAGCTTTATGCTCTTCGATATATTTCACTACACTCTCAACGGTGTGAAGATTCGGAAGCTGGTCATCCGGGATAGTCACGCCGAAGTTCTCCTCAAGCGCCATCATCAGCTCTACAATATCCAGGGAATCGGCCTGCAGATCTTTGAAGAAATCAGACTCCGGACGAATATCATCTCCCTCGAAGTTCAGTGTGTCGATAATAATCTCTTTTACTTTCTCAAAAGTTTCCATTTTCCCTCTCCATTCTCTAATAAATTAAATTTTTAGCTAAAATTCTTTACCTTTATACGTGTTTTACCATACACCAGCCGTCCGTATGTGTCAACATATTTATTTAAATTTATTTAGCTTAGTGTATATTATGCGTATAGTCAGTCATCCGATGGATATATCCGGCAATAACGGCACAGCTTGTACAGCATACACGCGCGCATACTGACAGCCTGTGTGCGATATGCTATACTAAGGAAACACTTATAAAATGAAAAAAAGAATGTCACGGAGACATTCTTTTTTTACCGGAAAGGAGTTTTCACATGGATATTTCCAGTGCACTTTATATCTTTTGCGACGGAAAGAAAAAAATAGACAAATACGGTCCCCAGGACGGACATCCGAATATTGTCGGCTATGAGATTCTGAAGTTCCTGCGGGAACGTCTGCAGAACAAAGAGATGGAGGCCTTCGCTGATATCGTTCGCGGCTGCCAGTTCCTCCCATACGACGAGATGAAACCGGATCAGCGGACGGACAAGAGCAGTGACATCCTTGGTCTTCTCTGGCGCAAGGGATCCATGAAGCTCTACGACAGCGAGGAGTTCGCGGATGTCACCGACTACGACTATCAGATCGATCTGGATGAGAAGACCTTCCGCATCCTTTCTCTCTTTGAGGTTACCTTTACCTTCGATGAACTGGAGACGATCAGCGATGACGAGTTTATGGAGAAGCTGACGGCGTTCAATTAAACTCAGATAAGCCCCTGGAAACGTAGGATCCAGATCCAGATGGTGAGGGTCAGGGAGCTGAGAAGGGTCGATAAGACTACGCAGCCGGCGGACACGGTGCCTTCGTGCCCCATGTTCTTTGCCATGATGTAGCCGGCGACGGTGGATGCCGAGCCGAGCATGATGAGTACGGCCAGCAGTTTTTCTCCCCGGAAGCCCAAGAATACCGCATGGGGGATGAATAAAGCCGTGAATCCGATCAGCTTCATAAAGGTGCCCAGAAAAACGGGCGGGAGTTTCTCGCCGAGCGAATGAAAATTCAGCTGTGCCCCCATAGCCAAAAGACCCATGGGTGACGCGAGCCGTCCGATGTAACCGGTGGTCTTCATCACCATATTCGGAAGGGTAATTCCTATCATCCCCCACGCGAACCCGAGAAGGATGCCCCAGATGATGGGATTCGTCACGATCCCCTTCAAGGCCGCCTTCAGTCTCTTTCTGTCGACGCCCTCACTTCCCGGACGCATCAGGGAGAGCACGAGGACGGCCATCACATTGTACAGGGGAACGCAGCCCAGCATCATCAACGACCCGAGGGTTGCCTCCCCGTAGATATTCTCAATGTAGGTCATACCCAAAAGCGATGCGCTGCTCCGGAAGGAACCCTGCACGAATTCTCCCCGCACCTCTTTATCCCTGAACACAAAAGAGAGCGCCACGGCCACCAAAACGCTGAGAAGCGTAATTCCAAAACAAAAAACAACGTAGCCGGTGTCCCAGACTTCCCGGAAGTCCACATCGCAGAGCTGTGTGAACAGGCTCACCGGCAGCGCAATCTTGAAGACAAAGCGATTCATCCCCGAGGCAAAGGCCTCGTCAATCAACCCGATTCTCCGGAACAGAACCCCCAGCATCATGACAAAAAAGACCGGCATCGTCGCATTCACACTGAATAAAAAATTTCCCATCTCATATCTCCCCGTATACTTGTCCGAAGACATACAGCCTCATTTCCCCTATGCTGACTGTACCCACGGGCAAGCCCGTGGGGTTCTGATTGGCAAGTGTAGCTTGTAATCGTACATCATTTTCAGACTTTGGAGTTACAAGTGTAAATCTGTTTGAATCAGGACTTTTATTACCAAGTAGTCCAACGACCACATTAGCGGTAAATTTTTGCTTTTTAGCAAGGAAGTACAGTCAATCTCCCTGATTATTAAATTGTTAAGCTATTTTGATACCGCTGTTTAATATTTTAAGTTTATTAGCCTTAATCCAAGTGATTAGGGCT
The DNA here is from genome assembly GCA_024684035.1 of Eubacterium sp. Taxonomy (GTDB): domain Bacteria; phylum Bacillota; class Clostridia; order Lachnospirales; family Lachnospiraceae; genus Bilifractor. The sequence continues at coordinate 3,785 of JAIKXQ010000130.1, read as the reverse complement.
TTTTCTCTGTTGTATTGTTCCTCAAATTTTGCGTTGCATTTATTTTTATCTATATCATGTGTCATATGATCATAGCAGTATAGTAGGAACGATGAATACCAATCTCTCTGTACTTCAGTTCCATCATGTAGTTTAAACAATCTGTCGGACAGCTTCTTTTTTATATAATCATCTGCTGTATGGAGATACCGATGCTACTAAAGAAGCTAAGGCTGTAAAATGTGATATTGCGCTTGTTCCGGTAGGTGGTACTTACACTATGGATGCAAAAAAAGCTGCGGAGCTGATTAATCAGATCAGACCTGAAGTGGCGATACCGGTGCATTATGGAAGTATAGTGGGCAAGCCTTCAGACGGTGAATTTGCAGAGCTTGTAGAGCCACCGGTGAAGGCGGAGTTGAAGATTAAGTTTTGAGTGGTTTACAAAGGCAGTTCCGGCAAAGTATTTGGAAAGAAGTTAATTGAGTATGAGTAATAAAAAGCATCCACCTCGAATAAAACGTTTTGAAGATCTCAGCAAAAATTCAAAAGCCAGATGTACTAATCTGATGTATGTAATTTACAAGGATTAAATGAAGGAAGGGTTGCGTAGCCTGTTGTTTTACGGTTCATCACTGAATCAGGTCTTCTTCGCGGGATGTCGATTTTTCTATAGAAATATCTTTTCCCATATATTGCTCGATATTAGAAAGCTTCTGCTTGAGGAAATTAGCCTCTTTCTCAGCAGTTTTGTAAGATTTCTCAAGGTCAAACTTGCGTGATTGCATGGCCTCGTAGTCTTTTCTTATCTCATCGGGATTTACAGATTTTGGATCAAGTCCTGACTTTTGAAGCATGCGCGCGGCACCATCATAGAGGATAAGCTGGGTTTCGTGCATTCGTAGGTATCTGTCGGGATCCTTTGATTTTTTATATTTTTCATGGAAAGATTTATTGTCGCGGTACTGTTCAGCATAAAGCAGAAGTTCAGCGACTTTTTTCATCTGATGTTCCAATTCTACAAGCTCAGTTCTGGCTGATTTTGCAGCATTATTATTTTCGTCTATTGCTTTCTTTAATTCTGAAATATTATCGGCTTCAGCGTAGCTCGCTGCGGCTGTTTTTAGATTTTTGACAGCTGCCCAGTGCTTAAGACCGGGACTTTTTTGGAATTTATCAGTATTGGTATCAATGAGCTTTTTGGCTGCACCGGTGCGGGTGAGAATATCTTTCTTTGGCAGTTTTATGCGAGGCTTTGGCTTAATAGGATTCTGCGCAGCTGCTTTCTCTTTTTCCTTATTATCAATACGGGATTTGATATCTTCCTTAGTATATCCGGCTCCAAAATTCTTGAAACTTCCACGTATAAAACGTTTCTGACCTGGAGCTTTGAAACGGATATATTTGGCGTGGGTATCTCCAATTACTTCACCTGAGACTTCATAACCTTTTCCTTTGATCAGACGGAGAAAGTCCTCATAAGATTTTGAAAGTTTGATGCATTCATCAATATCTTCCTGCAAGCGTTTTTTCCAGGAAAGACCTTCCTGTTCAGCTTTCCATTCGACATATTTTTTACCTTTTCTGCCATATGGGGTGATTATGGAAAGGTTATGTTCTTTGCATAATTCATCACTAAGTTCCATGATATGATGATAGCTTTTCTTATTATCGTAGTATTTCTTGTGGTCGATATTATCTGCGGCGCAGAACAGAATATGACTATGTGGATGACCTTTATCTGTGTGCGTTGCAACTATATATGAATATTTTCCTTCAAGCAGTTTATCTGCCAGTTCTATTCCAATTCTATGAGCTTCTTCGTGAGAAACTTCTCCCTTTGCAAATGACTGAATCAGATGAAATGCCTGATTTTTGTCAGCGGGATTTGTCTGGGAAAGAGCAAATTTGAAGTCATGTCTGGCAGTTTCGATGCCGCAGCCAAATGTATCAACAAGTAGTTTTTTCTCAGTTTTATCAGGGTTACAAATGTACGCTACAGCTTTTTCAACGGTGTTCTTGATAGCATGGATTCTTGTGTATGCCATACCTTTTCCATCAGCTCCTTTATCTCTTCAACATCTTCTTTATATAGGTTTCCGGTTTTGAAAATTCGCTCTCGGATCATGTTTATGTTCTTGCCTATAATTGAGAGCTGTTTATCATATTCGCGTAGGTCCTTATAGTCAATATCATAGACATATCCGTAAATGATAAGATGGCGGATAAATTCTGAAATTGACCTCATACCTGAAGCAGCGACTTTATTATCAAGAATGTATTTTTCATCATCACTTAGGAATACCTTTAATTCATTTGTGCGTTCTCGCTTTGGCTTCAAATTTCCTCATTCCTTTCTATATTTTTGCCGTATCCGGCATGTTATGTTTTTGCTTTTCGGGGGTCAGGGGGCTTAGCCCATTGCAAGCTCATTTGCTTATTTTTTCCGGGAAGGAAAATAGTGAGTAAATGTGAATGTGTGGGAACACATTCAGTGCTTGGTATTCTTCTTGCAGATCCGTTAGGATGTGCGGGTTCAGACTGCCATAGGGCAGTCTGCTTTGAACCCATACCGCCGTTTCCGGCGATAGTGTATATGCAGTTTGCATTGTGGGAGTTATAGAAGAAATAGAAAAACTGCCACAATACGGGTGTGGTGATGCACCGGCATATATAGCAGTTTTGGTGTTTGCGGTAAGTTTAGCAGATGAAGATTATTTGGTCAACAAAAAATATATAAAATCTGGAATTCTTATAGAGTTTTTGGTATAAATGCGTTATACTTATCGCGGTCAAAAAATTTGACCGCGATAGGAGGGCATGAAAGATGGCTGAAAATGAAACAATGGAAATTGCTATCGTTTCAGAAGAAGAAATAAGAAATAAGATTTTTGAAATAAGAGGCCAGAAGGCTATGTTGGATGAAGATCTGGCTTTGATATATGGATATACAACTAAAGCATTTAACCAACAGGTCAAAAATAACATTGCAAAATTTGATGAGGATTTCAGGTTTCAGCTTACAGATGAAGAAGTTGAGGAGCTATCGAGGTCAAAAATTTTGACCTCGATGCAGGTTAAGGGAACTAAAGGAGGACGAACATCCAACCCGTACATTTTTACAGAGTCCGGTATTTATATGCTTATGACGGTCTTACGAGGTGATCTTGCAGTAAGACAGAGCAAGGCACTGATACGACTTTTCAAAGGAATGAAGGATTATTTGGTTGAGTCTCCTGCTGCTATTGGACAGGAAGAATTATTGCGCCTTTCTCTGCAGACAGCGGAAAATACAAATGATATAAGGCATATTAAAGAAGAAATGGCCACCAAAAGTGATCTTGAGAAATTCCTTAAAAATTTTACTGACAACCATATTGGAAAAGAATTTCTATTGATGGATGGTAAAACTATTGAGGCAGAGGTAGCCTATGGCGATATATATAAGTTGGCTAAGAAAAGCATATTTATAGTTGATAACTATATTGGAGTTAAGACTTTGCTTCTTTTGAAGGACGTTCCGTCAAACGTTAGTGTAACAATATTCAGTGACAATAAAGTAAAACTGACATTATTGCAGTATCAGGAATTCTGTAAGGAGTATCCTAATGTAAAAATTCAACTTCAGAAAACCTGTGATAAATTTCATGATAGGTTTATTATCATTGATTATGGTACGAAGGATGAGAAAATATATCATTGTGGTGGCTCAAGTAAAGATGGTGGAAAAAGAACCACTGTATTGTCCAGACTTGAGGATATCAATATATACGATGATATGATAAAAGAGCTATTGAAAAATCCTG
>JAIKXQ010000128.1 GCA_024684035.1 Eubacterium sp. | reverse complement strand
ACGAAGGTATTCGTAATCTCCATCCCTAAGGGTTATTGCAGTTGCTTTTCTTGGCATAATAGCTACCTCTGTTTTACATGATAAAACTATTATACCACAGAACGATTAAAGTATCAGTTATTTATTTTACGCTATACTAGTATTTGGTCGAGTTATTTAAGAACGGCTATACTAGTGCAACGTATCTTAAAATAACCGGGGCGAACGATGCTGTGGATGCTTAGTCGATGACATCATTCTGGAAGCGTGACAGGTGCTCGAAGGGAAGAATCAGTCTTCCGCGGTACAGGCCGCAGCCGTCGTTGATGAGGCTGTTGTTGATGGCGCCGAACATATTCACGTCTACTTTGGAGAGTTCCAGCTGCTGCAGAAGCATTCCTCTCTCGAAGGCCTCGTCGAAGTAGATGCACTCTCCCTTGGGGATGAGATCTCTTCTGGCGCGCTCCTGCTGCTGTCTCTTCTCGTAGCCGAGGTGATTGGCGGGGCCGATCTCGGCGTAATCGTCCATATCCTTGGTGCGCAGCTGTACTTCCACGTTGCTCCTGGATTCGTTGTCGTACAGGGTGATGTGAAGGGAACGGTATCCATAGGTGCCAGGGTGGCTGATGTAGTCACGGAAATAAGGGCGGACGGCTTCGGACAGACGCTCTGATCCTGCGTCATTTCCCAGGGCGGATACCTCTGCGCTGAAACCACGCATCTCCAGAAAGTCCGGAAGCATGTTTGCGATTTCATAGAGACAATCCAGTTCGGCTTCCTTCTGCTCTTTTTCGTCGCTGACGTGACAGCGCGGCATGGAGATGACAATCCGGTAGGCAATCAGATCCCGGAAGTGTTCGATTTTGCTCTTGATCTGAGCCGGCTCCGGAAAGGTGCCGTGTTCTTTGTAATAGTTGTAGATGGCCTCCACGATGTAGGCGTTGAATTTTTCCTCCGCCCGGATCAGGGATTTGATCCTGCCCTTGAAGGTAAAGGCCAGCTGAGGATACTGATTCGTCATGTATTTATAGAGCTCGCGGATTCTCTGTGACTGTGAAGTGAGGAAATCGTTGTGAACAAGGAGTTCCTCGATCCTGAGGAGAAAATTGCTGTGAATCAGATCCACCGTATTTCCGGTGTCCTGTGAGGATTTTTTCAAATCCGCGGAGTATCTCTGAATAATCTTGAGGATGGTGTCGCCGTTGTATAGATAGTCATTTAATGTAACCATGTGCTTTCCCCTTTCCTTGCGTTATGTACATTATACACATTTTTTGCGCGATAACGAAAGAATTTCGGAGACTTGATGATGGCGCCGATATAATTACGGGAAAATAATGCCTTCGCGCTATGCTGTCAGGCGGAATAGATTTAAAAAAGTAATGAATTGCAGGCGGAGTATATCCTTAAAAGTTTTATCAACGGTTGAATTGCTGACGAAATATATAATAGATATGTAATGCTGAGACGTGAGAAATCCTTCGTTTCCCGGAGAAGTCAATCTCCGGCTGCGAATATGAAATAGAGGTTGAAATGAGGAAATGTAGATCTGTGAATAGAATACTTTCTCTGGCGGTCTGTCTGATCACCCTGTTGCTGGGCGGTTTCGTGATAGCCTCTTCTTCTGCTGCGGAGAACAGGTCAGACGCACTCCTTGTAGGTGTGCCAACGGATCGGTGCCCTATGTTTTACAGAGATCCGGAGAGCCATGAGCTTGTGGGAATCGGTATCGATCTCATGACTGAGGTCATGGAAGAAGCGGGCTATCCGGTTCACTTCGTTGAACTGACAGAGCCCACTTTAAAGGATTCGCTGGACAATCCCGGTTATGATCTGATTCTCCCTTTTGGAAGTGCTATATCCAGTACTTCCGGCCGTTCGTCTGTCATTTCCGAAGGACTCTTTCAGACGCCTTTTACCCTTGTCACTTTGAAGGATAAAGAGCTCCCCTCGGTTTATCATATCAGGGTTGGAATGCTGAAGTCCCAGCGTGGAGTCGCAGATACCTTGAAAGGACTTTATCCGGACATGGAGATCAGCCTCTATGATTCCGTGAATGTCTGTGTGGAAGCTTTGCGCAATGGAAGGGTAGAGGCACTTTTGAACAATTCCTATGTGTGGAGCTATATCCTTCAGAAACCGTCCTACGAAGATCTGGAGGTACATTCTACCGGAATCATTTCGGTTGATTTTTGCGCGGGAACTTTGGATACTCCCAAGGGTAAAGCGCTGATTGCCAGGGTGAACAAGGGGATCAGAGCGTTGAGTGACGCAAAAAGGCAGGCGGTGATTCTGGACTACACAACCCGTAAGCTCTATGACAAAGACTTGTTCGATACGATCTATGAAAACCGGCTGTTTCTCGTCATCAGCTCCATCTTTTTCTGGCTTTTCATATTTATGATCATCCGGAGATGGCAGACGATGCGGGCGGATCATGAGAAAACCGTCCGAAAGCTGGTGGATCAAGATCCGCTGACCGGAGTTTTGAGTATGAACGGTTTCCGGAAGCGGGTGAGGGAACTGCTTCTTGAGCATCCCGATATTCCGTACGCCATCGCCTACAACAATATCAACGACTTCAAATTTATCAATGACAGCCTTGGAAAAGAGGCCGGCGATGATCTGCTCCGTTTCTGGGCGGAGCGAACCCGGATGGTTCTGACGGACGAGGAAGCTGTCGGAAGGGCGGAGAGTGATCACTTCGTTGTCCTGCGCAAGGTGAGCAGCAATATAGTAGCAAGTGATGAGAAACTGGTCATTGATCCGGTTCGGAACTACTTCATCGATCAGGGGAAAGGCCTGCGTGTGTACCTGAGTACCGGCATCTATCTGGTCATGCCGGAGGATTGCAAGGATCCGGACGTGGATCATATGATTGATCTGGCCCGGGTGGTCGAAAAGAAGGTGCGGGAGAAAGGAAAGGACGGATGCGAATTCTATAACCAGGAGCAGTGGGAGAAGGAGAAATGGATTGCCGATCTTGTGGGACATCTGAGAACGGCCATCCGTACCAACGAGCTGCGGATCTGGTATCAGCCACAGGTGGATTTCGAGACAAAGGAGATATCCGGAGCGGAGGCGCTCTGCCGATGGAAGCACGCAAAGCTTGGTTGTATTCCTCCCTCAGAATTCATTCCTGCGCTGGAGGATTCCGGTTCCATCTACGAACTTGACTGCTACGTCTGGGATAAGGTTTGTCAGGATCTGCACCGCTGGAATGAGAAGGGAAAACATATGACTGTTTCCGTAAATGTATCCAGGTGCGACATCCACGATAATCAGAATCTGGCGGATCACTTCCACGGTCTGATTGAAAAGTATGATCTCACACCGGATCAGCTGAAGATAGAAATCACAGAGTCGGCTTATGTGGAGGACTCCAGTCTGCTGATCAAGATCACACAGGAGCTCAACAACTACGGTTTCCAGGTGGAGATGGATGATTTCGGAAGCGGTTATTCTTCGCTGAATATGCTGAAGGAAGTTCCGGTGAACCGGATTAAGCTGGACCTGAGGTTCCTCACCGAGGATGGTGATCCTGAGAAGGGACGGATCATTATTGAATGTATGATCCATATGGCAAGAGCATTAGGAATGGACATCATCGCAGAGGGTGTGGAAACCGTTGAGCAGGCAGAATTTCTGAATGCCCTGGGATGCACGGAAATGCAGGGGTATTACTTCTTTAAGCCAATGCCTGCTAACGAATTCGAAGAGAGTTGACAGTGCCCTCGAAAAGCGGGCTGATATCGGATAGATCAGGAAAACATAGCGAGTAAAAAACGAGCCGCATCCGTTCATGGATGTGGCTCGTTCTTATCTCATAGGAAATTGCTTCGCATTCCCTATTCCGTCGAATCTATTCCGCAATTCTTCCCAAAGACCCTTCGGGAATTGTGAACGTCGAGATCTGCAGGAGGATCCTTAGTCCTTGGAATGACGCTCACCGATCTGGAAATCGGGGTAATGCTCAAACATGTATCGGACGGTAATGGGATCACTTCCGGTCAGCTCCTTGAAATCACTGGTGATGGTGTCCATCTTGCCTTCGCGGATGGCCTGGGCAAAGGTGACCATACCCTGGGAAGAGAAGGGGGCTTCCGATCCTTTCCGGAAGACGCCTTCCGTGGTTCGCGGTACACCCATGGCGTCGAAAAACTTATAAGATTCTTCATCCGTAATCTGCAGGTAGGATACATGGTTTCCTGTGGCCTGGTTTCCGGTTTCTATGAACTCGGAGATGGTCATCAGTCTGGCGCCGTTGATATCGAGGGTCGCGTATTCGTACTCCGCGCCCCGGAACAGGGCGTAGGCCACAGCCTTTGCACAGTCTTTGCGGGAAATATAGGCCATCTTGCCGTCGCCCTGGCTGTTCTTCAGAACTCCGTCGCCCTTTACATAGGTGAAATAATTCGTGATCATGGCTTCCGCATACTGGGAGTTGCGAAGGAAGATGAAGTCCAGGCCGGTGGAGCGGATGTATTCTTCTGTGTAAATATGATCCAGCTTCTCCACACTGGGATTCGTCTCGTCGCCGGCGTTCACGAGAGAGGTATAGATGATCTGCTTCACGCCGGCAGCTTTTGCTGCGTCTACAGCGTTCTTTTGGGCATTCTGGCGCTTCTTACCGATAAAAGGCATGGAAATCAGTGCCAGCCTGTCCGCACCGGCAAAGGCTTCTTCCAGCCCGTCGTAACTGTTGAAATCCGTCCGGCGGGTCTCCACACCGAGGGCTGCAAAGGAAGCCAGCGCCTCCTCGCTGTATCCGGTGAAAATAAGATCTTCTTTGTCTGCAAGTGTGAGAAGCACGCGCGCTGCTTCGGAACCAAGATTTCCGTCTATTCCTGTCAATAATAGTTTACTCATAGGCATCTCCATTGCATAAAATGAAATCCCAAAAAATCCGGCAATATCATACTATCAATATCGGCATAAATGCTCCGCGAAAAAAGAAAACATATGTTATAATGTTAGCTGTTATACTATTTTAGGAACAAAAACAGACATAGAGAGGGAAGTTTCAGGGTATTCCGAAAGGGATACCCTGAAGGTGTGAGTGATGAGATTGATGAAAAAGGCAGAAAAGTCAGATCTGAGATGGTTCCTGTTGCTTGGAATAACATCCGTTCTGGTGGGGATCTATTTCGAATTGTATCATGAGGCCAGGTTTTATTTCCTGAAGGGAATGCGAATCTGCTTTCTGGCAAATACCTGTAGTCTGGGTGCTCTTTGCAGGACGACGCTGTTTGCAGGGATTTCTTTTATCGTCCTGTGCCTGTTGTACCGGTTTCGGTCCGTTTTCAGGTACGTACATAAGTACAGGTATTTCATAGGATTCCTGATCATTGTCATATGGACGGTCCTGTCGTTGAGCGGATCATCCATTGCTGTCTGGCATTCCTATCTGGGACATGAGTTTACGGACACGGACAGTCTGACTAACACAGGTGTGTGGTTCGGCATTCCCAGATCTGTCCGCTCTGATGAATGGTCAGTATTTACTCCCTTTAATTTTTCACAGAAATACAACGGCTTTGGTGCTATCACACATATTATCAGGGGCGCGGCAACGGATGTGACAACTACCTACGGTGGACCGAGTTTTGCCGTGGTTACCTTGTTTCGACCATTCCTGTGGGGATATTTCTTTCTGGGCAACGCCCGTGGACTGGCTTTCTTCTGGATCGCCCGGACCGTATTTCTGTTTCTGGCGTCCTATGAATTCGGCAGACTGATTGCAAAGGACAACAAGTGCATTGCGGCTCTGTATGCCGGAATGCTCACCTTTTCACAGACGATCCAGTGGTGGTACGCGGTAAACGGCCTGATCGAGATGTTCCTGTTCGGACAGTTTGCAATCGTACTTTTGGATAAGCTGGTTCACACAGAAAAAAAACCGGCGAAGCTTCTGATCTGTGCCGGTCTGATAGAGTGCGCAGGTGGCTTCGCCTTTACCTATTATCCGGCGCAGGAGATTCCGCTGGCATACTTCTTTGGTATCACCTTCCTTTGGAATGCCATCACGAACCGGAAACTCATAAAGAAAACCGATACGGTGATGGTCATCGTCAGCGCGGTTATTTTTGCCGTCATGGCGGCAAGTATTCTCTGGTTCTCGAAGGATACCTTCCAGGTGATCATGAATACCGCCTACCCTGGAAAAAGACTGGATCTTGGCGGTTACGGGGATATCCGCTGGATGTTCCACTGGATTCTCTCGCCGTTTTCACCCATCGATGAAGGCCGGATTACAGCAATGGTGAATGCCAGTGAGCTGGCAACCTTTTATGCTCTGTTTCCGGTGGGAATTCTCTGGGCCGTTTCCAGGTTCCTGAGAAAACGGTTTGATTTTTATACCGTTCTTCTGGTTCTGCTGGATGCATTCTTCACCTTTTTCTATATCGTCGGTTTTCCGGAGATGCTCTCAAAAGTTACCATGATGAGCAACGTAACCTGCAACCGGCTTGTGGTGATCATCATGTTCATCAACGTGGTTCTGCTGATTCGCTGCATGGCCACCCGTGAGACAAAGCCGGAGGAAGCGGCAGTGATGGAAAATGCGCGCGTCCGCATATCCGGGGAAACGTGTGAGATGATGCCGGATGAGGATGTAGGGAAGGAAACGCTGACAATCCGGAGGAGGTACCTTAGCGTGAGAAACGTGTGCTGTGCCCTTCTGATCTTTGGGGTGTGCGCACTGGCTTTTCACGAGACCCACGACGGGATGGAGATTCTGACCGGAGGAGCGGTCTGGGGATCTGCCATCGTCATGGTACTTGTCTTCCTGGGTTATGTATTTTTCTCAAAAGAAGAAGGGCTTAAGAAAGGCTCTGTCTTCCTGCTGGTGATGATCACGATCTCGGGAATGATGGTAAACCCTCTGCAGCACGGAGCAGACGTAATCTATGAAAACGAACTGACAAAAATGATTGAGAGTGTCGTGAAGGAGGATGCAGATGCGGTCTGGCTGGTGACACCGGGCGGATTCATCGCGGAATTGCCGATCATGGTTGGCGCTCCGACGATCAACTGCATTAACGTATATCCCAATATGGACTTGTGGCGAAAATTCGACAAGGAGGGGAAGGATAGTTTTACCTACAACCGTTATGCACAGATTCAGGCAGATCTGACGGAGAAAGAGACTTCCTTTGAGTTGCTGGTGGCGGATGCATTCGCCATTCATCTGAACTATAAAGATCTGAAAAAAATCGGCGCGGATTATATTCTTACAAGCGAGAAGTATGATTACAGCAATCTGGAATATGTGAAAGGCGCAAATGGATTTTACATCTATCATGTAACCGGATAAAGATGCCGGGCATCCGCCTAAATGACGTGATGCCGCAGCCATTTGCCGGATATAAATCTTTCGGAAAAGAAGATGGCGCGTAAGCACCAGTCACTCATCTGTCCGATCCACACAGCAATGGGACCAAAACCGGCGCACCGGATGAGGAAGGTGGCGAGAGCCACGCGGCAGCCCCACATGGTGATTGTCGAGAGGATCATGGAGAAACGCACGTCGCCTGCGGCACGGAGTCCGTAGCCGGGGACGAAGGCGAGAACCCAGACAAGGGGTTTGATCAGAGTGATCCAGTTCATCATAAAGATCACCTGGCGGATACTCTCTTCTTCCATATTTGCGAAGTGGGTGACGGGAACTGTCACCAGGCGGATGATGACACAGGAGACAAAAACGACCAGCTCGGCGTACCAGGTGAGTTTCAGGATGTAATACTTCGCCTCTTCTTTGCGGCCGGCGCCGACGGCCTGGCCGACGACGGTCATCAGGGCGATGCCCACGCCCATGCCGGCGATTCCGTTCAGGTTCTCAAGGATGATGGTCATGGCCTCGGCTGCGATGGAGGGCGTCCCCAGTGTAGAGACGGAGGACTGGATCGCGAGTTTTCCGAACTGGAACATTCCGTTCTCGATTCCTGCAGGCACGCCGACCATCAGAATCCGTCCGATCAGAGACCAGTCCGGGCGGATGGCGTGATAGTTCTTAAGAACGATGGGCTGTCGGTCTCTTCTGAGCATGAGGATGACGAAGAGTGAGATGTAGACTCTGGCCACAAAGGTTGAGATTGCGGCACCTGCCACGCCCATGTCAAAGACGAAGATCAGAATGGCGTTTCCCGCGATATTCAGAGCGTTTCCGGAGACGGATACCAACATGGGGAAACGGGAATTTCCACCTGCGCGGAAGAAAGCGCTTCCGGCCTGAAACAGGGCGAGAAAAGGAAAGGATGAAGCCGTGATCAGGAAGTAGATCTCAGAATTGGTCATGACATCGACCTCTACGCGTCCGAAGATCAGGTGAAGCAGTGGTTTGCAGAAAAAAACGCAGAGAAGCGAGAGCATCAGCGCAATGGCGATGACACTGAGGAGAACCTGCCCTGCGGCGCGGTTGGCTTCCTCCCTCTGATGCCTTCCAATATACTGGGAGCAAATGATAGTGCCGCCGGTCGCGAGGGCGGCGAGAATCTGAATAATCAGGACATTGATGGAATCAGTCAGGGAGACAGCAGAGATCGCCGCGCTTCCGATTCGGGACACCATGATGGAATCTGCCATTCCCATGAAGGAGGTAAGGAGCTGCTCGATCATGACAGGGATCAGCAGTGCCCAGAGGGCTTTTGTGTTAAATAAGAGGTTGTTTTTATCGATTTGATTCTTATCGTAGAGCTTCATTTCTTTTCTCGCATTTCCTAAAAACACAGCATATATTTTCTTTTCCAACTGCAGTGTATCATATTATTTTCTGCATGCGTATAGTGGTATGTCATAATATCAGAAAATATGGGAAGTTGGAAAAATATATTGAATAACGATATCCAGCTAATGTAAAATAGTAACACATGAATTGTCTTCAAATTGTACGAATATTTAGAACGACGGCTGTCGTTGGATGTGCAATTTGCAAGGGCGTTTCGGGCAGCGAGGTTGTAAGATCGATGAACGGGGCTGATTGCGAATGTTGAATCATATAAAAATCGAAGCTCTGGATGACTTTTTTAAGGGGCTTGGACAGAGGAAAACAAAAGGGGTCTATTTCTACAGGATCAACGGATACAGCGGGGAGATTGACCGTTTTATACGGGTCTATTACGAGGCGGCAAGGAAGTCCGGCGTAATCCTCGAGGGGCGGATTCCGAATCCTGATGAGAAGAATCTCGCATATTACAGCGAAATGATGGGCATGGATTTTCAGATGAGCCCCGGCTTTATAACGTCGAGCTTAAAGAAATGGCTGCCTAGAATGAGTGACAATCAGCTTCACACGGTGGCAGATTCGATTTACGACTGTCTGGATTCTCTTCGCAGAGCCGGAAAGAATGAAAATATGCTGAAGAACGCATATATCAAGTTCATGTGCTGGCTCTATTATAAATTCGAACGAATCGTAAGCCGGTTGGGCGATAACGATGTGCCAAAAATCCTGTATGAGGCGGACATCAGTAATTATGAGCTGATGCTCCTGTCCATCCTGTCCAACGCCGGGTGTGATGTAATTCTTCTGCAGTATCACGGAGACGGGAATTATCTGAAGCTTGATCCGGGGTCTGAGACATCCGACGAGCTCCGGCTACAGGGAATGACCGCATTCCCGGAGGACTACAGTCTGAAAAAGGTTCAGAACGATATCCGGGAGGAACTGAATAACCAGAGGCTCTACGGCACTCTGCCGGAGCTGGTAAACTGTACGAATGCCTGGATCAAAGGAAAAAATGTATTGGATGATATCCGGACTCCGACAGCCATGCGGGGAAATGATCCGCGATTCTTCTATAACTGTTTTTGCAGAATCAATGGCGTCGACGACAAGCTGACCTATGTGAATGATCTGTACCGGATGAACACGGAGCTTGCAAACAGCAGGCGGAAAGTGATCATTGTGGACGGGGAGATTCCTGCGCCGTCCGTGGAAGAGATCGGCGCGATCCGCAGGCAGAATGCTTACCAGAGGCAGGATCAGATGCTGATGGATCTGGCCGGCAATATCGTAAGTTCTGCCGGTGGTGACATACAGGCGCTTATCCGGAAGGCGTTTCTTGATCTTATGCTGGAAGAAGCGAAAAAGCCGGAAATGAATATCAATAAGCTGACCGGCAAGGCGGTACATATGCTGTGCTGGTTGAAAAGATATACACCGCATTTGTTTTCAAACTGGAAAAAAACAGACATTGGCTGCTTCATTCATTTTGGACCGTGCAGGGCCGGGAACGAAGCAGCTTTCCTGCGGATGCTCGGCAGGCTTCCGGTGGATGTGTTGATTCTGGTTCCGAATCAGAATGAAAAATGTGTGCTGACGGATCCTTTGCTCTACGAGCAGAACTGCATCGGAAGTTTGAATGTTCAGCAGTTCCCGAAAGCAGCCGCCGATTTACAGGTCGGCACTTCGGCTTACTATGCGGAGCGGGAACTGGATACATTGATGTATCAGGACAGCGGCATATACAGAAATCAGCAGTATGCGAAAGCCAATGCTGTCACGCTGAAAACGATGTACGAGGAGATCCCGATTCTGTGGAAGGAGGAGGTCAAGTACAGACCGAACTTCGGAACGACAGACGGTATCGTCAGCATCCCTGTGATTTTTTCTAAGGTATCCGGTGTCAAAAACCGTGATCTGGACAAATACTGGAACACGGTGAAGGAACTGGTGAAGGAAGAGGGGTTCCTGATTACAAAAGTTCCCTATATAGAGCCCATGGCGCCGAATCCGATGAAAGCATTCGCGCCGGAATTTTTCAGGAATGGTAAACTGCAGAGGGACAGGATCAAAAACCACAGGAATTATGTCTACGGTTTTTTGCGGGAAGATATGCAGGAACATATCCTGGACAAGCTTCAGCTTCTGATCGACCAAAGGGTGATCAAGGGTACTTTTGAGAATGGAATGGAGTACACCATCATAGCCACGGTGCTCAATCTGAGCAGGGAGATGATCCGTGTTCTTCAGAAATTCGATTTTACAAAAAAGAACCCGAAGCTGATCTATATCAATACAGGGGAAAATATGATAAGTCTGGAGGACTCGATCGTTGCGGCATTTCTGAATATGGTCGGCTTCGACATCGTCTTCTTCGTACCGACCGGCTACCAGAGTGTAGAGAAATACTACAGTAAAAATATATTTGAGGAACATCAGATCGGGGAATATGTATATGACCTGCAGATTCCGGATTTGAGACAGCCACCGACCAAAACAGGTTCGTGGCGCGACATTTTTAAGAGAGGGTAAAAAAATGGGACTTGATTTCAGCAAACCGAAAACAATGGAACAGAATGCACCGGCGGATTCCGCTGCCATGAACATGGGAGTGCCGACGGTGAAGAATGAGATTCAGCCTGTCGAGCAGTATGATATTATCGCCGACAGAAATCAGATGAATCAGCAGCTGGTGAATTCCGAGGAGGTTGACGCGATCTGCAGTCAGATCGAGGTACACAATCTGGATACGATTGTAACCTTTGGCGCAGAGGCTGCCGAGGAGATTTCCAAGGCGTCGGATGTTGTCCTGAACAGCATGAATATGTCGCAGATTGATGAGTCCAGTGAGATGCTCAAGACACTGGCCAATATCATGTCCAAGTTTGATATTTCGGAGATCAAGGAGAATCCCTCCTTCTTCGGAAAGCTGTTCGGCAATATGAAGAAACAGCTGGATAAGATTCTGGCGAAATACCATACCATGGGGGAAGAGGTTGATAAGATTTATGTTCAGCTCCGTGGATATGAGGACGAGATTAAACAGTCCAACCGTAAGCTGAATATGATGTTTGAGGCCAACGTCGGCTATTACCACGAGCTGGTGAAGTACATTCTCGCAGGAGAGCAGGGCTGCAAGGAGCTGGAGGCTTACATCGCGCAGCGTCAGCAGGACATGCAGGATACCGGAGACAACTCGATCCAGTTTGAGATCACCAGCCTGCAGCAGGCGCTGATGATGCTTGAGCAGAGAACCCAGGATCTCAGAACTGCTGAGAATGTTGCCATGCAGTCGATCCCTATGATCAAGACCATGGAGTTCAGCAACTACAATCTTGTGCGCAAGATCAATTCTGCGTTCATTGTTACGCTCCCTGTATTCAAGCAGTCTCTGGCGCAGGCTATTCTGCTTAAGAGACAGAGAATTCAGGCCGAGGCGATGTCCGAGCTCGACAAGAAGACGAATGAGATGCTGATCAAGAACGCGCAGAACACCGTAGAGGTATCCAAGAATACCGCAAGGATGGCTGCGGGTAGTTCCATCCAGATCGAGACACTGGAGACAACCTGGAGAACCATTACTTCCGGAATTGATGAAACCCAGAGAATTCAGGAAGAGACACGCAAGAAGAGAATTGACGACCAGAAGCGTCTCGAGGCTATTAAAGACGATTTCAATAAGAGATATCATATGCCTGCACAGAAAAACTGATAACGATACAAGGATGTACGGATGTATTCTTCTGGCGAGAGTCAGAACAATACGTTTTTCACAAAAAAGGAGGAACAGATTATGGGTATCAACCTTAGCAAGGGACAGAAAGTGGATCTGACGAAGGGAAATCCGGGACTGAAGAACATCATGGTCGGCCTTGGCTGGGATGTGAACGCGTTTGATTCGGGGGCAGATTTTGACCTCGACGCGTCTGCTTTTCTACTGGGCGCTGACGGAAAATGTCCTTCGGATAAAGAGTTTGTTTTTTACGGAAACCTCACACACGCCAGTGAAGCTGTGAAGCATATGGGTGACAACCTCACCGGCGAGGGAGATGGAGATGATGAGCAGATTCAGGTTGATCTGAGCAAAATTCCGGCGAATATCGAAAAAGTGGCGTTCACCGTCACGATCTACAATGCGGATCAGCGCAGACAGAATTTCGGTCAGGTTTCCAACGCTTTTATCCGCATCGTCGACGAGTCTTCCAATACGGAGTTGATCCGGTATGACCTCGGGGAGGATTTCTCCATCGAGACAGCAGTCGTTGTAGGAGAGCTCTACAGACACAATGGTGAGTGGAAATTCAATGCCATCGGCAGCGGCTTCCAGGGAGGCCTGAAGGCGCTCTGTGGCTACTATGGTATTGACGCAGAATAAGAAGGAGGCATATCACAAATGGGAGTGAATTTGACAAAGGGGCAGAAAGTAAGCCTCACAAAAAATAATCCGGGATTAAAGAAACTGGTGGTTGGTCTTGGCTGGGATGTGAATTCTTTTGACACCGGCGGAGATTTTGATCTGGACGCGGCTGCTTTTCTTCTTGCCGACACCGGCAAGGTGTCCAGACAGGAGGATTTCGTGTTCTTCGGAAACCATAAGGATCCGTCCGGTTCGGTTGAGCATCTGGGCGATAACCTGACGGGAGCAGGAGACGGAGATGACGAGCAGATAAAGATCAATCTTACCACTGTTCCGGCAAATGTTTCCAGAATTGTATTTACGGTAACGATTTACGACGCGGAAACAAGACGTCAGAATTTCGGACAGGTTAACAACGCCTTTATCAGGATTTATAACGAGGAGTCCGGAGAAGAGATGCTGCGCTACGATCTCGGAGAGGATTTTTCCATCGAGACAGCGGCTGTCTTCGGCGAACTCTATAAGAACAACGGCGAGTGGAAGTTTAATGCGATCGGCAGCGGATATCAGGGCGGCCTGGCTGCGCTGTGCGCAAACTACGGCATTGAGACGGAATAACAGCAGTGCCGGTTAGAAATGAGAGGAGGTAGGCGGGATGTCTATTAGTTTACAGAAGGGACAGAAGGTAAGTCTTTCCAAAGAGAGTGCAGGACTTGGAAAGGTTGTAGTAGGACTTGGATGGGATGAAGCTCCCCGCAGTTCAGGGGGTGGCCTGTTCGGTGCCCTGTTCGGAGGCGGCGGCAATCAGAGCATTGACTGCGATGCGTCCGCGATCCTTTTACAGGACGGAAAGTGCAGAGGGAAGGGGGATATTGTTTACTTCGGAAACCTGAAGCATTCCTCCGGAACTGTTCAGCACATGGGAGATAACCTTACAGGTGCAGGAGACGGAGACGATGAGCAGATCGTCATCGATCTGGCGTCAATTCCTGCGAAGTATGACAGAATCGTGATTGTGGTAAATATTTACCAGGCTGTTCAGCGTCATCAGCATTTCGGCATGATCCGGAACGCATTCGCGAGAATCGTTGACGCCAGAAACAATCAGGAGTTGTGCAAGTATAATCTGACGGAGGACTATTCCGGTCAGCTCTCCCTGATCTTCGGTGAGGTATACAGACACAACGGAGAATGGAAATTCAATGCGATCGGTCAGGGAACACAGGATCCCGGAATCGGCGATCTTGTAAAGAGATATATGTAAGGTCATCGGAAAGGCCGCATAGAATGGAAATAGAGAATGGGTAGGAAAGAGCTATCTTGACTACCCATTCTTTTTGAGAATACGGAGGAGCAGGTGAAATGAATCTGAAAGGATTAAACGATAAGGAAGTACTGCAATCAAGAGAGAGATACGGCTCAAACGCCATTCCGGACTCGGAACCTACCACATTCTGGCAGGAATTCAAGGAAACGTTCAGTGATCCGATGATCCGGATCCTTCTCGTTATTGTAGCAATCATGCTGGTGATGTTCTTCATGGGGCATGCGGAGATCTACGAGCCCATCGGAACGATCGTGGCGGTGTTGATCGTGGCGTTTGTAACAGCGAAAACCGGAGTGGCCAGCGATACGAAATATCGTGAATTAAAGAACAGCACAAAAAAGGACACATGCAAGGTGTACCGAAACGGCATCATATCCGTCATTGAAATCGATGATGTCGTTGTCGGAGATAAAATCATTCTTCAGTCGGGAGACAAGATCCCGGCGGACGGTATTCTTATTGAAGGAGATCTGCGGGTAGATAACTCTGTACTGAACGGAGAGGCAGAGGAGTGCAAGAAATTTGCCGCGCCGGAAGGTACTGTTTTTCCGGAGGCAATCACCGGAGATGTGTTCGTGGACGAGTATTCCTTATTTCGCGGAGCGGTTGTCTTTGACGGAGAGGGAACCATGGATGTCCGGAAAGTAGGACTCCAGACGATGATGGGCAAGATGGCGGAGGAGATGCAGGACGAGGAACCGGATTCCCCGTTAAAGGTCAAACTCGCGAAGCTGGCAAACCAGATCTCTGTATTCGGCTATGTCTCCGCGGTTGTCATCGTCATCTTATACATGGCGTATTTTGTAGTCCGTGCGGGAGGCTTTGCTTCCTATATGGGACTTGGCTGGAGCGGCATCCTGATGGATGTTATTGAGGCTGTCTCTCTGGCAATTCTGATTGTTGTCTGCGCGGTTCCGGAGGGACTTCCGCTGATGATCTCGCTGGTGTTGATGCAGAATACAAGCCGAATGCTGGATCACAACGTGCTTGTAAGAAAAGCGGTCGGTATCGAAACAGCCGGTTCACTGAATATTCTGTTCAGTGATAAGACAGGAACGATCACAAAGGGAAGTCTCGAAGTGGTTGAATTTTTTACCGCTGACGGGGCGAATATTCCGCTTTCCGAGATGAAGGAGCAGGGCAAAGTAAAATCACTGGTTGATCTTGCCATCGGAAAGAATACCGCGGCAATGTTTGACGGCGAGCACAGAGTCATCGGCGGAAACGCAACGGATCAGGCTCTCTTAAGATTCCTCGGGGAGGAAGAGTATAACTTCCTTGCGAAGGGATCGGACAAGGAAACAGATTACAGTGTCGGAAAGTCTCAGGGCTTCAATTCTTCCAATAAATTCAGCCAGGTGGAGATCAAAGAGCTTCATCAGGTCTTCTACAAGGGCGCGCCGGAGAGACTTCTTGCAGCCGCAACGAAGGGACTGGATGCCAACGGAAAAGTGATTGATCTGGATCCGGAAGTAGTCAACACGAAGATCAACGAATACGCGTCCAGGGCAATGAGAATCCTTGCCTTCGGTTATTCAGAGAAGGAATTCACCGAGAACCGGATCAATGATGATGTTGTAATTGTAGGCTTTGTGGCAATCCGCGACGATGTCAGACCTGAGGCCAAGGTGGCGATCGAAGAAGTTCAGAAGGCCGGCATCCAGGTAGTAATGATCACCGGTGACAGGTTGGAGACTGCCGTCTCCATTGCGAAGGATGCGGGACTGATGCAAAAGGACAGCGACCGCGCGTTAACTTCCGCACAGCTTAATCAGATGAGTGACGATGAAATCAAGGAGATCATCCGGGATATCCGCGTAATTGCCAGAGCACTGCCTACGGATAAATCAAGAATGGTCAAACTGTGTCAGGAGATGAATCTCGTCGTCGGAATGACCGGAGACGGAGTGAATGACTCCCCTGCGCTGAAGAGAGCAGACGTGGGCTTCGCCATGGGCAGCGGAACGGAAGCTGCAAAAGAGGCCGGTGAGATTGTTGTCCTCGATGACAATTTCCGCTCGATCAAAGATGCGATTCTGTATGGAAGAACCATTTATCACAACATCCTCAAGTTCTGCAAATTCCAGCTGGTCATCAATGTGGCCGCTGTTATTGTCAGCGCAATCAGCCCCTTCCTGGGCGTTCCGGAACCCCTGAAGGTGACGCATCTGCTGTTTATCAACCTTGTCATGGACAGTCTCGGAGCGATCATGCTCGGAAACGAACCGGCTCTTGAGAAATACATGACGGAGGCGCCGCGCAGAAGAGACGAGAGCATCATAAGCAAAAATATGGCATCGCAGATTCTGATCATGGCTCTGTGGCTCACGATTGTAAGTTTCTGTTTCTTAAAGATGCCGGTATTCCTGAAGGTGTTCGGTGATAAAGAGAAGCTCTATACCGGATACTTTGTTCTCTTTGTTGTTGCGGCTCTGTTTAACGGCTTCAACGTCAGAGACGACAGGTTTGCGATTTTCAAAGGTTTAAATGAGAACCCCGGCTTTCTGAAAGTATGGTTTGCGATTGTTGCTGTACAGGCTCTGATCGTAAATGCCGCGCTGATCCCGCTCACGCCGTTTAAGTGGATCAGCTCGATGTTCAGCTGTACACCGTTCGGCCTGAAAGGCTGGGGTGTTGTCGCACTTGTGGCGGTAACGATGATACCGGTTGATCTGCTGAGAAAAGTGATCGCCGGTGGCGAAAAAAAATAAGAACGGGTCTACGGCGTTAGATGAAGGATGATTGAATGGTAACAGAAGATATAGAAAAACTGAAATATTCCCTGGGCGGGCTGCTGTATGCGCCCGCCATGAACAGGAAGGTGCCACGGAAAATCAGAAATGGCGCGTATCCATACCTGACATCGATGGCTTTCTGTCTGGAGGACACCATTCAGGACGACTGTCTGGAGGAGGCCGAGGAGTGTCTGGGCGAGGTACTCCGTGAACTGATGGAACTGGAGCCGGAGAAACTTCCGCCGGTGTTCATAAGAATCCGGACGCCGGAGCATATGAGACATGTGATGAAACGGTATGACGCATACCGCGGAATCATCACCGGATACATTCTTCCGAAGTATGATCTGTCCAATATGGAAGCATACATGAAGCTCGTAGCTGAAGTAAATAAAGGCGCCGTCCACAAGACCTATGTCATGCCGATCCTGGAAAGCCGCATGGTCGCCGATCTGTGTACGAGGGTAGGAACCTTACAGAAAATCAAAGAGCTACTCGACACGAACAGAGAATACATCCTGAATGTCAGAGTCGGCGGGAATGACTTCTGCAATCTGTATGGATTAAGAAGGCTGTCATCCCAGACCATTTATGACATAGGCGTTATCCGCGACATCCTTGTGGATATCGTCAATGTTTTTGCCACAGACTATGTCGTGTCCGGTCCTGTGTGGGAGTACTTTGGCCCGGAACCGGACGGGAAATGGGATGCCGGTCTGGCCAGAGAATTAGAGCTGGACAAATTGAACGGCTTTATCGGAAAAACTGCAATTCATCCGTCCCAGCTGCCGGTCATTTTTGAGAGTATGAAAGTACGGCGGTCGGATTATGATGACGCGATGGGAATCCTCGGCTGGGACGATGGTGTCCTGGGCGTGGCCAAGAGCAAAAAAGGCGACCGGATGAATGAAGTAAAAGTACACGGGAAATGGGCAAGAACGATTGCTCTCCTTGCGGAAATATACGGAATCAAAGAGGATTTGTAAGGATCCGGGTGTCGATGAGGGAACATACAAAGGCACACGCAGGATCGATCGATTTTTTATAAGGAGAGTTACATTTGACAACATATACAGAGACTGATTTGTTAAGACTTGCAAAACGTTTTCACAATACGAAGAGAACCTATCTGCTGGTTGATCCTTTGCAGGCAAAACACTTGAGCGTACAGCCGTCAAAGGCACTGGAAATGTTTCATGCTTTGGGAAAAAAGGTCGGGGAAGCCTGTGATGGCGTCGGCCTTGTGATTGGTTTTGCGGAGACGGCGACTG
This sequence comes from Eubacterium sp., assembly GCA_024684035.1. Taxonomy (GTDB): domain Bacteria; phylum Bacillota; class Clostridia; order Lachnospirales; family Lachnospiraceae; genus Bilifractor. The sequence continues at coordinate 5,416 of JAIKXQ010000128.1, read as the reverse complement.
CAGTCGGAATGGCGGTCGCGGAAGAAATGTCAGATGATTGTATATACATTCATACGACACGTGAGCTTGTGCCGGAGGAAAATGACTGGGTGGAATTTTGTGAAGAGCACAGTCACGCAGTGGAGCAGAAACTGTCGGGATCACACCTTGATCAGTGGATAAAGTCATGCAAAAGCATCGTCTTTGTGGATGACGAGATATCCACAGGAAAGACGCTGATCAACATTGTAGCGCGCCTGAAGGAACAGTATCCGGAGATCGAAGAGAAGAGACTTGTCGCCGCCTCAATTATCAACCGGGTTTCGGAAGTCAATGAACAGAAGATGAGAGACTATGGTCTGGAGTGTGTCTCGTTATTGAAATTAGAGGAAACAGATTACGCCGCAGCGGTGAAGGATTTTTCCATAACGGAAGCGTGTGAACCGGAAGAAAAAGCTGAAGAAGGTGACCTGTCGGAGAGCCGGGCACAGGACGGATCGAAAGAGATTCAGTTTTCAGAGATCCGGGCGGACGTCAGACTCATGGATCCGAGACTCGGCGTTCCGGTAAAGGAGTACCGGCAGAATCTGGAGGTGTTCGCGGATTCCCTGATCCAAAAGGGACTCTTTGAGCATGCGGCGGGTAGAGTTCTTGTTGTCGGAACGGAAGAGTGTATGTATCCGGCGATCGTGCTCGGGAGCAGGCTGGAGCAGGCACTTCACGCAAAGGTTTTTACACATTCAACGACACGAAGTCCGATCGGAATCTGCGCGGATGAAGCGTACCCGATCCACAGTGGATACAAGCTGAAAAGTCTGTATGATGCAGGGAGAACAACGTATATCTACAACCTGGAGAAATATGATCAGGTGATCCTTGTCACCGACAGTGAGCAGATCCCAGGGGAGTCGCTGGATACCGTCGTCCGCGCACTCCGGGCGGGTGGAAATGATAAGATCCTTCTGATCAGGGGGTAAGGCAGTTTGTTTGGTACATATAAAGAAGATGATGTTATTGTGCTGCTCAAGGATATAACCGGACTGGTGGAACCACAGAGCACAGAGGAAAGAGAACGGGAAATACAGAACGGACGGCACTACTGTGAGATGCTGCCGATTGAGTATGAGCCATCGGAAGCCTATGAACGCGCTTTTGAGGATGCGCTCCGAAGGTACAGCGCGATCACCGCTTACGCGGTTGGATCAGTGGCGCAGACGATCTGGAAGAAAAAGGGAGAGAAGGCAGTCCTCGTATCCCTGGCACGGGCAGGCACGCCTGTCGGAATTCTGATCAAAAGATACATCCGGATGAAATACGGAGTTGACGTGCCGCATTACACGATCTCCATCATCCGTGGAAGAGGGATTGATCAGAATGCGATAAGATATATCCTCTCCCGACATGAGGGAAAAGACATCCAGTTTGTGGACGGATGGACAGGGAAGGGCGCGATTCAGAATGAGCTGAACAAAGCCATGGAAGATTTTCCGGAGATTGATCCGGGACTTGCGGTTCTTTCGGATCCCGCTTACATTGCAGGAATATGCGGGACGCACGATGATTTTCTGATCGCGAGCTCGTGTCTTAACTCGACTGTCTCCGGTCTTCTGAGCCGTACCTTTTTGAGATCGGACATCATAGGAGATGACGACTATCACGGGGCGGTGTTCTACAAAGAACTGATGGACCGGGATAAGACGTATCATTTTATCGAGGCTGTGCAGCGGGAATTTTCTATGAGCGATATAGCGGATCAGCAAAAAGAGAGCAGCAGAGAGGCCGCGCTTGGAGAGGTGACAGGCATCGCAGACGAATACGGGATAACGGACATAAACCTGGTCAAGCCAAGTATCGGAGAGGCCACGAGGGTTCTTCTCAGAAGGATACCATGGAAAATGCTGGTACACAGTCTGGATGACGAAGAGCATCTGGGACATTTATATCAGCTTGCAAAAGAGAAAAACGTGGACGTTGTAGTGCATCCTCTGAAAAACTACAGAGCCTGCGGGATCATCAAATCGTTGGCGGATACATAAATGAAGAAGATATTATTTGCGTGTGATTTAGACAATACACTGATCCACTCCTACAGAAAAAAGAAGGAGGGGGATGTATGTGTGGAATGGCTGAACGGGAATGAACAGGGATTTATTTCCGGAACAGTCCGGGACGAGATGGCCGGTTTACAGAAATATGTGGATCTGATTCCCGTTACAACCAGATCGATCGAGCAGTACCTGAGAATCCGGTGGAAGGAAGACGCCGTTCCGGCTTATGCGATCACGACGAACGGAGCAATTGCTCTTCGCAGGGAACTTGTGGACGAGTCGTGGAGGGAAGTAAGTGAACGGATGGTAAGCCGTTACAAAGAGGAGTTGGTGAGAATTCTCGCTGAGCTGGAGAAGGAAGACGATTATCGTGTAAGCAGAATCGTAGATTCCATGTATGTATTTGCCTCCTGCAAAGATGGCGTGGATATTGCCGGAAAAGTAAAGGCGTATTCCTCGCGGACGGTTTTGCATGTGGTTGCCTCAGGGAGAAAAATATACTTCCTGCCGCCCGAATTCAACAAAGGGCACGCACTGCAGAGGCTGATCCGGCAGCAGGCGCCGGATGTTATTCTGGCTGCAGGGGATTCGGATATGGACATTCCCATGCTCGAGCTGGCGGATCTGGCATTTTGCAAGAAAGAGATTTTCGACAGTATTCAAAATCCGAAGAAAAGACTGTTCCGGGACGAGATGGATTTGCTTTCATCCGTGCGGAATTTTCTGGAGGAGATCGGGTAGAGGAATGCATGATTTCAGTTGGGAAATAATTTCGGGAGGAGAGCGGATATGATGAAGGATGATGGAAGAAAAGGATTTTCGATCGACGGATGCTGCCAGGTAACCTTTGAGTTTTCCTGGGATTTATACAGCAGACAGCATTCCGGAGGATTGATCAGCGGCTGCTTTTCGAAACAGGACAGTACGGTTGACTGCGATGTCTCCGCATATCTGATCCGGAACAATGACGGGAAAAAGAGTGTGACGGAGGAGGTGACTTATGATCACCCGACCGCATGCGGAGGTGCTGTCAGACACAGGGGAGATAACATCGAGTCAGAAAACCGGATAAATACAGAAAAAATTGAGGTGAATTTCGCAGGTGTCTCTGCGGAAATTGATGAGATCATCTTCACCCTGGACCTGTTCAAAGCAAAACAAAAACAACTCGGCTTAGGTAAATTTGAGCGCATTTATGTGAATCTGTATAAGAGCGAAGGTGACGAACTTCTTCAGAGTTTCAGTGTATCCGGAGTAGGCGGCAAGGCCATTCGGGCAGGTATGTTGAAGAGGCGCGGAGATCAATGGGAGTATATCCCGCATCCGGAAAACCTCAAAGGCGCTTTGAGCAGGGATGATCTGAGGGCACAGCTGATTCAGGAATAAGAAGGAATCAGAGTTTCCTCGCGCGAGCATCAGGCATAAAAAAACAAGAAAAGTCCTGCCTGTTCAGCCTCGGCTGATACAGGCAGGACTTTGTTCTCTCATAGGAAATTGCTTCGCATTAGTTTGCGGATGCCTCCAGGTCGGAGCCCGAAACTACGACGGGTTCGTCGCTGGATTTGCGGGTCTCTTCTGCCTTCTGGATCTCCGGGTTGGCATTGTACATCGGCTCAATATCCTGATGTTTGATCTTGCGGTTCACATAGTTCTTTGTTATAGCAATGACGGTTCCGCTGCAGGCGATGACGCCGATCAGGTTGGGGATGGCCATCAGTCCGTTGAAGGTATCAGAGAGATCCCATGCCAGCTGCAGCTTCATGGTAGCACCTACCATGATGAAGGCTACGAAGACGATCCGGTAAAGAATGGTTGCCTTGGTACCGAAGAGATACTCGAAGGCGCGCATACCGTACTGGCTCCATCCGAGAACGGTAGAGAACGCGAAGAACAGGATCGCAATAGCGATGAAGACGCCACCGTAGCTTCCGAATACCTTGGAGAAAGCCTCGGCTACAAGGGCTGTACTTGCGGAATCTGTGATCATATGACCGGTCTCAAGGTCAACGACACCACTGGAGAGAATAACAAAAGCGGTGAGGGAGCAGACGATCAGTGTGTCTGCGAATACTTCGAAGATACCCCACATACCCTGCATAACCGGCTCCTTGACGTTGGACGCGGAGTGTACCATAACGGAAGAACCAAGACCGGCCTCGTTGGAGAATACACCTCGTTTCATACCCCAGGTGAGGGCGGATTTCACACCGTAACCTACGATACCGCCGCCGACGGAGCGAAGCGCGAAGGCGCCTTTGAAGATGGCACCGAAGACAGCAGGCATGGTTCCGATGTTCATGATGATAACCACCAGAGCACCGATGACATAGATGACTGCCATGAAGGGAACCAGCTTCTCTGTGACAGAGGCGATTCTCTTCAGTCCGCCGATGATAACAAGAGCGGCGAGAACCATCAGGATTGCACCTGTGAGCCATGTGGGAATATGGAAGACAGAATCCATATTCGCGGAGATGGTGTTGATCTGGCTCATGTTTCCGATACCGAAAGCTGCCAGTGTTGCAAAAATACTGAACAGGACTGCAAGAAGTTTTCCGATTCCTTTCATACCCTTCTTTGAGCCAAGTCCGTCACTTAAGTAGTACATGGCGCCGCCGCACCACTCGTCTTTGGAGTTCTTACGGCGGTAGTAGATACCCAGAACGTTCTCTGAGAAGTTTGTCATCATTCCGAAGAAGGCAACGATCCACATCCAGAAGATGGCACCCGGACCACCGGATACGATCGCTGCTGCGACGCCGGCGATGTTACCGGTACCGATGGTTGCGGCAAGAGCTGTGCAGAGACTCTGGAACTGGCTGATGGACTGGTCGTCATCGTCAGTATGGGCGGTGACGCGCTTATCCTTGAAGACGGCCAGGAAGGTCTTCTTCATCCAGTGTCTCAGATGCGTGATCTGGAACAGTTTGGTCAGCAGGGTCATCAGGATGCCGGTACCTACCAGAAGGATCAGCATCGGGACACCCCACACGAAGCCGTTGACGGTGTCGTTTACTTTGGTGACAGTTTCAATCATAGATATTTCCCCCTCATGCAAAAACAGGCGTCCCATATCTTTACATCTGGGACGCCTTTGTCGGTTGAGTTTTGTTGTAATTAATATATAGTATGCAAAGGATTTTGTCAACTAATCAGAAATAAGTAGAATGCATCGGTATAAAAGGATTTGGAGGAGAAACAGTTGTGTCCGTGTCCGGAAATGAAATGTGTGATATGATGCATATACGGTCAACTACCCATCACCTAAAGGTAATGGGCTTGTAACTGCCCAGTCGTAGTAACGGCTTACGCCTCCGACCTTTAACCCCAATAGGTACTACTACCTAAAGTGGCGTTACATCATAGGGTGGCTGACAGCACCCTTTACG
>JAIKXQ010000125.1 GCA_024684035.1 Eubacterium sp. | reverse complement strand
GGACGGATATCTTCCGTTGACTGTCTTGTTCATGTTACCTGACATGAATATAATGAAAGTATTGTATTGTTTTGCGCTGTTCAGCGGATCGGAGGTGATAGCTGTGGCACAGATACAGGTGACAGATCTGACTTTCGCGTATGACGGAAGTGCGGATGATGTGTTGAAGAATGTGTCCTTCAGCATAGATACAAATTGGAAGCTGGGGCTGATCGGCAGGAACGGAAAAGGGAAGACAACGCTGCTGAATCTGTTCATGGGCAGATACGATTATCGAGGCAGCATAAAGACGGGAACCTGTTTTGACTATTTTCCCTATCAGGTCTCAGAGGCGGATCTGAAACAGAATGCAGCGGATCTTCTGGAGAAGTGGAAGCCGCAGGTTGAACAGTGGCAGGTAATGATCCAGATGAACGAGCTGTTGATGGATCCGGAGTGTCTCTACAGACCTTTCGGAACGCTCAGCTTCGGGGAGCGTACAAGGGTGATGCTTGCGGTTCTTTTCGCGGCAGAAAATGAGTTTCTTTTGATCGATGAGCCGACGAATCATCTGGACACAAGGGCGCGTGATATCGTAAAGGCTTATCTTGCCTCCAAGAAAGGCTTCATCCTTGTCTCGCACGACAGAGATCTGCTCGACGGAGTGTGCGATCATGTGCTTGTGCTGAACCGTTCTACAATTGAGGTTCAGGGCGGTAATTTTTCAACCTGGTGGGCGAACAAGGAGAAAATGGACGCCTTTCGGCAGGCGGAAAATGAAAAACATCTAAAGGAGATCGGAAAGCTGAAGGCTGCGGCGGACAGAAGCGGCAGATGGGCGGAAAAAAGTGAAAATGCCAAAATAGGCTTTGATCCGGTGAAGGAGCATGATAGAAGTATCTCAACCAGAGCCTTCATCGGGGCGAAGACAAAAAAGATGCAGGCGCGTGTCAAAGCATACGAGGCGCGCATGGAGCGTGAAATTGAGGAGAAAGAAGACCTGCTTCAGGATATCGAGAGGGTTGTTGATCTGAAGATCGAACCACTTAAGTTTCATAAGGACGTACTGATTAATGCCAATGATCTGTCTTTGCGGTATGAGGGCGCCGGCCAGGCTCTTTTTGACGGCTTGCGTTTTCAGGTGAAGCGGGGAGATCGGATCATTCTTTCCGGGGAAAACGGATGCGGAAAATCAAGCATCCTGAAAGTAATTTTGCAGAAAGTGAATCCTATGGCGCAGGGCGATGCGGGCGGTTTATCGGTGGCGGGAACATTGGAGGCTGCTTCTGGTATGACTGTGTCGTACATCAGCCAGGACACCTCGTTTCTAACCGGTTCTCCTCGATGGTTCTGTGAGAGGCGAGGACTGAACGAGAGTCTTTTTCTTGCGGTACTCCGGCAGCTGGATCTTGGTCGGGAGCAATTCGCGAAGAACATGGAGGATTTCTCGGAAGGACAGAAAAAGAAGGTTCTGATAGCGGCCAGCCTGATCACCCCGGCGCATCTATATATCTGGGATGAACCGCTGAACTTTATTGATGTCTTTTCACGGATGCAGATCGAAAAGCTGATTCTGCAATATAAACCTACCATGCTGCTGGTAGAGCATGATCTTCGTTTTCAGGAGAAGGTGGGAACGGATATCGTGAGGATAGGTAAGTGAGAGGAGAGGATCTGCCGGAATAGACGGCAGATCCTCTCTTTATATATGACTTGTGTTTGCAGGCATAAGGTCCTATAATGAATATACTAATAAATGTACATATAGGCGAGTGATTGCAAATGAGTATTTTTTGAAGCTTGATTGTAAAGAACTTTACAATCAAGCTGTTTGATCAGAAGGAGGATAGTTTTCTTGATAGAAATCAGAGAGGCATCTATCGCGGATGCACCGCGTCTTTTGGAAATATATGACTATTATGTTCGCAACACAGCGATCACCTTTGAGTACGATACGCCCACGCTGGAGGAGTTCATTGCCAGAATGGAGAACGTTAAGCGGCGTTATCCATACCTTGTTATCGAAGAGAATGGTCAGATAGAAGGATACGCCTACGCCGGCGTATTTAAAGACCGGGCGGCCTATGACTGGTCTTGTGAGATGACGATCTATATGGATCATGCCGAACGAAAGCGTGGAATGGGACGGATGATTTATGAGGCGCTGGAGGAGAAACTTAAGGAAATCGGAATTCTGAATCTGTATGCCTGTATCGGCTATCCGATCGAAGAGGATGAGTATCTGACGAAAAACAGCGCTGAGTTTCACGCCCATTTGGGATATACAAAGGTTGGCGAGTTTCACAAATGCGGCTATAAGTACGGACGCTGGTATGACATGATCTGGATGGAGAAGATAGTCGGGGAGCATCGCACCCCCAAAAAAAATAGGACGATTCCACCTCTAGCGCACCGGGATTAAATCGGATATATTAATGAAGATGAGATGAATCGATGTTTGATAACGTTTAATGTGTGTTCAAAAGATCCCAGTGGATTTTTTGCTGAAAGCCTATCACGGTCTGCATGATCTGGATCTTGAACTCGCGGTAAAAAAAGTGGGTGAAGTGTAATGAAGGTGATATGTTTTCACAATCCGGATGAGGAGAACGGATATTTAAGTAACTGGTATCGTTCAGACTTTAACTATAACGGTCGACGGTTCTCTTCGATGGAACAGTATATGATGTATCATAAAGCGATCCTGTTTGCGGATGAAGAAAATGCTGCCGAAATCATGGATACAGATGATGTGGCAAGTATAAAAGCCCTTGGGCGTCAAGTCGCCGGCTATGATGATCATGTTTGGAACGGTCTTAGGCAACTGATTATATACGAAGGGCTGCAGGCAAAGTTTTCCCAGAATGTGGAATTGAAAGAGGCGTTGCTTGCAACCGGTGATGCCGTTTTGGCAGAATGCGCAGTCAAAGATCGGATCTGGGGGATCGGATTGTCTATGAGTGATCCTGATCGCTATCAGAGAGAAAAATGGAAAGGGCAAAACCTGCTTGGATATGCTCTTATGATGACGAGACAGCGTTTGAGCGAATGATTTATGAGAGCCCCGGGGGGCTGATGTATTTGGTATAGAACACCGGAAAGCGCCGGTGATGAGGAGAGTATGGCAGAAGGATTTTTACCCATCAGCAGAAAAGACATGGAAGAGATGGGCATAGACCAGGTGGATTTCGTCTATGTCTGCGGAGACGCCTACGTGGATCATCCGAGTTTCGGAAGCGCGATCATCAGCAGGGTGCTTCAGGCGCACGGTTACACGGTGGGCATGATCTGCCAGCCGGACTGGAGAGATCCGGAAAGCATCGCGGTTCTTGGTCAGCCAAGGCTTGGTTTTCTGGTGTCCTCCGGCAATATGGACTCCATGGTCAATCACTATACGGTCGCGAAGAAGCGGAGGCATCAGGACGCCTACAGTCCGGGCGGACGGGCGGACAGGAGACCTGATCGCGCGGTGACGGTCTACTGCAATCTGATCCGCCGGACGTTCAAGCATGATCCCATTATAGTCGGTGGTATCGAGGCGAGCCTTCGGAGAATGGCGCATTATGACTACTGGTCGGACAGTGTGCGTCGTTCGGTTCTTCTGGAGTCTGGCGCGGATCTGGTGTCCTATGGTATGGGAGAAAAAAGCATTGTCGAGATCGCGGATGCGTTGAACAGCGGACTTGCCGTGCGGGATATCACCTTCATCCGGGGAACTGTGTATAAGACCAGGGACGAGGAACTCATCTATGACGGTATCCGCCTTCCGGATTTCGAAGCGATCAGTGAGGACTCGGAGGCAGGCCGCAGAGCCTATGCCGAGAGCTTTGCGATCCAGTACAGGAATACGGATCCCTTTATCGCGAAGGTGATCTACCAGAATTACGGCGGAACCTTCGTAGTGCAGAATCCACCGGCCTATCCGCTCTCGGAGATGGAATTTGACGATGTCTACACCCTTCCCTACACGAGAAAGTGGCACCCGGTGTACGAGAAGGACGGAGGAATACCGGCGCTCTCGGAGATCCGTTACAGTCTGACCTCCAACCGGGGCTGCTACGGCGAGTGTAATTTCTGCGCACTCACTATGCATGAGGGAAGAATCGTTCAGGCCAGAAGCCATAAGTCCATACTGGAAGAAGCAAAGCAGATGATCGAAGAGCCGGATTTCAAAGGTTATATCCACGATGTGGGCGGCCCCACGGCAGAATTCCGCGGACCGGCCTGTTCGAAGCAGCTCAAAAAGGGAGCCTGCCCGAACCGCCGCTGCCTCTACCCGAAGCCCTGCCCGAATCTGAAAGTAGACCACAGCGACTATCTATCCCTTCTTCGGAAACTCAGAGCACTGCCGAAAGTGAAGAAAGTCTTTGTGCGCTCCGGATTCCGCTTCGATTACCTGATGGCAGATAAAGACAAGACCTTCCTCCGGGAACTCTGCAAGTACCATGTGAGCGGACAGCTCCGTGTGGCACCGGAGAATATCACAGACAACGTCCTCTCGAAGATGGGCAAACCTTCCGTATCCGTCTACAACGGCTTCGTTGAGGAATTTAAGAAAATCAACGAAAAGCTGGGGCTCAAGCAGTACATCGTACCCTATCTGATGTCCTCCCATCCGGGAAGCACTCTGAAAGACGCCATCGCCCTTGCAGAATATATACGTGACATGGGCTACATGCCCGAGCAGGTGCAGGATTTCTATCCGACGCCGGGCACAGTGTCCACCACCATGTACTATACAGGGCTGGATCCGCTTACTATGGAACCGGTCTACGTCACAAGAAACCCTCATGAGAAAGCTATGCAGAGAGCTCTGATCCAGTACCGCGAGCCCGACAACTACGAACTGGTAAAAGAAGCCCTCCTCACCGAAGGCAGAGAAGATCTCATCGGCTTTGATGAACACTGCCTGATCCCGCCGAGGAAAATGAACCGGAAACCCGGCACCGGCCGCGGAGCAGCCAGACACGCATATTCGAATAACAACCGCCGCGGTAAGCCCGAAAGAGACCAGGGACAGAGCCACTACGAAAGAAACAGTAACTCCGACAGAAGAACGTCCGCAGGATCAAAAGCGGGAGGGCGTGACCCAGGAAGGGTCAAAGGAACCGGCGCACAAAACCGGACAGCCGGATCCTCCGGAGGAACAGGACGAAAAAACAAGAGAGGCAGGTAAAAGACAGTACATGGAATATCGGATAATTTCACATACCATTCGTGATATAGCGGAAGATGATGAATTTGAGAAGACAAAGGCAATGCTTCGACTTATGTGCGAATTAAATGAAGGAAGACGTTCTGGTGAAGAAGAGGGGTATGTTTCTGCGGCAGATGTCAGAGCTCATTTTCATCGTTTTTAAGGCCTATATGGTGTTCTACCGACTTTGCGGGAACACAATGCTTGTGGATAGAGTTTTGTTTGGCGCGAGCGATTATATGAGAACTTTGCATATTGGCAGAACTGAATAGGTTAACTTATGAGAAATGGACAGTGAGCTGGGAAATTATCCCGGCTCTTTTGTTTTGTGGCATGTGCAAACCGCGGAGGGGGCAGAGTTATACAGCGCGAACACTTGGAAGCGGAGGTGCTGAACGTCCGGGGGACGTTCGTTTAGCACCGACCGGAGCGGAGCGGAGACCCGAAGCGCGAGCATAGCGCAGATGCAAATAGGCGGCGGAGCGCTGAGGACGGGAGCGACGTGTTCGCGTGTATACTTGTGAACTTCTCATATAATTAACACTCTACAAAAGTTTATACATAAAGAAAATGTAGAAAACCCTTATAAATACTGAATATTTCGCGTATTTTGTTGCCTAAAATCAAGAGAAATGGTATAATTATATCAAGTTAATTAACACTCTATTGGAGGAGCCATGTATCTTGATATAGTGGTAGAAATACCGAAGCTGAAAACAGGGATTTCGAGGAAGAAAATCAAAGGAACAACGTACATTTATTACGAGCATGGACGGAAGTATTATGCCGGTAAGCAGTATACTGTACCTCAATGCACATCCATCGGAAAGGTATGTGAAGATGATCCGACCATGATGTATCCGAATGGAAACTTTCTTAAGTTTTTCCCGGATGTGGAACTTCCGGACGCGCTTCCTTCCTCACCAAGAAGCGGCTGTCTCAAGATTGGTGCTTGGATGGCGATCAAGAAGGTTATTTCGCACTATAAGCTCGACGAAAAACTTGAGGAAATCATAGGAAAAGAAAGTGGTCTCTTCCTGGATCTTGCGGCATATACCATTGTTGCTGAGAATAACGCAGCACAGTATTATCCGGATTATGCGTATAACCATCCGCTGTTTACAGATGAAATGAAAGTGTACAGCGATTCCAAAATCTCAAGGTTTCTCCGGGATATATGCAGGGATGACAGCATAGCGTTTCAAAATGTCTGGAATGCAGGCATGGATCACAGGGAA
>JAIKXQ010000085.1 GCA_024684035.1 Eubacterium sp. | reverse complement strand
GTTAGACCAAAGAAGAAGCTTCATTCTTCTTTTTCAATAGTTTCGTGGTACTGTTTAACCCCAGTGCGATGGTCGACGCATTGTGCAAAAGGGCGGATGCGGAAGGAGAAAGAACTCCCAGCAGTCCCAGTACAATCAGTCCGGAATTAAAGCCCACAATTACTCTGTAATTCATACGGATCCTCTGCATCAGTTTATCGCTCAGGGTTCTGAGCATCACGATTTTCTGCAGATCATTGGCACCGATGGTTATATCGGCAATCTGTCTCGCAATCTCCGCGCCTTCACTGATGGCTATGCCGGCATCGGCGGCTGAGAGTGCCGGTGAATCATTGATGCCGTCTCCGATCATAATGACCTTGTACCCGGACGCTTTTTGCTCATTCACAAATCCGGCCTTGTCTTCAGGAAGAACCTCCGCGTGATACTCATCCACGCCTACTAGTGCGGCAATCTTTTGGGCAGTTCGCTCACTGTCGCCGGTCATCATCACGATCCGGGAAATTCCCTGTTTTCTTAAGGTATTGACGGTTGATGCTGCATCTTCCCGCAGCGGGTCTTCGATGAGAATGACAGCTGCAAGTTTTCCGTCTTTGGCATAGTAGAGATGAGAAAATTCATCCGGGAGTGCACGGAATTGCTCCGTTTTCTCTTCCGGAAGAACCACTCCCTCGTCCTCAAAAATGAAGTGATAACTTCCGATCAACGCGCGGCTTCCGTTGATTTCAGAAGAAATACCATGAGCCACCACATATTCTACTTTCGTGTGAAGCTCCTCATGGGTAAGTCCTCTGTCCGCCGCCGCTTTCACAACTGCATTGGCGATCGAGTGCGGGAAGTGCTCTTCCAGACAGGCTGCCTCCCGCAGGAGTTCTTCACTACTCTCGCCATTAAAGGATATGATTTCCTTTACCGTCGGCTCAGCTTTAGTGAGTGTGCCGGTTTTATCAAAGACAATTACTTCCGCTTCGGAAACAGCTTCCAGATATTTGCCGCCTTTCACCGTCACATTATTTTCGCCGGCTTCCCGAATGGCGGAGAGTACTGCCAACGGAATGGCCAGTTTCAACGCACAGGAGTAGTCCACCATCAGAACAGAAACCGCCTTGGTCACATTCCGGCTAAGCAGGAATGTAAGTGCTGCTCCGGCCAGTGTGTAGGGAACCAGACCGTCGGCAATTCCGTCTGTTTTGCTCTCCAGTCCTGATTTCAGCTTTTCGGATTCTTCTATGATACGTACGATTTTGTCATATCGTCCGTTTCCGCCGACGGCGGTGACTCGGATCACAATTTCGCCTTCTTCTACAACGGTCCCGGCAAAAACACTTGCCCCCGGTTCTTTCCGGACAGGGATGGATTCACCTGTCATAGAGGCCTGATTGACCATCGCGTCTCCCTTTTCGATGGTTCCATCGAAAGGAATGATGTTGCCCATGCGTATGACAACCTGATCTCCGACAGCAATCTGATTTGCGTCTGTGAGTACTTCCTCGTTGTCATCAACTTTCCAGACTCGACTGATGTTCAGCGACATCTGCCGCGCAAGATCCGTGGCGCATTTCTTGTGCGTCCACTCTTCCAGCGTATCTCCGATTCCCAGAAGGAACATAACGGACGAAGCCGTTGGATAATCCTTTACAAAAATCGATGCCCCAATCGCTATGCTGTCCAGAAGCTCCACTTTCAGTTTTTTCTCCGGGATTGTCTTTAATCCACGCCACATATAGCAGACGGATTTCAGGCAGGTCAGGGCAGTTCTGACGGGAATGGGCATAAGTAGTTTCTTTCCGTAATGCCAAACGACCGAAGTAACGATGCTGTCATAGTACTTCGCGTTCAACTCTCTGGAAGAACTTTCGAAGACATTTTCCGGTACATCCGTTTTCTCTGGATTGAATTCCCGTATGATCCGTATGATATCTTCTCTGCTTCCGGAGTAACGAATCGCTGCATCTGCCGTGCGTTCATAGACCATAGCTTTTACAACAAAGGGGAAGCTTTCCAGATAGTATTGCAGCGTATCCGCCTCACGATAGGAAAACCGCTGACTGGAAAAGTGAACGCGGATCCTTCCCGGTATTTCATGCTTTATAACTGCTTTCATAGATCAACTCGCTCCAGTCATGCTTCCGTCGATTCTTCGACGATTTCCGACGCCCTTTCTTTCTCTGTTCTCTTTTCGTTGATCTGCTTAGCAGCCTCATAGATGTCCGTGCAGTTTTCCTGAAGAACTGTGGTCTGATCTACAACCGTATTTTTGGCCCTCAGCACAGCTGCTGTACAGTGCGTGTACACATTTTTTGCGTCTTTGGATGACAGGATCTTAAGTCCTGCTGTTCCAAACAAGATTCCGCCGCCAAAAATACCAAGTTTACTCCATTTCATCTCTTTGTCCTCTATGATTCATATGTGTTCTACGGACCAGTCTGATATCTTTATCCAATATTAGTATAGGCTAATCCAAGTAAATTATATGAACCATACAAAGGTTTTTCAAGATCTATTCTGAAGTTTACTTAGCGCACGATTTTAATCACAGCTGTCTCTGCGTAAATGATGGGGCCTGAATGCATAAAAAACAACGTTCCTGCAGCGGGTGCATACAGTGTTTCCATCACCGTTCCGTCGTAGGGATGAATGATCTCGGCCAGAGGTGTTCCCTCCTGAATGTGCTCACCTACTTTTAGCAATGGCTCAAATATCCCGGACCTGGCGGTTCGGACACTGATCAGTTCCTGATCGCTGATGACTTTTGAGGGATGATCACCGTGATCCCTGTACTTTACAAAACCAAGCTCACTACAGAACCGAAGGATTGACAGAACTGCCCGTCCTGCGCTTCTTTTGTCGATCCGGTCCGTCGTGGATGTATAGAGACTATAGGCTTTGGTATTCCACACCTGCCAGTTATAATTGAGCGTTGCTGTGTCGTAGGGTCTGACTCTCCTTTTTACCACGTAAGGCAGACCGAATTTCATTGCCGTATTCACATCAGAATATCCCTCATCCATCATCCTCACGTGAGGAATGAATTCTCCCGGCATGTAGAAGGACGTAAACTGAATTCCATACGCATAATCTTTTATCTGAGTAAAAATACCATCGGCTATTCTCTGGGTTGTCTCTCCCAGGTCATACCCCGGAAACATTCTGTTTATGTCCGTATTATCAATCGTCCAGAATCTCTTCTGTGTATTCATGGAATACGGGTTGCAACACGGAATGATCAGTATTCTGACATTGGGGGCAATACGACCTTCTTCTTCCAGCTGTCTGAATTTTTTGACGAGCTGGGAGCAACAGTACAACTGCTGAACTTCATTGCCCCTCATACTACCGACAATACACAGGGCTTTCTCTCCCCGGCCGAATTCAAAACCGGTGATTCTGAAACTGTCCCTGTATACTCCGCGGATTTCATATATTGTTTTCTTTTTCATACTGTCATGACTTCCTTTTTCAGCAGTCTCCCGATCAGCGAGCCTTCATCTACAATAGGGTATTCCCGTATTGTAAAAAGGATGCCGTCCACAGGGCTTTCCACATTCTGCAGTACACATCCTGAGAGGGGATCAATGATCCGTCCGATCCGGTCTCCCTTCCTGAGTGTCTCCCAATGCTTCACATCCGGAATAAAGAGTCCGCCGGCTCCGGCATTGATGAAGCAGACATCTTCTGCATGCTCAGAGACGATGGGCGCTCGCGGGCTTTTTGTCTCTCCCGACCACATCCCCATGGAATGCATAAGATTGAATATCCCGTCTACGAGCTGATCACCGTATGTTTTCGTGATCCGCATCCCGACACCCATCTCAACAACAAGACACGCTGTACCCGTGCTGTTTAAACTGTATGCAAACGTCGATTCGAGAACGGTACTTGCTTCATGTACCCAGATAAAATCAACATTGCACTGCCGAGCAACAGGGACGAGCGCTTCCCTGTGAAGCCTGTTTATTCTGATCTGCGGGATCTCCGTCAGATAAATATTGCTTGCATGTATGTCCAGAACCACGTCGGAGCCGGATACGTCTTTCAGGATATCCGCGGCAAGCAATTCTGTCATATTGCCCTCTGCATTTCCGGGAAATATTCTGTTCATATCCAGATCAAAGGCCGGTATCCCACGGGTAACCGAATCGATTCCAAGAGGATTCATCGCAGGATAGATATCAACGATGCCCTTGAGACAATCTTTGTTTTCCCCGATTCGACGGGCAAGTTCGAAACATACATACTGCCCCTCCAGCTCGTCTCCGTGTATCCCGGTAACAATGCTGATCCGCCGGAGATCATCTGTGAATACATCCGGCATGATGCGTCTTTTCTTTATCCTCAATACCTCATCAACGGGTAGTGCCGCTTCTGCTACTGTAGTTATCATCAGAACAATGCTCCTCTGTTTATAATGCTTTGTGCGGGACTTATCTCAGATACACTGACATAAATATTCTGGGACTGCTGACCGCCGCCATGCATAATGCCCCGGTTGAGCTGACACTCCGTGGCATCTCTTCCGCAACCAATCTTTATGTGGGAATCCTGTACCAGTGTGTTATTCGTCGGATCAAAACCGTACCACTTTCCTCCGTCTGCAACTTCCACCCACGCGTGAGACTCTCCCTCGCCGATAATAAGGCCTGTCACATATCTGGCGGAGCAACCGGCCAGCTGAAGAAGCGAGATCATAATATGGGAATAGTCCTGACATACTCCCCGGCCAAGCGCAAAGGCATCCTCTGCGCCTGTATTGACCCCTGTGCATCCTTTCTCATAGACCAGGCGTCCATGGATTTTTACCATGATCTGCTTTGCTTTATCCAGCGGTTTCATATCATCAAAAGAAGGCAGTTCAGACCTCAAAGCTTTCATGTACTCCTTCAGCTTCTCCCCCGGAACAGTGAGACCATGACTATGCCTGTATATCATCTCTTCCTGTTCTGTAGACGGTGATTCGTAACCGGAACAGTCGCATTCTGCATCTCCCTTTATGTGATACTTGAAATAGGCATGTGGCATTTCATTGCTTCCATACAGGTATCTGTTTCCATGAGAATCGGTGGCCCATTCTGCCTTTGTCTCAGGTATCATATCAATCTTTATGTTCGATATCTTCTGTCTGTCATTATCCTTCGGGATGCACTTAATTGTGTAACAGCACCACGAAACATCAGTGGAATAACGGATTTCCATGCAATAATCAAAATGAAGTCTCTTCATGAAATCACATCCTCAGTATTAAGCGATCAGTGCTTCTACCATTTTTATCACACCATAGTAATCTACATCCTGTTTTTCTACGGCCTCCCGGATTTCCTCGAGTTTTTCTTTTTTTACATCCATACCGCTCTTTTCAATCCTGGGGATCATTCGCCTTGCCTCCCGGATCAGCTTCTCCCTTCCCAGGCCAAGTCTTGCATACAGATCGAACCGTTCAATCCTTTTCCCGGATTTGATGATGTTCCTTATGTGGTCATCTTCCAGCTTGTCATCGATCATTCCCCAGAAGGCCAGCAGATCGTCGATCACCTGCTGGAGTTCAATAAGAGGCGCATCGCTTTGTTTAGCCTTGTTCATCTCATATATGGCGAGCTGGATATAGGAGAGGGATTCAGAACCTATGCTCTCCCTCAGAACAATCGCATTATCATACGCCCGGATGAGATTACGGATGATGGAATCCGGGTTGAACTCATCAAAAGGATAGGATTTCATAAAATCCTGTTTATCCTTGTAAATATCCGGGATATCAATCATCTGACAAAAGTCATGATAGCTGTCACGGATCTCATCAATCATGGAGTCATAGCTCTTGAAATAACATCTTACCAGGGTGTACACCCGCTCAGCGTACCTTCCCAGCCAATATAGTCTGTTCGTCTGTTCTATTGAGATAATACCCATGTATCTTTAAAACCTCCTCCCTGTGAAGAATTTACAATGAACGAATCTGGATTTCTGGAAAAACGTGTGAGCCCGCTCTTCCACACGAGCGGCTCATCTGCCATCAGAACAAAGGCTCTGAGGTCTGCTTTTCTAGGAACCGTTTTGTCCCCCTCAAGAATATCCAGATCCTGGAAATCGACGACCTCCTGCGCGATAAACCGTCTCGGTTCTGCTTTCAGAAGGTTGATGAAGTTTTCCTTTTCTTCTTTTGACATGGAGCTTCCGAAAACAACACCATAGCCGCCTGCCTCGGCCACATCCTTGAGTACCAGGCTGTCAAACTTCTCAAGTACATAAGTCATATCCTCTTCATAGAAGGGCAGATATGTCGGTGCATTCTGAAGAATCGGTTCCTCGCCAAGGTAGTAACGGATCATTTTGGGAACAAAATAATAGATTCCCTTATCGTCGGCGATTCCATTGCCCGGGGCATTTATGAGGGCAACATTCCCCTTTCGGAAGACATCATAGATATGCGGAATTCCGATGACAGACTCCGGATTGAAATTCATAGGGTCCAGGTACTCATCTGAAATTCTCCTGTACAGAGCTCCGACCCGTTCATGTTTCCCGTCGGAAGTAATAAAATACAGTTTGTCATTTTCCACAATCAGTTCCGAACCGTTTGCCAGGTGTGCTCCGGTCTGTTCGGCCAGGTATGAATGCTCAAAGTACGCCGCATTATACCTGCCCGGCGTAAGGATGACCGTATGTCCTCCCACATTGACGTGATCCATGGTTCGTCTCAGAAGTTTTGCATAGTTTCTGTTGTCCTCCAGCCTTACATCCTTGAAAGTTCCCGGTGAACTCCTCCTGCATAATTCTCTTGCGATCATGGGATAAGAGGCACCTGACGGCACACGCAGGTTGTCCTCAAGTATATACCACTGTCCGTCCTTTCCCTTTACGAGGTCAATTCCGGAAATATGAGAATAAATGCTTTTCACCGGGCATACACCTTCACACTCAACCATGTAGCCGCTGGAGGCAAAAATGAAATCCTCCGGCACCACACCGTCCCTGACGATCTTTTTTTCATTGTATATATCCTTGAGGAAAAGGTTCAGTGCCAGCACACGCTGCTTCAAACCCTTTTCCAGGAATTCAAATTCATCATGTTCAATAACCCTCGGAATGGCATCAAAGGGAAAAAGCTGTTCCTTAAACTCATTATTCTTATAGATTCCGAATTTTACGCCATACCTTGCCAGCAGAGCATTCACATCATCTGTGTGTTTCAGTAGATTTACATTATTCATAGGCAATTCCCTTCTTGCGAAATTGAAACAGATGGTGTTTTCTTTTAAAAAACAAAAGAAAGCGTTCCGGTATTCAGCCGAAACGCCATTGTCTCATCACAGATCTATAAAATATTGGTCAGAAAAAAAGACGCTTTGAATCACTGTGTGAATCAAAACGCCTTTGTTTGTATATAAGTATACGGATTTTAAAAAGTTTGACAATTGCCTTTTTGCACAAACTTGCGCGTCAATAGAACGCTCAAATCGTGTTTTTTATCTCATAGGAAATTCCTCCGAATTTTTCCGGTGCCTATGATTCCAAGTTTCATCTGTACTCCTTTGTCAAATCTTTGATCACTTCTCCTGCGATAATCAGCCCTGCAACGGAAGGCACAAAGGCTGTGCTTCCCGGTATGGATCTTCGGACGCTGTCATGACCCTGCGGATCAGCAGAAGAATTACTGTCATTTCCGGTACTCTCCTGCACACTTCCAAGAGGACGCAGCGGCATCTCTTCGGAATAGACAACTTTTAGCTTTTTCACGCCTCTCTTTTTCAATTCCTTTCGCATCACTCTGGCCAGCGGATCTATGCGGGTCTTATAAATATCCGACACCCGGAAGGCCGAGGCATCGAGTTTATTTCCAGCGCCCATGGAACTCATGATCGGAACTCCTGCCTTCTGACACTGCATCACCAGTTCGATTTTGGCCGTGATGGTATCAATGGCGTCGATCACATAATCGTACTCGTCAAAGGGAAAGTCCGCCGCATTTTCCGGCAGAAAGAAACACTTATGTGTGCGAACCGCAGCCATCGGATTGATATCCAGAATGCGCTCTTTCATAACATCCACTTTGTCCCTTCCGACAGTTTTTGTGGTCGCGATAATCTGACGGTTGATATTGGACAGATTGACTTTATCATCGTCGATGAGATCCAGTGCACCGACTCCGCTCCGGGCCAGCGCCTCGCATACGTAGCCACCGACGCCACCGACACCGAAAACTGCCACCCGGCATCCGGCCAGTCGCTCCATGGCTTCTTTTCCCAGCAGTAATTCTGTTCTTGAAAACTGATTCATATATCCTGATCCTTTTTAGTAATTGTTTTATGAAAAGGCTGACGACAACCGCCAGCCTTACAGATAAAAATGTATTCAAATTCAGTTAATCTCTTCTGCGCGCTCCAGTGCCGCGTCGATGTGAGCGGCGAAGTTCTCTCTTCCGACTTTCTCAACGAAGCCGGCTTTTTCCATGGTGTGCATCGGTTGTTCGTTGACATGAGAGAATACCATCTTTACATTACGCTCTTTGCATTGACGATAAAGATTTTCCAGCGAATGCATAGCTGTAGCGTCAAGTGCCGGCACCGCACGCATACGAATGACAAGGACTTTCGTGTATTCTTTCAGATTGATTTCGGCGATACGCTCGGCCGCTCCAAAAAACAGCGGACCGTTGATCTCGAAGACGCGTACATGCTTCGGCACGATTCGGAGATCGATACTGTCAGGATCGTTGGCATTATCCACGTACTGCCACGGGATGACACTGGTCTCATCGGCCATACGTTTCATAAGGAACAGACAGGAAAGCATCATGCCTACGCCAATGGCGATGACAAGGTCGAAGCAGACAGTCAGAGCAAAGGTGCTCACCAGGATGGCAATATCACTCTTCGGCGCCGTTTTGCACAGGTGAACGAAGGTTTTCCACCCACACATATTGTAGGCAACGATAAAAAGGATCGCCGCGATGGTAGGCATCGGAATCAGTGCCGCATAAGGCATAAGAACGATCAGAACCAGAACCAGAACGATGGAGTGAACAATACCTGCAATGGGGGTTCTTCCTCCGTTCTTGATATTCGCTGCTGTTCTGGCAATGGCGCCGGTAGCGGGGATTCCACCGAAGAAGGCGGAACCGATGTTGCCGAGTCCCTGGGCAATCAGCTCGGCGTCCGGACGGTGATGCGCGTTGATCATACCGTCAGCTACCACGCAGGAAAGCAGGGATTCAATAGCCGCAAGAATCGCGATCGTAAATCCGTTTCCTGCACATTCACGGATGGCCTGCAGACTGAAATCCGGCATGTGAAGCGTCGGAAGGGAATTGCTGATGGTGTAGAGATCTCCGATAGTATTTACCTTCATATGGAGAAGGTTCACCATTACAATACCCGCAAAAACGGCGATCAGAGATCCCGGAATAATCTCACCGATTTTCGGAACAAATGGCCACACAATCAGGATCGCGAGACATACGAGACCCACAATCACGGCCTGCGGATTAACCGTATCGAAATTCCCTACCACAGCTTTCAGCTTGTCCATGGTTTCAATGGTAACGGTACCCTTCGGGAAAGTAAGACCAAAAAAGTCCTTCAACTGTCCGATGAGAATCGTAACCGCGATACCGGCGGTGAATCCGGTGGTGATGGTATATGGAATAAACGAAATCAGGCTTCCCAGACGGAAGATACCCATAAGAATCAGGAGTACACCGGCAAAAATCGTTGCCATAGCCAGGCCGCTCATTCCGTTTTTCGCCACAATGCCCGCCACGATGGTTGCAAATGCGGCCGTCGGTCCGGCGATCTGTACGCGGCTTCCGCCGAAGAAACTGATCAGGAAACCGGCAATGATAGCTGTATAAATACCTTCTTCCGGCCCTACACCGGAGGCAAGAGCCAGGGCGATGGACAGGGGAAGGGCGATGATTGCCACGATGATACCTGAAATCACATCTTTTGCAAACTGCTCTTTCGAATAGTCCTTCATTGCAGTAAAGAGCATGGGGGTCAACTTACTCTTGTTCATACGTAGTTCTCTCCTCGAAGATTTTGTCGGGACGGATCTTATACTGAAAAAAGTCCGGGTTGATCTTATGCAGATAAGCAGCCCGCCAAATTCAATAGGATATTCCTTTTTCAGGAATTATTCAAGGGGCTCACGAGTTTTCACTGTATTTTTTTACAAAAGACTGCAGAACTTCCGCAAAGGCAAGAATTCCTGTGACATTGATGGACGCAGCCTTCTCAAGCGCGTATCTCCACTCCTCAAAGGCTTTTCCCGATTCTTCCAGCAGTTGATCCAGAGGAACCGGACATTTTTTCTCATACATCTGCCGGATCTCATCCCGATCCCCTGCCTCCAGACTTTCGAAGAGCTGCTTCAGATCATGCCCCCGGACGTATTCCGAGCCGGTTGACCGGCGAATCATAACTGCCTTCAGATAGAGTTCACAGGCAAAGCTGATATTCACAGCAAAGGGGTACATCTTTCCCCCGAGAAAATCCTCAATGCTTCGCACACAATACTTCGCAACCGAAAGAAATGCATCCGCCTCATTCACGCAGACGCGATAATCACCGGTTAGTTTGTCGTCCTTCATCCTCATCCTCCTAAACAGATTCCGCACGGTGAGTAAACGTACAGAGTTGTAAAGTGGTCTTCTTACCTGTGACCGATCCTCTGTCCGAAACGCACCGGAACCTCTTTTCCTTTTCCACATGCTTCCAGAATTTCCGGATCAATCACAGCCGCATCCTTTTGAAGAAGAAGGATGATCGTTGATCCGCCGTAGAGGAAATATCCCTTCTCCTGTCCTCTCCGTACGGGCCATTTGCCGTGATGGTTCAGAATTTTCCCAACGAGCATGGCGCCGACTTCAATCTGGGCAACCTTTCCGAAGTGATCGGTATCGAGGATCGTGTACTCCCTGCAATTCTCCGTAAATACGGGATATTCCCGCAATGCCACCGGGCGAACCGTGTGCAGTTTTCCGGGGATAAATACATTTTCCCCTTTTGTTCCACTGTCCGGATAGCAGTAGCGATGGTAGTGGTTCACACAAAGACGGAATACAAGACAGGTTCCGCCGCGAAATTCTTCCGCCAGTCTGCGGCTTTGCAGAAGCCCGGATATGGTATAGCTGCTCTGTTTCACCGGAAGAACTGTATTCTCCTCCACCGGCCAGACGCTGAGCAGTCCGTCACAGGGAGAGATGAGATGATCAGCTGCCATGTCCACCGGTCGGAGCTCACTCTTCAGTTTTCTGGTAAAACAATCGTTGAAACAGCGAAAGTTTGTACTTTCACATTCGGAGAGATCTATCCCGTTGCTTTGAACAAAAGGTTTAATCAAAGGTTTCGAGAGCGGTGAATCCAAAAAAATGCCGGCGAGTTTGGACAAACTCCGGCCGGCAAGAATTTTCAGAAGCACTCTGCCCGGAATCGTACGATATAAGAAATCAAGTCCCAGAGACATAGGTGCTTACCTCCATATAATAATTGTAAACAGAAATCTTTAAATATTATAGTGATCCAGGAAGAAAATACCCACGAGAAGCAATGCTCCCTCCAGAATTCCGATTCCTACCATGATCAGGATTCCGCGAAGCCCCGGTTTTGGAACTTCGAATTTCAGGATAAACAGGATACCGGTGATGAACAGGAATGCGAAGTAAATAAAGGTGACATCAAAGGGTGTGATGTACTGAATCAGAAGAATCGTCGGAAAAATCAGTGCGGCTGAGGTAACCGGCAGTCCGGTGTAACTCTTTCTGCAGCCGACTTCGGTTTTCTGACGCTCTTCCTCAAGAACATTGAAATATGCAAGACGAATCAGCGCTGTCAGGACGTAGAAAAGCATGCAGGGCACCATCAACGCCGGCAGAAGACTTCTCAACTGACCGTTGAAGTGTATTCTGGAAATTCCGCTGATACCCGGGCCGACTCCCGCCATCGCCTCACCGATACATACAGGAAGAACGCCGAAGGCAACTAGATCGGACAGAGAGTC
Organism: Eubacterium sp.; assembly: GCA_024684035.1. Lineage (GTDB taxonomy): Bacteria > Bacillota > Clostridia > Lachnospirales > Lachnospiraceae > Bilifractor. Next base: position 6,102 of record JAIKXQ010000085.1, on the reverse strand, counting down.
GATCTGAATTCCGAACTTTTTCATCGAATCTGTCCGGTTCTTTTTTGTTCTCGCAACTCTGCCGTCGAAGGCGTCACAGAGTCCGCTGAACATCAGACAGAAAATACCCAGATACGGGTGACCGATACCATGAAGAGAAATCAGTATTCCCAGAGTGGAAGATAATAAAGACAGATATGTCAGCCACACTGAATAATCGTAAAAACCTATCATTTTGTCAATTGAGTCCTTTCTCGCTTTCTATCTGTTTTTTTACAGACAAAATATCCTGTCGCAACGATCAGTCCGCTGACCATTACACAAATGTAGAAGGAAAGACTTCTACTCAATAATTCTAGTTTTGCAGCCGCTGTATCGGACATCAGCTGTCGGAAACCGTCGATCATCAGATAATCCGCGGCCCCCATGCCGCCGGGAATCGGAACACAGTTGGATCCGATGGCGACGAAACTCTGTGTCACCCAGATGGAAAAAGCGTCCTTCCATTTCCCGCCTGTTGCCAGAAACATAAACATTGAGACGCTGATCTGCGAAACACGCTGGAGCAGATTCCAGAAATACGCAGAGATAAAGGCTCTTTTGTGCCCCCTCATCTGACGAACACAATTCTCATATTCTTCCATCGCCTCCATCAGCTTCTTTCTTTTTGCCTCGGGATGTCTGAGCAGATGAAGTTTGTGAAGAAGAGAAATCCCCTTCCTTCCCAGTTTCTCCAGAATGTCAATTCTCACAAGAAGCATCAGGAAGGCAAACGCAAGAAGGATCAGAACCAGAAGGCCCAGTCCGATCAATACCCGCGAAAAAAAACTGAACTGAAAGAAAATTCCCGGCGCGGCGATCATACAGAAGGCGCCTACCGTAAGAATCCCCAGTGTATACATCACAAGATTCAACAGCAATACCGCTGTAACCACAGACCCGGGTATTCCGCTTCGCATCATAAAAAACGCGCTCGCAGGCTGACCGCCGGAAGCGGATGGCGTGATGGCAGAGAAGTATACATCTCCCGCCGCATACACAAGGCCGTCTCTCTGTTTTCCGGGATATCCGATCTGACGCAGAATACTGAGAATCGCCTCTCCCTCAAAAACGATGAAACCAAGCATGGACAAAACTGCAGGGATCAGCCACTTCAGATCCGCCTCATGCAGAGCATCCATCAGAACCTGCCAGGACAGATTCCTATTCTGTGAAAATATCGTAATGATCGTGAGCGCAGCAAGAGCAACGGAAATCAACGACCATATTACTTTCTTCTTATCCATACCATGACTTTCCTGTCTGTTTTATGCCACAGGCTGTTTATTGCCTTTCCAGGCATAACCCGTGATCTTTCGCTCTGCAGCTACATAGAATTTTTCCAGACCTTTTTTTCGGGTAAGGAAATAAGAAACTTCAAACACTGCAATTCCGGCTATGATATCAACAACAACATGCTGCTTGACCAGAAGTACGGAAGCAAATACAAGCAACGTCATAATCAGATGGGCAAGAGAATAAATCTTCCCCGTCTTTTTCTGTCCAAGGGCAGCCCTCAGGCAGAACCAGCTCTCCAGACAGTGGATGGACGGCAGGAGATTCATCGGTTCATCCGCCGCATAAATCCATCCGGTCAGCTGTGACGCCAGATCCGTTCCTGTAATCTCAGGCCGGACGATGGTAGACGGGAACAATATAAATATACACAAAGTAATTGCCTTCGCAATGGTCTCCGCACTTAAGTAGCGGAAACAGAATTCCCGGCTTTCCCTCGCACACATGACAAAACCCGTAATCCATTGTGCATAAGCCAGAATATAAATGAAAATAAATCCGGGCACAAACGGAATCATATGATCGACGGGCAGTGAAAAGTCATGGAAATTCAAAACATTGTGACACAACTGTATTCCATAATAACCGATCCCGTTCAGAGCAAAAGCGAACGCAAGCGGTACAAGCGCGTAAACGGGAAGCAACCTTTTCAGGTATTTCATTAACAAACTCCTTATTTCGTGCTCACACAGTATAAACTGTTTAAAAAAACCAATCAACGATTAATTATAGCACAGAATTCCCAAATATCCATATTATATTATTTCAGAAGAATGTCACTCAACTACACCCTGCCGCAGTAAATCTATAGATTATTTTAATCGGTGATTGTGAAGTTTTCATAAGATAAAGATGCCCGAAGGGCGGAGACAATACAAACTGTCTCCGCCCATTTTCTGTTACGCTCCCCTAAGGAGTAATGAATCAAGGTGATCCGAAGCGCTCTGACGCTTTTCAAATCACCGGTCATCCCTGTATGTGATACTGCCCAAGTACCGCCTGAATCTTCTCCCCCTCTTTGCAGGGCTGAGCGGTAACTTCCCGGATAAAACCACAGATTTCATCGCCGATGCCGGTATTCCAGACGCCGTCCTCACTGAACACATCCTGTTCCAGTTCCTTCACAGACAGATTCTCATCGTTGTCCTGAATCACCGAAAGTGCCGCCAGGAACTGGCTGGCCTTCACAAGCTCCGGGCCTGTGAAATAGGTATTTTTTTTCTTTTTGAGCTGAACCAGGTAGGCATCTGTAAGAGTTCCCAGTCCCTCGTACACCATCAAAAGCTCATCAATGTTCTGCTGAATCTGTTCTTCAATCGGATTTCCCATCTCTATATCTCCTTTTTGATAAAAAAAGAATGTCGCTAGCGACATTCTCGCGCCGAGCGCGGGTGCAACGCATCTACATATTGCGCGAGTGCGCATCTAAGCGGAGCGTTTTTGTCTCATAGGGAATGCGAAGCAATTTCCTATGAGATAAAAACAGCCGCCCAGAAACTGGCCGGCCGCTCATTCGTCTTTTATTCCGGTATAGGTCCGATGTCCATACCAAGCATCTTTTTGATTGCGATCATAATCTCGCATTTCGCTCTGCGAATCGGATAATCCCAGACTCTTAAGTGATAGTAAATGCGATACTTGAGATCCGTGGATTCAATCTTATCCTTACCGTCCCGGATGAAGGTATCGAGAATACCCAGAACCTGATCCTCACGGACATATTCCGTGTACCTGCAGTTATCTCCGCGGATCATGTAGTGATCCTTCCCTACTTTTGTAATTCTGTGGAGAACATACTGTCCGTTATCACGCAAAAACAATGCAACATCATATTTTTTGAATATCTCACCCGGTTTTTTTGCCCGGATGATGATTACATCCTTGTTTGTCCGAAGCATCGGCAGCATACTGATTCCCTTGGTCTTGTAGACCAGAGTGCCGTCCCGCTCCAGGATTTCCTTAAAAGTTTCGGTTTGATTTCCCATGTAAAAATCCCCTTTGATTGCTGATTCTCTGCTCAAAATCACAACTTTCAACAATATGAGCTATCGTTAATATTGTAGTGAATTTTACGAAAAATAGCAATAATTTTATATCATTTAATGACGAAATCCCAGTTTAAATTGCAGAAAATAGATCAGAAACAGGTGTCCGGGATATATGAGATAGAAAAAGTATTTCCAGAATTTACCCTTGATGAAGCCTCTCTCACCGTTATACAAAGCGATGGGAATTGCACTGAGAGCTCCGAAACCATGGGAACCGGGATTGATCAGCGCTCCTGTGGAAAGAGCCAGCATGGCAATATTTTTTCTGACGATGTACATGACAACGACGAGTCCCATTCCCTTTGCACCGTAGTCGGCATGGATCACAAAAGCAGTCAGCATGAGTGCAACCATAAGAACGGTGCCCCTCAGTTTGTCATCTCTGTATTTCTCGAGTACGCAGATTCCCAGATATCCGAGGAATAAAGTGAAGAATACGTTCTGTGTTCGCGGAGCAAAGATTTTTCCTTCATGCAGAAGATCCCAGGGAATCTCAGATAACAAGCCAAAAATCAGAATATTCAATCCATACTTTCTGCGGTCGCGGGTATGAATGTATCCTTCAACAATACCGAAACAAAACAACGGAAAACTGATCCTGGTGATATGACGGATGATCGTATACCAGTTGAGATTCAGAGCTGACGGTCCGAACTGATCGAGAAAAACCGGATAAAACACAAGAATATAGGCAGTCATATGATCGATAATCATAAAAATCACAGCGATCATCTTGATTGCACTGCCGCTCAAACATTTTTTGACATTGATACCGGAAACCGGACTGTCGATGGCGTCAAAAGCTCTTTCTGAAGCATGGGTTGACATTTTCTGCTACCTCCCGGGGTTGATTCATAGTTGTCATGTGTATCCGACACAAAGAATCCTTCTAATGTGTCACAGATATACTTTAGTAATATGACCGTATAGAATTATACCAAAAACCGCTCGTTTGTCCCACGAAAAAATATAAAAATTCGTGAAATTCGTGAGATTTTCTTCAGTCATGAAGTCATGAGGTGCACGCACCGCCCGGGATATGTTATACTCACAGCACTGTGATTTGATTTTCTAGGAGTAAGCAAAAGATGAGTATTTTGAATGTAGAACACCTCTCCCACGGATTCGGAGACCGCGAGATTTTCAGGGATGTAACCTTCCGTCTTCTGAAGGGAGAACATATCGGCTTTGTGGGTGCCAACGGTGAGGGAAAGTCCACCTTCATGAACATCGTCACCGGAAAGCTGGAGCCGGATGAGGGAAAAATCGAATGGGCGAAAAACGTCAAGGTCGGTTATCTAGATCAGCACACGGTTCTGAAGAGCGGGATGACGATTAACGATGTTCTTCACGACGCCTTTTCTTCTCTCTTTGAGATGGAAAAAAAGATGAATGAGATCTACGAACAGATGGGAGATCCGGAGAAGGCGGATCAGATGGATCAGATGCTGGAGGAAGCCAGCACGATTCAGGATCTTCTCTCTTCCCACGACTTCTATATGATCGATGCAAAAGTCGAAGAAGTTGCCCGCGCCTTCGGCCTTCTGGATCTCGGCCTTGACCGGGATGTCACAGAACTCTCCGGAGGTCAGAGAACGAAGGTTCTCCTGGCAAAACTACTGCTGGAGAAACCGGACATTCTTCTGTTGGACGAGCCCACCAATTATCTGGACGAGGAGCACATCTTCTGGCTGAAGAGATACCTGCAGGAATATGAAAACGCTTTTGTGCTCATCTCCCACGATATTCCTTTCCTCAACTCAGTCATCAACCTGATCTACCATATCGAGGACAGTACGCTGACCCGTTATGTGGGCGATTATGACAAGTTCATGGAAGTCTATGAGATGCAGAAGGCACAGAAAAAAGCCGCCTACGAGAGACAGCAGAAAGAAATCGCCGATCTCAAAGATTTTGTTGCAAGAAACAAGGCCAGGGTGGCCACCAGAAATATGGCCATGTCCAGACAGAAGAAACTTGACAACATGGATATTATCGAGCTGCAGAGGGAAAAACCGAAGCCGGAATTCAACTTCCAGGTGGCAAGAACTCCTAGCCGCATTCTCTTTGAGACAAAAAATCTTGTGATCGGATACGATGAACCGCTCTCCCGTCCCCTGGACTTCGTGATGGAGAGAAATACCAAGGTGGTTCTCACCGGTTCCAACGGTATCGGAAAGACAACGCTCCTGAAGAGTCTCCTGGGACTGACAAAGCCCCTCGACGGAGAGGTTTCTCAGGGTGATTTTCTGGAAATCGGATACTTCGAACAGGAAATGGATCAGAACATCAACACCTCCTGTATCGAGGAAATCTGGCAGGAATTCCCCGGCTGGAACCAGTATGAGGTCCGCAGTGCTCTGGCCAAATGCGGTCTCACGACACAGCACATCGAGAGTAAGGTAAAGGTGCTCTCCGGTGGCGAGCAGGCGAAAGTACGTCTCTGCAAGCTCATCGGCCGGCCGTCCAACCTGCTGGTTCTGGACGAGCCCACCAACCACCTGGATGTGGACGCGAAAGCAGAGCTCAGGAGAGCTCTTCAGGAATACAAAGGCAGTATTCTGATGGTCTGCCACGAACCGGAGTTCTACGAAGGTCTGGCCACGGAAGTCAGATCCTGCAGAGACTGGGCTCTGCGGGAGGATGATTAAAAACGTTTTCCTATACCACGAGCAAAAACGAGAACTGCCGCTAAAAGCAGTTCTCGTTTTTGTCTCATCGGAAACTCCTCCGGATTCCC
>JAIKXQ010000013.1 GCA_024684035.1 Eubacterium sp. | reverse complement strand
TTTTTTCACTTCATTTCCTTCTGCATCCAGGATCCTGATCTCTGCCCCCAATACCGGATGGCCAATTGGATATGTTCCGTCCTCCAGGACCTGACCGTCCCTGCATCGGTAATACGATGCGCATACAGTTGTTTCCGATGGACCATAGGTGTTGTAAACTTCTGCCTTGTCCAGAAGATGATCTACATGATGGGCACGAAGCACGTCGCCGCCGCTGATCAGCAGCCTTAAGCTCCCCGGAATCGATGGGAGGTGGTTCATCTCCGCGAGCAGATACGGGAACCCGGAAAGCATCGTAATCCCATGGTGCTCCACAAAAGCCATCAGACAGCGGATATCCTTCTTATCGTCCTCCGAAGGGATCGCAAGGGCAGCCCCGTTCAGCAGGCTCGTAAAGACTTCCTCTACAAAGATATCGAAAGAACACACCGAATACTGGAGCATGATGTCTCCCTGCTTCGGATGGAATTCGTTCTCAAACGCCCTCACGTAGTGACAGACATTCCTGTTCGTCACCGACACCCCCTTGGGTCTGCCGGTAGTCCCGGATGTATAAAGAACGTAGGCAAGATCCTCAGAATTTTGCTTATAAATCCTGGTACTGCTTCCGGGAGCCGCAGTACAGATCGAACAGTCAGAGTAGATCTGCTCATACTGATCCAGCTTTGACGCGAACTGCATCTCTGTCAGCACAAAATCAACTCCGGCTTCATCCATCATGTAATGGATCCTGCCCGTCGGAAAAGTCGGCTCAGCCGGAACATACATGGCTCCGGTCTTAAGTACAGCCAGGATCGACGCGATCATTTCCGCCCTGTGCCGCATCACGATCCCAACTGATTTCGTATGATCCGGAAAGCTGTCGGCGATCATATCCACCATGTCAGACAGTTCGCCAAAAGTCATCGTTCTCTTGTTTTCGATGATTGCCACGTTGTTTCTGTATTTATTGACTGTCTCCTGAAACAGACCGTATATCGTATTTTCCATATTTCTCTTTCCTCCTCAAATAATTGCCAGGATGCCTTTGGCGCTTCTGAGTGCCGCATCCTTGAAATGATTGCCGGGGTTCATCTCCAAGGTCACATCAATTTCTTCTTCCCGGAAATGTGCCGCTATATTTTCAGTATTTTCCTGCACTGTCTTCAGGTACCGGTTTCTCGTCTTCGCCTCTTTATCCCCCAGGGAAAGATAGAGTTTCTCCGGTTTTCTCTTCATTTCATGCGAAAACACATATTCCTTGAAGTCCGGGAACCACAGAGAACCCGACATGCTTGCTGCACGCTCAAATACATCCGTTTGATACAGCGCATACAATGCAAAAAGTCCCGCAAGAGAATAACCTGCTATGCTGATATGTGAGGGTGTTCCGTTCACCCTTCTTAAACACTCCGGAAGGATGTCATCCAGAAGGAGCCTCAGGTATTCATCCGCTCCACCTGTACAGGGCGTGTCCTGCGGTGACGTCGGCGGACAATACCAGGGCGTCATATCATGATCCCATTTAAGGTTCCCGACGCAAAGGAGATTGAAATCTTTTTTTTCCAGTTTCTCCGCTGCTTCCATAACGGATTTCCCGTCTCCGGCATAGTTATTTAATATGATCAGAGGGCTTCCCGATTCCTTCGAATGGTATAGGGTGGCCTCTTTTCCTGCTGCTTCGAACTTCTCTACATTCATTATCTGAACTCCTTCTTGACTTTTCATGGTATCAAAATTATACTTGCTATTGGAAAGTTGTTCAAGTACGCAGAAAGTTTGTACATAGTACAAAAATTATACCGAGGTGTTGTGATGAACGAATATATGTCTTATGAAGAATATCTTGAAAAAGTAAAGACCGGTATTCTGACAGAAGATGGAAACTGCCCGGTCACCCCGCTTCTCATTATGCTGCAGGGAAAATGGAAAACACAGGTGCTCTATGAATTCTGCATCAATGAGCGGATGCGCTTTGGTGAGTTAAAGAAAGATCTGCCCGGAATTACAAATACAATGCTCACGAATACTCTTCGGGACCTGGAGAAAGACGGTCTGATCGTTCGGGAACAGTTTAACGAGATTCCTCCTCATGTGGAGTATTCCTTTTCAGACATGGGACGCGACCTTCTTCCGGTCTTCTACTCTATTATGGTCTGGGGCTTTAAACACGAAAAAGACATCCATGATTACAATTAAAAAGAGCCTGCAGCGTCACTCTGCTCGATCACCTTTGTTTTCATTGTCCTTTGCTTTTTCAACCTTTGAATAATCAATCTTGTCAGAAGTCATCTTGTATATCTGAACCATGACATCTATAAAGCCGTCAAAGGCAAGCTGCTGTTCCGGTGTCATTTCTTGTCTTTCCATCGGGCACCTCCAAGAGTAGTTTTTTCCTACTCCCTAAAGATCCCTAGAGAGCTATCATTCCGATTTTTGAGCAAAAAAATGGCCGACGGAAAAAAATCATCTCCGTCAGCCGTAAATTTGCTATGATTCTATATTATTTCCAGCACCTCGCCAATATCTCCGTCAATGCAGATACTCCTGTCTTCGATTTCTCCCGGGCAGAATGCCTCCCCATAGTTCAGGCAGGCATAAACACTCTTATCATTTGCCATTGTCATCTGCCAGAACGGATATTTGATAATAACCGGGGTATTTGCACCTACTCCAAGTTCAAGATACAGTACATGAAGCGCTTCATGCCTTCTCAGAAATTCCGAATATGCCGCTGATGCCCTGTGCCACCCCTCATCTTCCACAAAGGAATCATCCGCCCTCAGATTCATGGCGACATCACTTCCGTCATCCGGGCACTTCGGAATCAGTTCAGATGGGATCCTCATATTGAGCTTTCCATCCTCCGGCAGCTGAAACACACCGTCTTCATCCCGAATAAAACCCTGGGCTTCCATCGCCTTCATAACCCACTCTTCATTATCGTAGGTTTTTCTGATCGCAGGATTTACACTCTGGAACAGGCCGTAATCTCCCTGTGTGTAAAATAACCTCTTTTTATCAAAACCAACCTTCTGGAACTGATGGTCAACATTCGTTGTAACAACAAAATAATCCTTATCTTTCACAAGTGAGAGCAGTTCCTGATAGACAGGCTTCAGTGCATCAATATATCGGTTGAAATAGATATGCCTTGCCCACCACGCCCAGCGTGTTTCTTCATCGGGAAAAGGATAGAACCCGCCGGAATACATATCCCGGATGCCGTACTTCCTTGCAAAGTCAAAGAAGTACCTTTCAAATCGCTCTCCGCTATAGGTTAGTCCGGCGGATGTGGAAAGTCCGGCTCCCGCTCCGATGACTACTGCATCCGCTGTTTCAATCTCTTTTTTTAGCCTGGCAATCCGTTCTTCCCTGGTACCTGTTCCATATGACATTTTCCGGTTAAAGTATCTCACCGCATTCATTTCTACACTCCGTTCCGGTCCGCGCTAAACGCGTGCCACTGGCACGCAGCGCCCTTCTGTATGGTTTCAAGATAGCCGTTTGGCAGCTCACGATAAGTGGCCTTCGTAATTGCCTCTGTCTTCTTCTTTTTAAGCATTGAACTTTACCTTCTTTCCACCGCTCC
>JAIKXQ010000101.1 GCA_024684035.1 Eubacterium sp. | reverse complement strand
ATCAGGATGGATTGAAGCTGCGTGATCCGGATGGGGAGCACGCGGAGAATGGAACAGGTTATAAAAAAAGATGAAAAAAGTCTGTGTCATCGGCGGTGGGGCAGCGGGAATGGCGGCAGCGATGTGGGCCGCCGAACAGGGCCTAGCCGTTCATATTTTTGAACAAAACGAAAAACTGGGAAAGAAGCTCTTCATTACGGGCAAGGGTAGATGTAATTTTACCAATGCCTGCGATACGGAAGAGCTTTTCTCACATGTAGTCACGAACCCGCGCTTTCTCTTCAGCGCTTTCCATGGATGGACGAGTCAGCAGACCATCGATCTGTTTGAGAGTCTCGGCGTCCGGACAAAAGTGGAACGGGGCAAACGTGCCTTTCCGGCTTCGGATCATTCTTCGGATATCATCCGGGCACTGGAGAAGAAACTCAGGGAACTGGGCGTCGTGATTCATCTGAAGACGAGGGTGAAGGAAATTCTTTTCGAGGATCTCCCCGAACCGGAGAAGAAACAGACGAAAAAAGTCACCGGCCTACTTATGACGGACGGCGGGAAGATCAGCTGTGACGCGGTGGTTATTGCCACCGGAGGCCTCTCTTATAAGACCACCGGAGCCACGGGAGACGGCTACGGCTTTGCGGAAGCGGCCGGCCACAGCGTGAAGCAGACCCGGCCGGCCCTGGTTCCCCTGGTGACAGAGGAGGAGTATGTGCCGCTTCTTCAGGGACTCTCTTTGAAAAATGTCACCCTCACGATTCCCTACGGCAAGAAGAAAATGTTTCAGGAATTCGGCGAGATGCTGTTTACCCATTACGGAATCAGCGGACCTCTGGCACTTTCCGCCAGCTCCTACATCGCGCCGGAACTGGAGAAAGGAGCGCTTACCGCGACCATCAACCTGAAGGCGGGACTTACGGAAGAACAGCTGGATGCCCGTCTCCTTCGGGAATTCGATGAGTCGAAGAACCGAGAATTCAAAAATGCGGTGGCACCCCTTTTTCCCTCGAAACTTCGACCTGTCATGGTGAAGCTCTCCGGAATACCGGAGAACAAGCCGGTGAACGAGGTTACCCGAGAGGAGAGAGCGCGTTTTGTCTCCCTGATCCGGAATCTTCCGGTTACCATTACCGGCACCCGGGACTACAATGAGGCCATCATTACCCAGGGCGGCATCAATGTTAAAGAAATCAATCCATCGACGATGGAATCCAAATTTACGAAGAATCTCTATGCGATCGGAGAAGTGTTGGATCTGGACGCTGTAACCGGCGGTTTCAATCTGCAGATCGCGTGGTCGACAGCAAGGATATGCGCACAGGCGCTGGGAGGAGCAGAAGAATGAGTTTTCAGATAGCAATCGACGGACCTGCAGGAGCAGGAAAGAGTACCGTGGCAAAGAGAGTGGCAGCAGAGCTTGGCTTCATCTACGTGGATACAGGCGCGATGTACAGAGCCATGGGACTGTACTTCCTTGACAACGGCGTGGATACCGACGATGAGGCTGCCGTCAATGCTTCACTGGATGGAGCGGAGGTGACCCTTGAGATCGTCGACGGAAACCAGGTGGTATTCCTGAACGGCCGGGATGTCAACGGAAGAATCCGCACGGAGGAAGCGGGCATGATGGCTTCCAAGACAAGTGCTTATGCCGAGAACAGAAAGAAACTGGTGGCCATGCAGCAGAAGATCGCCGCGTCACAGAACGTGGTCATGGATGGAAGAGATATCGGCACCGTTGTCCTTCCCGATGCACCGCTGAAGATTTATCTGACGGCAAGCACACGGACAAGGGCGGAGCGCCGTTACAAAGAGCTGTTGGAAAAAGGCCAGGAGGCGGATCTTGCCGCCATCGAGAAAGACATCGAGCAGCGTGACTATCAGGATATGCACAGAGAGCATTCTCCCCTTCGTCGGGCGGATGATGCGGTTCTTGTGGATTCCTCGGAACTGAACATTGACGAGGTCGTACAGAAAATAGTCACATATGCGAAGGGAAAAATGTAAAAAGCAGAAAATATCAAACCGGGCTATGTGACCATCATGTGACTTTTAGGTGGGATAATGTCAAAATAATTGGAATATTTGGTATTGTGTGTCTAATGGGAATTACATCTGGATCCGCATAAGCCCCCCGGAGGGAAACATGGAAGTAATTGTAGCCAGGAGCGCTGGCTTCTGTTTCGGAGTGAAACGGGCTGTCGAAGAAGTGAACCGGCAGATCGAAGAGGGACAGAAACCGGTTTATACCTATGGCCCCATTATACATAACGAGCATGTGGTGAACAGTCTTGCGGCTCGAGGAGTGCAGGTGATCCAGTCAGAAGAGGAACTTGACGCCATCCACGAGGGGACGATTATTATCCGTTCTCACGGAGTGTCAAGGAAGGTCTACGAGAGGATGCAGGCAACCGAAGCGCACATTGTTGACGCCACCTGTCCGTTCGTCAAGAAAATTCATGAAATTGCCCGCAAGGCCGGAGAAGAAGACGCAGCGCTTCTGATTGCAGGCGATCCGGATCATCCGGAGGTTCAGGGAATTATGGGCTGGACAGACGGAGAAGTCCATGTGGTAAAAAGTACCGAACAACTTGAGAAAATAGAAAATTCTTTGGGCAAAACAGAGATTCTTGTCGCACAAACTACCTTCAACAAGAAAAGATTTGAAGATATTGTTGAAATTTTTACGAAAAAGAAGTATAGTGGATTTGTTGTGAATACAGTCTGCAATGCAACTGACGAGCGGCAGACTGAAGCGTGTGAAATCGCGCAAAAAGTAGATGCTATGGTTGTCATTGGAGGCAGGCATAGTTCAAACACTCAGAAGCTGTACGAGATATGCAGTGGAAAGTGCAAGAATACTTACTTTATTGAGACACTTGTTGATTTGGATCCTAGACCTTTTCAATCTTTCTCTCGCGTAGGTATTACAGCTGGAGCATCTACTCCAAATAGTATAATTGAGGAGGTTATAGATTATGTCAGAAATGAGCTTTGAAGAGATGTTGAACGAGTCTTTTAAGACTGTAAAGAACGGTGAGATTGTTGAGGGAACAGTCATCGACGTCAATCCGGAGCAGATCGTCCTGAACATTGGCTACAAGGCAGATGGCATACTGACCAGAAGCGAGTACTCTAATGATTCATCCGTTGATCTGACTACAGTTGCCAGCCTTGGCGACACTATGGAGGTCAGAGTCCTTAAGATTAACGATGGCGAGGGCCAGGTTCTTCTGACCTACAAGAGACTTGCTGCCGAGAGAGGCAATAAAAAACTTGAAGAGGCATTCGAGAACGGTGAGGTTCTCACAGCTAAAGTCGTACGTGTACTCAACGGCGGACTCAGTGTCAACGTTGACGGAGCACGTGTCTTCATTCCGGCAAGTCTTGTATCCGATACTTTTGAGAAAGATCTCACAAAGTACATGGATCAGGAGATCGAGTTCAGAATCATTGAGTTCAACCCGAAGAGAAGAAGAATTATCGGTGATCGTAAACAGCTTGTTGCTGCTGAGAAGAAGAAAGCTCAGGAGGAGCTGTTCTCCCATATCACAGTTGGTGATGTAGTCGAGGGCGTTGTAAAGAACATCACAGATTTCGGTGCATTCATCGATCTGGGCGGCGCTGACGGACTGCTTCACATTTCCGAGATGTCCTGGGGACGCGTAGACAATCCGAAGTCTATCGTTGCTGTAGGCGACAAGATCAAAGTCCTGATCAAAGACATCAAAGGCGATCGTATCGCACTCAGCCTCAAGTTCGAGGATCAGAATCCTTGGCTTTCCGCTGATGAGAAATACGCAGTAGGTACAGTTGTAACAGGTAAAGTGGCACGTATGACAGACTTCGGCGCATTCGTTGAGCTTGAGCCGGGCATCGACGCACTTCTTCACGTATCTCAGATCTCCAGAGATCACGTGGACAAACCTGCAGATGTACTTGCAATCGGACAGGATATCACAGCTGAGATCGTTGACTTCAACGCTGCAGACCGCAAGATCTCCCTCAGTGTAAAAGCACTTGAGGCAGGCGACGAGCAGGCTGAAGAGGCACCGGTTGAGGAATAATTCCCATATAGCTTGAATGAAAGTAAGGGAGCACACCGTGAGGTGTGCTCCCTTTTCTCGTCCGCTTATGGACTTTGATCTGATATAAGAAATTGCTGCGCATTCCCTATGAGACAAAACGCTCCGCTTAGCTACGCCGAGGCTTTCTGATGCGTGCTATTCGGGCAAGCGGGCAAGTATTTGGTCGAGTTATTCAAGAACGGCTATACTAGATGCGCAGCTCGCAGATCAACGCTCCGGCAGTGCATCGATGACTGAAGCGCAGTAGGCGTGCAGTGCTTCCGGATCCTGCAACCACTCTGCTGTGGGAAGAAACCAGGAAGGATAAGTCTTATAATCTGTGTAGAACGCAGGTTTGATGAGTTCAGAAGGCTGGGGAAGAAATTCCCCGGCCTGTTTTGTGTAACAGGTGGAGGCCTTCGCCTTTATTCTCCGGTCTTTGGGAACGTAGACGGCGACGTCTTTGTGAACGGCCTGATCTTCTTCCGGGAGGTAGAAGTAATTCTTGTAGTCCGGATAGAAATGCTTCAGGCAGTCCTTTCTTGTGCGGACACAGAGGGTTGCCGTCTTTCCGTTTTCCTCGAGTGTGAGGCTTGCATTGGATGATGAAGCGAGGGTAACGGTTTTCTCTGTAACAGCGGGAAGTGGATGCGTCGGTTTCAAAGTGAACAGGACACAGCGATCCATCCCTCTATCGACTCCGAGTAGGGAACTGTCGGCGGCGGGGATGAGATCAGTGGACAGATCTGCTACGGTAAAACTGTGTCCGGTTAAGAAACGGCTCCAGGCCAGAACGTCGGTCAGATCCGCGAGGCCGGTGACATCGTCATGATTGTGCAGCATGAGCAGGTCATAGAGTTTCAGGTCTTTGTTCTTGAGGTAGGTCTGATAGACGGAGATCAGTTCGCCGCCGGTCTTCTCGTCCTTTCGCTTAATACCAAGGAACTGTTCTACATCCTTCTGTTTCATGGAAGAGAAGTGGAGTGTTTTCTTTAATGGAAACAGTTCCCTGTAAAGATCACAGTGCGAGAAACCGTCGAAAGGATCCGGCAGTTGATAAAAGCTGCACTTTTCCCTCACATAGGGCAGGTCAAAGGTCTGGCCGTTGAAAGTGATAAGAACAGGCCGGCAGTCGGAGCGGGCTGTTTTCGGATCGGAGGTTGTCCGGTTGAAACTTTCGGTTGAGAGAGTTTTTGTTGCTGCACTTTGCCGGACTTTTTCCAGAAATGCCGCGAAGGTCATGAGCAGTTCTTTTTCCTCAAAGGGGTGATCGAGGAACCACTGGTTCAGTGTCCAGGTGTCCCCTGTCTTTGCGATGGCGCCGATGAGATAGATGTGACAGGCGCGTCTGGACAGGCCGGTCGTCTCTATGTCGAAGAGCACCGTCGGGGTGTCGGGAAAGTATTCCCGGATTTTCTGTATGCTTTTTTCTTGTAATTCTTCTGTATAAGTAAACATAAGTCAAATATAGCACATCTGTGCATCTGTTTACAATGTACTTCCAAACGTGGTAATATATTACGGAGTATCGGTTTGCGGGAACCGGGGTGACCGGTTGCCGCGTTTGGAAATATATTGGAGACAGAGATGATAGGATTTATCAAAGGCGTGATCGAGGAGATCACGGAAGACAGTGTTGTTGTGGACAACAACGGCATCGGCTGGCAGGTGTTTGTGCCGGGAAGCTCGCTGGTGGGCAATATTCGTCAGGGGGAGGAGATCAAGCTCTATACCTATCTGTCTGTCAAACAGGATTCCCTCTCTCTCTTCGGTTTTTTGAACCGGGACGACAGGGAGGTGTTCATCCGCCTGCTCGATGTCAGCGGCATCGGTCCCAAAGGCGCTCTTGGTATCCTTTCCGTCATGAGTGCGGATGATCTTCGCTTTGCCGTGCTCTCCGATGATGCAGCGGCGATTGCCAAGGCTCCGGGAATCGGGAAGAAGACGGCACAGAAAGCGGTCCTCGAGCTGAAGGATAAATTCAAGCTCGACGATGCCTTTGAGAAAAAACTCGCCCATGAGCAGGAAAAAGCAGGTACGGCCGCGGCACAGGCCGGAGCCGAGACCGACGCGGTGCAGGCGCTGGTCGCACTGGGATATTCCGGTACAGAGGCGATGCAGGCGGTGAGAAAAGTAGGAGCGGGCGAAGACATGGATTCAGAGGCGATCCTGAAGGCTGCTCTGAAGTATCTGTTTTAATCAATACACAGGAGTTTACCATTACATTATATGGAAAGAAGAATCATACAGACAGAAGTACAGCAGGAAGACGAGCCGGTAGAGAAGAGCCTCCGGCCGCAGACCCTGGACGAGTATATCGGACAGGAGAAGGCAAAGAACAACCTGCGGGTGTACATACAGGCTGCGAAACAGAGAGGCGACGTTCTGGATCACGTGCTTTTCTACGGGCCGCCGGGACTTGGAAAAACAACCCTCGCCGGAATCATTGCCAATGAGATGGGCACCCATATGAAGGTGACCTCGGGACCTGCGATCGAGAAGCCCGGTGAGATGGCGGCTATTCTCAACAATCTGCAGGAGGGTGACGTGCTCTTCGTCGACGAGATTCACCGCCTGAACCGTCAGGTGGAAGAGGTGCTCTATCCGGCCATGGAGGATTATGCCATCGATATCATGATCGGCAAAGGCGCCTCCGCCAGATCCATCCGTCTGGAACTTCCGAAATTCACGCTGGTGGGCGCAACTACCAGAGCCGGACTTTTGACTGCTCCGCTTCGGGACCGCTTTGGTGTCATCGAACATATGGAGTTTTATACAACAGAGGAATTGACAGAGATTGTCGAGCACTCCGCCCGGGTTCTGGATGTGGAGATCGACAGGGATGGAGCCGTTGAGATGGCCAGAAGATCCAGGGGAACCCCGAGACTTTCGAACCGCCTTCTCCGACGGGTGAGGGATTTTGCCATGGTGCAGTACGATGGAAGGATCACCCGTGAGGTGGCCCGGACTGCTCTGGATCTTCTGCAGGTGGACAAGTTCGGTTTGGATCAGACAGATCGCCGGATTTTGTTGACAATTATCGAGAAATTTCAGGGAGGCCCCGTGGGACTGGACACACTGGCAGCCGCGATCGGCGACGATTCCGGAACCATTGAAGATGTATACGAGCCTTACCTGATCAAGAACGGTTTCATCAACCGCACCCACAGTGGAAGGGTGGCCACAGAACTGGCCTACCGTCATCTCGGGCTGCAGATGTGATCGGTCGGGAGTATAGATCAGAGGTACAGCACAGTTAACAGAAGCGGTACCGGGTATGGATGCATGACAATATTTAGCATGAGAAGGGGATAGAGAAGATGGCAGAAAAACATTCTGTAAAGGTAATGATCGACGGCAAGGCACTGACGCTTTCCGGTTATGAGGATGAGGAATATCTCCAGAAAGTGGCTTTTTATCTGAATAACAAGCTCGCGGAGCTGCAGTCCTCCAGTGGATACGGACGTCTGTCCCAGGACACAAAGTCCATCCTTCTGGCACTCAATATCGCGGACGACTACTTCAAGGCAAAGGATCTTGTGGAGTCCATGGAGGAGGATATCGAGAATAAGGATCAGAATGCCTACGATATCAAGCATGACCTTGTCACTGCCAAGATGGAAATTGAAAAACTCAGAAGAGAGCTTATGAGATTAAGGAGTCCGAAAAAGGGTGAGAACTGAATTACTGGCGCCGGCCGGCTCGATTGAAGCGCTGCAGGCCGCATATATGGCGGGGGCGGATGCTGTCTACATCGGCGGAAGCCGGTTCGGAGCGAGAGCATACGCCTCGAATCCGGATGAGAGAGAACTCTGTGATGCCATTGATCTGGCACACAGGCTCGGCAAAAAAATATATATGACGGTCAACACGCTTCTCAAGGATGAAGAGCTGGAGAGTGAACTCTACGAGTGGATGAAACCCTACGTAGAGGCCGGACTTCACGGCGCCATCATACAGGATTTTGGCGTGGTGGATCTGTTCGCGAAGGCTTTTCCGGAGCTGGAGCTGCACGCCAGTACCCAGATGACTGTCACCGGTGTCCACGGGGCGAAGTTTCTCAAGGAGATCGGTATGCACAGGATTGTTCCGGCCAGGGAACTGACGCTGGAGGAGATCGCGAAGATTCACCGGGCCACCGGCATGGAGATCGAGGCCTTTGCCCACGGAGCCATGTGCTACAGTTATTCCGGCCAGTGCCTCATGAGCAGTCTCATCGGCGGGCGAAGCGGCAACCGCGGCAGATGCGCGGGCGTCTGTCGTCTGCCTTTTGATGTTACGGAAAACGGCCGCCGTCTGAACGGGGAGAACACGCACTATCCTCTGAATATGAAGGATATGTGCACCATTGAGATCCTGCCGGAGATGATCCGCGCAGGCGTCTACTCTTTTAAGATTGAGGGGCGGATGAAGAAGCCGGAGTACACGGCCGGTGTTGTCAGCGTCTACCGGAAATATCTGGATCTCTGTGAAGAGAATCCGGAGCATTATCATGTGGATCCGAAGGACTACCAGAGGCTGATGGATCTATTTAACAGAGATGGTTTCAACCGTGGCTGTTATTATGATCGCAACGGCAGAACACTTATCGCGGTAAAAAATGAAAAAATGTCAAACAGCAGGGCATTGACGGCACAGAAACTAACGGAAGAAATCAGAGGTCAGCTTCATGATCGCGCCAATCTGCAGAAACTGCAGGCCGGGGTCAGCGGAAGCCTTTATCTTGCCGCAGGGCAGCCGGCTGTTTTGACGGCCATCCCTGATCTGGACGAGACCGGAGAACTCTGCTGTTCGGTACAGGCGGATGGCGTGCAGACCGCGCAGAAACAGGCGGTGACAGAGGAACGTGTCCGGGCACAGCTGAATAAGACCGGTGGAAGCTCCTTTTTCTTCAGCCGTCTGGATATCCAGATGGAAGACGGACTCTTCGTTCCGATGCAGCTCTTGAATGAACTCCGTAGACAGGCCTTCGGACAGCTGGAGGAGAAGATTCGAGAGAGCGCGGCAGAGAAGGTACTTCCTTTCCCATCTGAATCCGGTAAGGAGACGAACGGAACACCGGGAGATCCGTCGGAAAAGATCAGCGGAGAAGGAAGGCTTCCGGAAGAATATAAAGAAACAAAGATGTATGTCTCCGTCGAGAACCTCGATCAGCTTCAGTCTACCGTGAAGGTGAGCGGGATCGACGGCTTTTATCTTTCGAGTGAACTTCTGACATTTAACCGTGGAAAGGACGGCGAGGCATGGAAGAAGTCTGCCGGAGAGATCCTTGCGAGCGGCCGGGAACTGTATCTGATGCTTCCCTATATGCTCCGGGATAACTCGGAGGAAACTGTGCGGCAGGTAGTTGAGACCTATGTTTCCTTCGTGGACGAGCACGGAGCACAGAAAAAGATTCTGGTGCGGAATCTTGAGGAACTTGGACTTATCCGGGAACTTGGATTCGGCGCGTTCGTCAAACTGGACGCCGGCTTTTATACCATGAACAGCCGGGCGGCACGGTTCTATGCCGAGCGGGGGTATGCCGACAATACCATGCCTCTGGAGCTGAACTTCAGAGAATTGTGCGTCAGAAACAACGGAAAATCGGAACTGATCGTTTACGGAAGAGCGCCGATGATGATCTCCGCGCATTGTCTCAAAAAGACGCTGGATCACTGTGCCCGTGAGAACTCCAGGCTGGTGATGAGAGACCGGAAAGGTGCTGCTTTTCCCGCAGAGTGTCACTGTGACGCCTGCTACAACATAATCTACAACAGCCTTCCCACAAGTCTTCTTCATGAGAAGGAGGCCTGTGACCGTCTGAATCCTGTTTCTGTCCGCCTGCAGTTTACAGTGGAGAGCGGACAGGAAGCCCGGATGGTGACGAAGGCATTTGCGGACAGCTGGAAGAAAGGTGAGACGGAAGCTGCGGAAGAACTCTCGTCAAAGATGGAAACGACGAAGGGGCATTTCCGCAGAGGAGTCGAGTAAACGCGGATGGTAAATATTATCGTAGAAATATCCAAATATCTCCTTCTGTTTCTGATGGTGTTTTTCACCATGGAGACCTATATGGTTCTGAGAAGAAGGGACGAGCGATCCAGAAGACGAATCATGAGAAATCAGATCTCCCTGATGGTGATGTTCAATCTCACGGCCTATGTGGTGATGTTCCTGAAATCCCAGGACGAGATGATGCTGGTGATGCTGATCTGCGTCATCGGTTACATACTGGTGGTACAGATTCTGTACCGGCTGATTTACCGGAAGGCATCGCTGATCCTTCTGAATACCATGTGTATGTTGTTGTCCATCGGACTGATCATGCAGGCAAGGCTTGGACTGGATACAGCGAGAAAACAGTATATGATCGCGGCGTTTTCGACGCTGATTTGTTTCATCATTCCCGTCTTTGTCCGGAGAGTGCGCTGGGTGTCCAACCTTGGCTGGCTTTACGGCATTGTAGGTCTGATCCTTTTGGCCGGCGTCCTTGTTCTCGGACGCGTCACGGGAGGAGCGAACCTGGCTCTGACCATCGGAGGCATTTCCTTTGCCTTCGCAGAGTTTGTAAAAATCACGGTGGTTCTTTTTATGGCCAGTATGCTTCAGGACCGGCATGACTTTAAGCGGGTGGTAGTGGTTACCGTCGTTGCCGCCATGCACGTGGGTATTCTTGCCCTCTGTGCTGATCTTGGCGCCGCGCTGGTTTATTTTGTGGCCTATATGGTCATGGTCTATGTGTCCACCAGAAACCCGGGTTATGTGCTTCTTGGTCTGGGCGGTATGTCCGGAGCTTCGGTGATCGCCTACAGGCTTTTTGCCCATGTGCGCATTCGAGTGGCTGTATGGAAAAATCCGTTCACGGATTATGAGGGCACCGGTTATCAGATTGTGCAGGCTCTCTTCGGCGTGTGTGCCGGAGGCTGGTTCGGTACCGGCTTGTTTAACGGAAACCCGGATATGATTCCTCTTGCCTATGAGGATTTTACGTATGCGGCAATCTGCGAGGAGATGGGTGTCCTTTTCGGCATCTGCCTGCTTCTGCTCTGCATGGGTATGTACCTTCTCATCGTCAACATCTCCCTTCGCATGGACAAGCCGTTCTACAAGCTGGTAGCCATGGGACTGGGGGCTGAGTACGCCTTCCAGGTATTCCTGACGGTGGGCGGTACCACAAAGTTCATTCCCATGACGGGAATCACCCTGCCTCTTGTGAGCTACGGCGGAAGTTCAATCATGTGTACAATCATGATGATCTCCATCATCCAGGGACTCTACATCCTCCGCAAGGATGAGGATGACGAGCTGCGGGAGGAACAGCGCAGAAAACAGCGTGAGCGCAGGATGCGACAGAAACAGCTGCGCCAGGCACCCTACGGAGGATCTTCTTATCGGGGAGATGCGGATCCGCGGGATGCGGCGTATGTCCGCGCGTCACGGAAAGCCGGAATAAATTACACAGGAGGGGGAACCAATGGCAAAGGGGACACAGAAGACCTCGGAAGGAAAATCGAAGAACAAACAAGAGAAGATCTCGCGCTCCGCAATCGTTAGGCCTTATCGGATCGTCATGGCGGTGGGAGTGTCCCTTTTTCTCGGACTCATCGGCTACATGGTGTATTTTCAGGTGTTCAAGAGTGAAGAACTCCTGAACCGGCCGGAGAACAAGCGACAGGATAAGGTGGAGGCTCAGGTGATCCGTGGCTCCATTCTGGCCTCGGACGGCAGCACGGTTCTGGCAGAGACGCAGGTGGACGGTGACGGGATCGAGAAGAGGGTCTATCCCTTCGGCAGTCTCTTCGCCCACACCGTGGGATATCAGGTATACGGCGGAAGCGGACTGGAGTCGACGCAGAACAATACGCTGATCCGTTCTCATGCAAACCTTGTCACCCAGATGGAGAAAGAACTGCAGGAGGAAAAAAAGAACGGCGACGATATCATCACCACCTTTGATCCGTCTCTTCAGCAGGCGGCCAGTGACGCCCTCGGGGAAAACCGTGGAGCAGTGGTCGTCATGGAATCCTCCACCGGAAAGGTTCTGGCGGATTTCAGCAGTCCATCCTTTGATCCAAACGCCGTGGAACAGAACTGGGAGCTCCTGACGCAGGATGATAACGGAGTTTTTCTCAACCGTGGACTTCAGGGACTCTATCCCCCGGGATCGACTTTCAAGATGGTCACGGCTCTGGCTTATCTGCGCCAGTACGGCACCTTTGACGGGTTCCACTACGACTGTTACGGCGAATATGAAAACTCCGGTTTTACGATTCACTGTGCGGGTCATCAGGCTCACGGCTCGGAGAGCTTCGAAGATGCCATGGCAAATTCCTGCAACTGTGCCTTTGCGTACATGGCCACCAATCTGATTGACAAAGACAATCTCAGAAAGGCAGCGGAGGACCTGGGCTTCAACAGGGATTTTGACCTGAATCTTCCCTATACCGTGAGTGAGTTCACCATGGACGCCAACACGGCGAACCAGCTGACGATGCAGACGGCGATCGGACAGGGAGACACGCTGGCCACACCCATGCAGATCTGTATGATCGCTCAGGCCATCGCGAATGACGGAAAAATGCTAACGCCGTATTTTGTCGACTATGTGCGGGCGTCAGACGGTACAGAGGTGAGTAAAACCGACCCTGTGGCTATTGGTGATGTCATGACCATGCAGCAGGCAAATATGCTCAAGCAGATCATGAAGAGCGTTGTGTCCCGGGGAACCGCATCCCCGTATCTGGGAGATCTTTCCAATTACGATATCGCGGGTAAAACAGGAACGGCCGAGTACGGAGATATTGCCAATGACACGGCACACTCCTGGTTTGTGGGCTTCTCTAATACAGGAAGCAGGGACATCGTTGTCTGTGTTCTCGTAGAGGGCGGCGGAAACGGAGTGGCACCGGCGGCAAATGTGGCGAGAAGTATCTTTGCGACGCACTTCGGAAATAATTAGCAAAACAATTGACCAATGATGTATTCATTACAACATAATTAAATGCAGGGGAGGACGTTACAAATAGGGAATCGAGCTTGCGACAATCATGTGCTGAGCGTATACTTGTATAAATGGGGAAAATGTCCGCAGTTATTTGCGTGACGGAAGAAAGGCGAGGACAGGATCGCTGACACGGGAGGATTTTGACATATGATACATGCAACAAGTTGCGGAGGTCTTGTGATCTTCCGCGGAAAGATCCTCGTATTGTACAAGAATTTTAAAGGAAGATATGAAGGCTGGGTTCTCCCCAAGGGGACCGTGGAGGCCAATGAAGATTTTCAGCAGACTGCTCTCCGGGAAGTCAGAGAGGAGTCCGGAGCCAGGGCTTCCATTATGAAGTTCATAGACACAAGCCGCTACACCTTCAATGTTTCGGAAGGCGAAGTTGAGAAACAGGTGCACTGGTATCTGATGATGGGCAGCAGTTATTACAGCAAGCCGCAGTGGGAGGAGTACTTTGTGGATTCCGGTTTCTATAAATACCACGAGGCCTATCATCTGCTGAAGTTTTCCAACGAAAGACAGATTCTCGAAAAAGGCTACGCAATGTATCTGGAGATGAAGAAAGAGGGGCTATGGGTACCGCAAAAATCAAAAGGCTGAACCACATGTATATCTCTGACTCGGCCAGGAAACATCTTGGCCTGATTAACAAGGCACTGGATCACGGGCTTCCGTTTCCGGGACTTTATGTGATCACGTTTTCCTCAAATGAGATTGATCAGCTTTCGATTATGGATACGAAGTACCTGTTGAAGAAGAGGGTGAGAGAACGTCTGCCGGAGGTGGTGGCTCTGGCCATGGGCAGGCAGGATGCCTTTGAACTGGTGCGAAAGATGGCCGAGGATGCCTTCCGGAGTACCGGGGGCTGTGATCTGAAGGAGCACCTTCTTTCCATGCAGAACAAACCTGAAATTTCAGGAACGGGAGAATAAAGAGTGGTTCTTTCTATTGTATTGAGAATTCTTGCAGTATTGGGGATCGTAATTCTTTGTGTGCTGGCATTCCTTCTGGCACTGATCCTTCTGGTACTGATCCTGCCAATCTGTTACAGCGGATCGGTGGAAAAAAAGAAAGATACAGAACTGGTGGCAGCCGGGAGCGTCAGCGCTTTTCTTCGGGCTTTCCGATTAAGGTTTGGCTATGAGGGGGCGGCGGAAGATAAAACAGAGATAGAATACTACATCTTCGGTATTCCCATGAGCCGGATTCAGAGACGCCGCGAGAAGAGACAGGAGTCGAAAAAAAGTAAGGCTTCAGCTTCCGGGCAAAAGGCGGCTGCTTCGATAAGCAAAGCTTCAGCTTCCGGGGACAAGACAGATGTTTCCGAAAACAGGCAACAGCGCAAACGCCCCACGGTAGAACCGGGGCAGCGTCGGGAACAGCAGGAAAAAGAAACGGGCGTGAGTCAGACCGCTACGTCTGCCGCAGAAAATGTGCCGGCAGAGAGTGGTGAGAGGAAAGAACGAACAGGGGAAGCGCACGCAGATGCGCCGGAGATCGTGAAGGCAAGAAGGCCTAACCTTATTGTCCGGATTTCCGCAAAGATCGTTTCGTTCATAAACGGCCTTCGCGCAAAGCTTCGGAAACTGATGGATCTTATGGACACCATCGGTGACTGGCTGGACTATCTGGCCACCGAACGATTTAACCGGTTCAAGAGGCTTGTCATCCGGCAGGTGATCGCGGTTCTAAGGCATTGCCTGCCGAGAAAAATCCGCGGAAGCATCCATTACGGGATGGAAGATCCGGCGCTCACCGGAAAGATTCTTGCAGTCATCTGCGCGGTTTATCCCGTGCTTCCGGGAAAACTGAAGATCGATCCGGATTTTGAAGAGCAGGTAGTCGAAGTAGAAGTATCGTTTCGGGGACATATTGTTCCGGCAGTGATCCTTTACAGGGGACTCAGGATTCTTTTGTGC
Source organism: Eubacterium sp. (assembly GCA_024684035.1). Classification (GTDB taxonomy): domain Bacteria; phylum Bacillota; class Clostridia; order Lachnospirales; family Lachnospiraceae; genus Bilifractor. The sequence goes on along the minus strand of JAIKXQ010000101.1, from coordinate 2,966 downwards.
AGAGAACTCCGGGTTCTGCTGCGAAGAGTAAAAAGAGCAGGTAAAAGCAGTGCTCCCCGGACAGGGGACGCCGCAGTTGGATAAAAGCAGGAGGAGATAGGTATGGCAGAGAACAAGAATAACTTCCAGAATAACGTAGATTCCCTTTTCAAGGGACTGGACAATTTTCTTACGACGAAGTCCGTGGTAGGACAGCCGGTACAGGTGGGCGAGAGCATCATGATTCCCCTGGCGGATGTATCCTTCGGTATGGGGGCAGGAGCCATGAGCGGTTCATCCAGAGACAACGGCGGTGGCGGAATGGGCGCGAAAATCAGCCCTGCCGCGGTCCTTCTCATTGCGAAGGATGGAACGACGAAGCTGGTGAACATGAAAAGTCAGGACGCTGTGGCGAAGATCATCGACATGGCGCCGGACATCATCACGAAAATCAAGTCCCAGTTCGGACCGGAGAATAATTCTGACGACTTCGTAGAATAATAAAAATAATCGAAAATTCGAAATAAAAAAACACTTGCAAATGCCATGCTGTTCTGATATAATGACATGGTGTCGTGAGCCGATGAAAGATCGGCTTGATTTTGTGCTAAGGAGGTGTAATCATGGCAAAGTGTGCTATTTGCGAAAAGGCTGTTTGGTTTGGAAACAATGTAAGCCATTCTCATAGAAGATCTAATCATATGTGGAAAGCGAACGTTAAGTCTGTTCGTGTAAAAACATCTGAAGGCGGAAGCAAGAAGATGTATGTTTGTACTAACTGCCTGAGAAGCGGTAGAGTTGAGCGTGCCTGATTAACGCTTCTTAACGTATATGATGTTGAAAAGGAATCCCTTGTTTGGGGTTCCTTTTTTTTCTTCCAATTTGCAGGTGAATCGGTTATACTAGTAAAGATTGAATGGAAGAAGAAAGGAGCACTAGATGAAAGGACGAGTAAATTCGGAGTTTGGTGAAGTTTTGATCAATCCCGACGTAATCGCTACTTATGCCGGCAGTGTAGCTGTAGAGTGTTTCGGAATCGTAGGAATGGCCGCAGTGAATATGAAAGACGGCCTTGTAAAGCTTCTGCGAAAAGATAGCCTTAAGCATGGAATAAATGTCTCCATTGAAGATAATACGATCTCACTCGATTTTCATGTAATCGTAGCATATGGTGTCAGCATTTCTACTGTAGCGCAGAATCTCATTGAAAGCGTTCAGTATAAGCTGGAGGAGTTCACAGGAATGAAGGTGGACAAGGTCCGCATTCTTGTAGAGGGTGTACGTGTAATCGACTGATGTGAGGAGGGTGACATTTTGGCTGTACAGACAATTGATGCAGCGCTCTTTTGCAGGATGTTCCTGACCGGAGCGCATTATCTTGATGCAAAAAAAGACTGGATTAACGAACTGAATGTATTCCCGGTGCCGGACGGCGATACCGGAACCAATATGACGCTGACAATCATGTCGGCTGTAAGAGAAGTGCAGAATCTCGATGAAATCAGCATGAAGACATTGTCCAAGGCTATTTCATCCGGTTCCCTTCGCGGAGCGAGAGGAAACTCGGGAGTAATTCTCTCCCAGCTCTTCCGCGGTTTCACGAAGGTGATCAAGGGCGAAGATGAGATCACAATTCCGATGATCGCCGATGCCTGCGAGAAGGCATGCGAGACAGCATACAAAGCGGTAATCAAACCCAAAGAGGGAACCATCCTGACCGTTGCGAAAGGAATGGCGGAAATTGCCAGAAGCCTTGTGGACGGACAGATGGAACTTGAGGATTATGTAAAGAATATCATCGACTATGGCAACCAGGTTCTGGCCAAGACACCGGATATGCTTCCTGTACTCAAAGAGGCAGGCGTTGTTGACTCCGGCGGACAGGGACTGATGACCGTTCTCGAAGGTGCTTACGACGCCCTCATGGGCAAAGAAGTAGACCTCTCCTTTGACAGCGAAGGCAAGAAAGAAGCTGCTGAGAAGAAGGAAGAGGAGGAACTGAAATTTGCATACTACATGGCTTATGATGTAGAACTTCAGAAGTCTCTGAGTCAGGCGAAAGTCGACGAGTTCCGTGCCTTCCTTATGAATGCCGGCGGTTCCGTGTCTCTCATGACAGAGAACACAAGAATGAGCGTGAAGATGCTGGCTTCTGAGCCGGGGATCATTCTCACAAAAGCTCAGACATACGGCGAACTTTACAATGTAGATGTAGCGAATATCAAGATCGAGCACAAAGAAAAATTGATGAAGAAAGCCGTAGAAGAGGCAAAGAAGCAGGATCAGCAGATCGCAAAGGCGGCAGAACCGTCGAAACCGCCGAAGAAGGCAGGCTTCGTTGCCGTGGCTGCAGGAGAAGGCTTCGCTGAAATCTTCAAAGGGCTGGGCGCTGACTACGTCATCTCCGGTGGACAGACTATGAATCCCAGCACGGAAGATGTCATCAATGCCATCGATCAGGTAAACGCAGAGAATGTCTTCCTCTACCCGAACAATAAGAACATCATCATGGCCGCAAATCAGGCCCGTGCACTTGTTCAGGAGAAGAACATTATCGTAATCCCTACAAAGACAGTTCCGCAGGGAATCACAGCCATGCTGACCTACGATCCGAGTCAGGAAATCGCTGAGAACCAGGATGCGATGAACGAGGCAGTAGCCGGTGTTCGTACCGCAGAGATCACCTATGCAATCCGTGATACCACCATCGACGATTTCGAGATCCATCAGGGAGACATCATGGCCGTTGGTGACAGCGGAATGCTCACCGTCGGCAAAGACGTGGATACCGTAGCAGTAGACGCGGTCGAGAAGATGATGGATGAAGACGCAGAGCTCATCAGCATCTACTTCGGCAAGGACTACTCCGAGGAGAACGCCAACCGGCTCGCACAGCAGATCCAGGAGAAATACTCCGGCTGCGATGTAGAAGTAAACAACGGCGGACAGCCCGTGTACTACTGCGTGATCTCCGTAGAGTGATAGTG
>JAIKXQ010000057.1 GCA_024684035.1 Eubacterium sp. | reverse complement strand
ATCACTGTTCCGGGCGTCATTTCCACAGCTTCTTTGCCCCATTCCTGATAATATCCTCTGCCGCCGACACAGATCAGCATCTGTCCGCCACCGATCTTGGCATGATGGATATGCCAGTTATTTCTACATCCCGGCTCAAAGGTCACGTTAAATACCGGCACCTGCTCCTGCGATACCGGTGCAAGGAAGCTTTGTCCCACAAAGAACTCTCCGTATGGATTCGGATCTCCAATAGGGAAAAAGATACTACTCTGATACTTATCTTTTTCTGTCTGTGCAGGAACTTCCTCATTCCAGACTTCCTTTGCCAGACGGAATACCGCCCATCCCTTCGGCCATCCTACATACATCGTGGCATGCGTAATAATCGCAGCAATCTCCTCCTTCGTTACGCCGTGTGCTTTTGCATTCTGCAGATGATAGGTCAGTGAAGAATCGGTGATCCCGGATGCCATCAGAGATACCACCGTGATGATGCATTTTGTCTTTACACCAATGGCTTCTTCATTCCAAACCTCACCGAAGAGCACATCATCATTGAGATGCGCGAACATCGGCGCAAATTCACCAAGCTGATCTCTTCCTGCTGTCTGTACGATCTTTTCACTCATTTACTTTCCCTCCGATCTTCTGATCACCCGTTGACCAGACATGCTTCTTCGCAGCATCGGCTCTCTTGTTCTGTGCCATCACACCTGCTAAAAGATGCGGAACATAAGGCTCTTCCAGATATTTTATTTCATCCTCTGAAAGCTCCAGATCCACTGCCTTTGCTGCTCCTTCGATATGATGCATCTTTGTAGCTCCGACAACCGGCGCCGTCACTTTCGTCAGCAGCCACGCCAGAGAAACTTCCGTCATGCTTACACCGTGCTTTTCAGCAAGCTCCGCTACACGGGAAATGATCACATTGTCCTGTTCTGCCGTTGCATCATATTTGAACTTTGCATAAGCATCTTCTTCAGCACGCTTGGTGCCGCCTTCGCCTGGAAGTCTGGAAAGCCTGCCGCTCGCCAGCGCACTGTATGGCGTCAGGGCTATGTTTTCTTCCTCACAGTACGGCACCATCTCCCGCTCTTCCTCACGGAAGATCAGGTTATAATGTCCCTGAATAGAAACAAACTTTGCGAAGCCTTCTTTTTCTGCGATAGCATTTGCCTTTGCGATCTGCCAGGCAAAGCAGTTTGAGATACCGATATACCTAGCCTTACCTGCCTTTACGATACGGTTCAGCCCGTCCATGATATCGTAAAGCTCTGTGTTCCAATCCCACATATGGTAAATATAGAGATCCACATGATCCATGCCAAGGTTCTGAAGGCTTGTATTGATCATATTTTCAATATGCTGCTGACCGGTGATGCCTGCTTCGATTTCCTCCGGAGTCCTTGGCAGGAACTTTGTGGCAACAACCACATCTTCCCGTTTTGCAAAGTCACGAAGTGCCCTGCTGACATACTGCTCACTGGTTCCGCTCTGATATCCGATAGCCGTATCATAGAAATTCACGCCAAGATCCAGTCCGCGTTTGATGATCTCTCTTGAATGTTCCTCATCTAGCGTCCAGCTGTGCTGGCCCCTTCCCGGATCTCCGAAGCCCATGCATCCCATACAGATACGGGATACAGAAAGATCTGTATTTCCAAGCTTTGTATATTTCATGGTCTGTCACTCTCCTTTTCATTTTTATAAGGCTGTATCCAGCATTTTACGTATCTTATCCTCATCCGGACGATTGATCTGAACGCCCTTTTCCCAAAAACGGATCACATTCAGTTCCAGGCTGTCTGCTACTCTTTCAAGTTCCGCCGTCTCTTCTGCGGTAAGGGCGACGTTCGCAGCCTTGACAGCATCCAGTACCTGATTTTCCTTCGTCACACCTATGATCGGAAGTGTCCCTTTTGCAATCGCCCATGCCCAGGCGCCGAGTGCTATTTTAGGTAAATTTGCCATTGTCTGACCTCCCTATTTTTTAGTATTGTTGATCCTTCTATCAGCCCTTCAGGAGTCTGCACAGGCAGGTATGGGTGATCTCATAGATGGATTGATACACATAGTCCACATTTGCTTCCTTCATAGCTGCACGCTGTTTTTCCGTCACAGCCGTATAGGGATAAATGCCGAACATAAACGGGAAGAAGATATAGATAAAATTCTGTATCTCGCTGACCGTCATATCCGGGCA
>JAIKXQ010000046.1 GCA_024684035.1 Eubacterium sp. | reverse complement strand
ACCTTGGAGGTCTTCAAGACGTGATCACCATAGAGCACATGGCGCTTCATGATATCGAACTCCTCCTCCGTGAACCTTCCCTTTTTTTCCAAAATCTCATTCGGGATGAGGATCTTTCCTACGTCGTGCATCATGGACGCGATACGGATCGTATTCGCCTCCTCGGCCGAAAGCCCGATCTCCTTTGCAAGAATCTCACTGTAAATGGCCACGCGTTTTACATGACCGCCGCTTTCCTGAGATTTGTTCTCCAGAATGTCCGCAAACGCTTCGATCATATTTTCTTGTAGATTAAGCGTCTGCGCCTGCGCCACCAATGCCCGCTGATTGGACGCTATAGTGTCCTTGTAGAGGCGCTTGTTCTCTATGACACCGTTGACCTGCCGCAGCATAACTCGGACAAATGCGAACGCGGATACGAGCGCAAAAATCGAATGGATCATCACGCCAAGCTGCATATCATCCCATGTTGAGAGCTGATGAACGGCACGGTACATCGTGATACCAAAACCGTATGTATACGTAAGCATGATCAGTAGATAGATCATCAGGCTGAGAATGCGCGTGTTTGCCTTTTCCATTTTTTCCATGTTACGAATGAGTTCTTCGAAATCCTTATGCATACAGACGTACCAGATGATCACGCAGCTAAGATTTAGAAGAATACTAAGCAGAATGTATTTTGGTTCATCCATATGCGGAAGCATGGTGTTGGTGATATTGGAAATCAAGGTAAGAATCGAATACAGGATGAATACCAGTACTCGATGTCGGATCCGTAGGATGGACGCATAGAGGTTAATCAGGAAAAGATACACCACGCCTATGATCAAAATCATGCTCAAATACACAACAAATTTGGAAATATGCGGAGCATACACCTTATAAAACGTAGAAACACCCATACTTGTAGCAACGGGCATGATATTGGAAGAAAGAAAGCCTCCGAAAAGGGCAATGCAAACCTTTTGCAATGAGTTTTTTCTGTCAGAAAGAAAATAATGCCAGCTCGCAAACGAAAAGAGTAAAAACGACAAGCCGTAATAAAGTAATCCGTAAACGATCATATGTATTTCCTCCACACTACGGGTGGTTGATATTTAGGCACATACCTGCTATATATATCGACAATTATCGAGCTGCAAGTAATGACGAGACCCAAGCAGAAGCAGAAGAGAAGGGCTTCGGCTTTTTACGCCGTTTTGGGCAGGTTTGACATGTGTGGAAGATATGGAGATAATTGGAAAAAGGGGGGTGAAAATCATCGAAATACATTATTTAGTAGATTATGAAAACGTAAACGGAAAAGGTTTAAGCGGTTGTAAGAATTTATAAAGTAATGATCACATCGATATTTTTTTCACGTCAAATGCCAAAACGATCGACATGCGCACGATTGCAGATCACGGAGAGGCAAATCTTAAAATTAAATTGCGGCTTCTCATTAATTTGTGATATAATGAGCGCAGACAGAATGATACAAGTCCAATGAGGACACACGAAAGCCCCCAGGAGCCGCGAACTCCTGGGGGCTTTCTATTCCGTTTTGGCAAGGTGGCTTAAACCTTAGGCTGCTGCCTCAGTTTGTTCGATCAAGCCATTTGCAGACATAGTGACAGACTAAACCTGCCAAGATCGAAACTAAGAATGATACAAGTATATCCAACGATTCCACCCCCTTCCTTGCCGTGTGTAGGGGAGGCAACGAAATATAGTATACACTGAATATGCGCGCGAAAAAAGATTTTCGTACCTTGTTGTGCTGTTGTCAAAAATTGAGAAAACGCCCTATCCAAGAGTAGAATTTAAAGTTTCATTTTTCATGAAGAAAATAATTGAAGGTTGGTACTTGACAGAGGGGCCGGAAAACAATAGAATGTAATCACAAAGAAAAAGCATGTGCTTTTGCGGAGCGATATTGCAGAAATGCGATATGGCTCTATTTTTTTATTGACATAATGGAAGAATAGATGCCCAACCCAACCTGACCCTTCTTGCACCCAAATTGGATCAGCCTGTACCTGTTTTGAACTTTAGTGTGGATATCAGGAGAAGTATATGTATGGAAAAAACAATGAGAAAAAAGAGAAATGAACTATTGGCGCAGAAGGTGATCAAGGGACTTGCGTCCAGAAATATTACCGGCTATTATGCCGCGACGGCGGAGGAAGCAAAGGGGCTTGCCCTCTCGCTGATTCCGGAGGGAAGCAAGGTGACCAACGGCGGCGTTCAGTCCGCAAAAGAGATCGGACTTCTTCAGGCGCTGGAGGAAGGAAACTATGAGTACTGCAACAGGGAGAAGATGGCCGATAAGAAGGCGGCAGCCCTGTTTGCCTATACAGCAGATTTCTTTATTTCAAGTTGTAATGCTATGACGGACGACGGAATTCTTGTGAATATCGACGGCAATTCGAACCGGGTTTCCGCCATTGCCTTCGGACCGGAGAAGGTGATCTTTATCGTTGGAATGAACAAGGTGGCAGGTGATTTTGACAGCGCCCTGAAGCGCGCGCGCAATGAGGCTGCACCGATCAATGCGATGCGTTTCGATATTGATACTCCGTGCAAGAGGACGGGTACCTGTGCCAACTGTAAATCCGAAGATACGATCTGTTGCAATTTCCTGGTTACGAGATACTCGAGACACAAGGGACGGATGCACGTGATTCTTGTCGATGAGAATCTGGGATTCTGAATCGGCGGGTGATGAATCACCCGCCGGCTGCTGTACCTGTAAAACCGTATAGCTGTTGTTCGGCAGTTTTGTTGCCGGGTATCAGCATGGCATCCAGAACGTGATCGTGATGTTCTGCCAGCATCCGTGGCAGGTGTAGAGCACCAGCGCTCCCGGGCAGATGGAATCGATCGGATTGTAGGCGTCATCCGTGAGATCCGATTCGATATTATGACCCTGGATATTGGCCACGCACACATACTCGGTGGGAACTCCGTTCTGCATAAACACCGCGTGCGTGGAATCCGGAATGGCGTCATTGATGGCCTCGAAGCCCTGGTTATAGTGATCGGCGATGCAGGTGTGGCTGTTCAGGTTAAAGCAGGCTGCCTGTCCCTCGGCGTCCACGATGGCCTGGGCGTAGGTTCCTCCGTCTGCCTCCAGCGGTGTGGAGTACAGCTGGACGTTGATCCCGAGATCCGGAACGCCGAAACCACCGGCGCTTCCCTCGGAGATATTCTCAAATGTCCGGCCATCTGCCAGAAGCGAGCCGGATACCTCTTTTCCATCCGGACTGGAAGCGGATTCGGAATCCTTGGATGTCTCGGAAGACGACGATGAGGCGCTAGCCTCATTTACAGTATCTTTACTAACAGAACTATTTTCATTTATGCCGGCGGCGGAATCCAGGTTTTGGATTTCTGCCGCTTTTTTGCCGTCTCTCATGGCGAGAACTGCGGCATCTCCGGCCACATCTCCGATGCTTTCCATCCGGTCGGACAGCTCGAAAGTCAGTCTCATGGCATGAAGCGCCGACCGGCCATCAAAGGAGATGCCCCGCCAGGTGCTGAGAATGGTTTCCATGGAAGCGGCCTTGAGCCTCGACCCGGAGTTTCTGGAGGCCTCTGCCTCGCCGGCTGCCGGAAGACGCAGGCACACTGCCACAAGGAAAATCGACAAAAATGTTAATTTTAAAGTTTTCAGGAAAGAATCTGCAGAAATTGCACGTTTGTCAGACACAACAAACCTCCCTTGCACAAATTAATGATGAAGGGTGATTCGTTGTCTTAATTTTTGATATTACAGAAACGATACTACAAAATGTTGCCCCTCACAGAAACAATAGCACACAATTGTAGAATGGTCACCATATTTATCAGATAATAATGCCGAAAATTCGACATATTTTCTGTCGAAAATTTCGTTTCGTAAGTGAGCGTGATGGTCTCCTGCATGTAATCACACGGTGGATCACGGAGGACTAGTACATTGAATAATAATTAACTGACACTTAATGAATCATTGGATTTAACTCCAGCTGACTCTGCCTCAACAACACTGATTTCATCCATTTTGTATGTCCAATGATAAACTACAGGTTCACGATTTACTTCTTCAAAATAGAGGTAGATACGCTGCTCAAGTTCTTCTTTAGAATTTACACGAATACCTCTAAGCATCTGCTTGGTCATTTTGCTGAAGAAACTTTCTATCATGTTAAGCCAGGATCCATGCTTAGGAGTAAACACAAAAACAAAACGACCTTCCGGTCTTGTTGCAAGATAATTTCTTGTTTCTTTTGATTTGTGTGCAGAGTGATTGTCGCAAACAATACGGATGACATCTCCTTCAGGATATCGAGCATCCAGTTTCTTTAAGAGTTCAATAAAATCAGAACTCTTGTGGGTTTCGCTGACATAAGGTGTTGCTTCTCCTGTAAGAAGATCAATTCCGGCAAGAAGCGAAAGTGTTCCAAGACGCTTATATTCAGCATCTCGCATCACGCAGCCATTGTGTGCTGTAGGGCGAAGATCATCACCGGTTGTTGCTATAGCCTGTATTCCAGGTTTTTCATCGCATGATACGGTGTGAACCATGATGCCGTTATCCGGTATTATTATGTTTCCATCTTCGTCAAACTGCATGCTGACTTGTTTATATACAAGCAACACATCATGTTTTTTTGCTTCAAAATCAGGATCACGTTTTTCGCAATAATACTTGATTTTGAATGGCTTGATATCTGATCGCTTCAGGATTTTCTGAACCATTGGTTTTGTTATTGTTTTCAGTCTTGGATATCCTGCAGCTTCAGCGTTGTTCTGTATATGTTGATGTAACTTTTTCAGTGTCCAAAGTTCCTGAGAATAACCAAGATCCGCAGGTCTTTGGCAGGCAACATCGATGATCCATGCAACTGCATCATCGGTAAT
>JAIKXQ010000112.1 GCA_024684035.1 Eubacterium sp. | reverse complement strand
CCATCAAAGGGAATTCTTCAGCCGGATAGTTTTGTCCCGGTTCTTGAGGAGACCAACCGTATATACAAGCTGGACTTATATGTGGTGGATGTACTACTTCTCAAGATGAAAGAGCAGGCGGCCAATAATCTGTATCTCGTTCCTCAATCCTTTAATCTGTCCAGGCTGGATTTCTACGCGTGCGATATCGTAGATGAGATTCGCAGGAGAGTGGACGATGCCGGAATTCCGAGAGACCGGCTGGTGATTGAGGTTACGGAAAGCGTCGTTGCCAGTGATGTCAACTACATGACCAGAGAAATCCGCCGGTTTAAAGATCTGGGATTTCAGGTCTGGATGGACGATTACGGAAGCGGTTATTCCTCGCCGGTCATCCTTCAGGATATACCCTTTGATCTGATCAAGATTGACAGGCTTTTTGTGAACAGGATCGGAGAAAGTGAGAAGTCCAGGATTATTCTGGCGGAGATCATCAAGATGGCCATGGCGCTGGGGATGGATACCATCGCGGAAGGTGTCGAAACAGAAGAGCAGGTGAATTTTCTGAAAAGAATCGGGTGCACAATGCTGCAGGGTTATTATTACTGCAAACCAATACGCATGGCGGAGATTCTTGAGAGATATCGAAGGAAGACGAATATCGGATTTGAAAATCCGATGGAGTCCGAGTACTACTCCAAGCTCGGAAGAGTAAATTTCTATGATCTCTCGACACTTCGGGCGAAGGATACGTCTCTGTCCAATTACTTTGATACCTGGCCCATGGTTATGCTGGAATACAAGGATGGCCGGATCAGGGTCGTCCGATACAATAAGGAAATGATGGATTTATCGAGTAGGAATTTCCCGGGTTTCTACGAGAAAAAAGAATTCAATATGTCAGATTATCTCGGTAAGTCCGGGATCTATTCTCTGAATGCCGTGGTGCAGTGTGCGAAGGACGGAAGAACGGTGATTGTTGATGACCGGACGGAGGACGGCAAAACGATTCAGATGTTGGTGTGGAAAGTGGCAGAGAATCCGGTGACCGGGGTGGCTGCGGTAATGGCTGTCGTTCTGTCTATGGAGGATGGAACGGAGAATAAAGGGAATCTCACATACAACTATATTGCCAGGACTCTGGCTCAGGATTTCGTTTATCTGTATTTTGTGGATATGGATACGGATCACTATACAGAGTATCACGCGGATGGAGTGAACCGGGACGTGACACTGGAGCGGCATGGGATTCACTTCTTTCAGGACAGCTATGCAACCGCACAGGTGATTATACATAAGGACGATCAGGAGGAGTTCTACCGGTCCTTCAATAAGGAAGCTATCGAGAGGAATCTTCGGGATACCGGATCCTTCACGATCATTTACAGAAACCTTGTGGATGGCAAAGCTGTATATGTCAGCATGAAAATTACCAGAGTACGTTGCAAAGGTAATTTTATTCTCATAGGGATTAACAACATCGACGGACAGATGAAGACAAAGGAAGCCCTGGAACAGATCCGTGAGGAGCGTCTGATTTTTCAGAGAATGGCGGCTTTGTCAGGAGATTTCATTGCGCTCTATAACGTTGATCCGGAGACGGATGAGTACTTCCGGTTCAGCCGGCTGGATGTGGCCGATCCCTCAGAGAATCCAACCGTCGGCAAGGATTTTTACGAAAGAATCTGCAAGATCATGGATCAGATTGCGCATGAGGATGACAAGGCAGATTTCTTCGTAAGGTTCCGAAAAGAGACGATTCTCGATGAGATCCGCGGGAAGGGCAAGTTCATGACCAAGCATTTCCGGATCTATTTTAAGGGTGAGATCACATATGTGCAGCTGAAAGCGACCATGGTAAATGAGAAAGACAAAGATAAAATTATCATGGGAATCATTAATGTCGATGATGAAGTCAGGAGACAAAATGCGTACATCCAGACCCTCTCCGCAATGGAAAACGAGGCGTTTACGGATGAACTCACCGGTGTGAAACGCAAGCATGCGTACATTGATCTGGAGACGAAACTCAACAAGGATATCCTAAAAGGGAGTTGCCCGGAATTTGCGATTGCTGTTTTCGATATCAACGGTCTCAAGGAGATCAATGATACCTATGGACACCTGGTGGGGGATCAGTACATCATTGACGGAAGCAGGCTGATCTGCAGAATTTTTCAACACAGTCCGGTATACAGAATCGGCGGAGATGAATTCGCGGTGATCGCTCAGGGAGAGGATTACCGGAACATTGATCAGCTGATGGGGGAATTTACAAGGATCGTGGAAGAGAACAGGCACAGTGGCGGCGTTGTTGTGGCTGCCGGTGTATCGAAGTTTACCAATGAGAAGAATGTAGCGGAGGTTTTTCAAACTGCTGACCAGTACATGTACAGGAACAAAGAGCAGTTAAAAAAGAATAAGTGAACAGATCGGAGAGGGAACTCCGTTTGGCTCTTTGTTTCGGGAAGTGAAAGAAGGAGGCCTCGATGGTTAAGGTATACTGCGATTCAGAATGTTCGACTTGCAGAAAAGCATTGAACTGGCTTGATGAGAACAGGATTGATTACACAGTCATCGACATCAGGGAAAACCATCCGGATGAATGGACGCTTCGGAGATGGAGAAAGAAGAGCGGGCTGCCACTTCAGAGATTTTTCAATACAAGCAGCCAGCGGTATCGGGAGATGGGACTTTCGAAGAAACTGCAGGGCATGAGCGAGAAGGAGATGTACAAGCTGCTGGCTTCTGACGGCATGCTTGTGAGTAGACCTCTCGTGGTGACGGATCACAGTGTTTTGGCCGGTTTCCGTGAGGCGGAGTGGATGAATGGAGAATTCGATTATCTAAGCTGACGGCGGCAGCTGACAGTGGTAAACTATGAAGAAAAAGGTCGACGGGAAAACGTCGGCCTTTTATATGAAAAGAAGGAATGAGTATGGTCTGGACAATAGTAATGATCATCACAGTAATAGTACTGGCATTCGGAACATTCTACATGACGCACGCGGTCAGCCGTTTTGGTCTGATCCGTAAGATCGGCAGGGGGAAGAAACGGCGCAGAAGTCTTCTGTCTCTGATGATTCTCGTGGCAGGATTCTGTCTTGCGTATGTGTTCACGACTCTTCTGAATGCCATAGTCATCTATCTGCACTTCCTCGGGTACTTTTTGATTTTCGGTTTCCTGATGAGTCTGATCCGCAGATTCACAGGAAAGACGTTCAAAGTCTACTGGCAGGGGCATCTTGCGATTATCGCGTCACTTCTGACTCTCGGTGCCGGTTACTATCTCTGTACGAATGTCTGGGAGACGGATTACAATCTGACGACAGCCCAGCTGGATGGAAATGTGAAGATTGCTTTTTTCGCGGATTCACACCTTGGAGCAACCTTTGATGGAAAGGGATTTGCCCGTGAACTCCGGAAAATCGAAGCCGCGAAACCGGATATTCTCCTGATCGCCGGGGATTTTGTCGATGATTTTACGACGAAGGAAGATATGCTCACTGCCTGTCGGGCACTGGGCGAGTCGGATTTTCCCCTTGGTGTCTGGTATGCCTACGGAAATCATGACACCGGCTATTATACAGGCAAAGAGTTTTCCAACGAGGAACTCAAAAGCGCTCTCGAGGACAACGGAGTTCATGTGATGGAGGATGCGTGTGAACTTGTGGACGGCCGGTTCTATGTGGCCGGGAGACTTGACGATTCGATGTCCCCGAGGAAAGATATTCAGGAGCTGCTGGAGGGCATTGACCGTGATAAATATGTCGTCGTTATCGATCACCAGCCCAACGACTATGACGCGGAGGCCGATTCCGAGGCAGATCTGGTGGTATCCGGTCATACTCACGGGGGGCAGATGATTCCCTTTACAAAGGCAGGCGAATGGACGGGCGCCTATGAGCGGGCTTACGGGTATGAGCGGAGAAAAAACACCGACTTCCTTGTAACCTCCGGGATCGCGGACTGGGTTCTCCTCTTCAAGACCGGAACAAAATCCGAGTATGTCATCGTAAATGTGACAGGAAACTGAGAAAGAGTGAGGGGATGGGGTAGTCTAAAATCAAATCATAAATTGCAGGCCGCGTCGGTTTATCCGATGCGGCTTGTTTTATCTCATAGGAAATTCCTCCGGATTTCCCATGAGACAAACGTTCCGCTTAGATGCGCAGCTCGCAGATGGGAAGATCGCTTCGCGATTCTGCTCGCGCGCCTTTCGTCCGCTGCGCTCCCCTCAGATTTCAGAAATTAGTGCTTGCATTTTCCTGTATTAGGTGTACTATAGTGAGTAGTACAGCTGATACAGAAGATATTTTATAGTGGAAACAAAACAGGAGAGGAGGAAGGGGTTTGTCTTTTATTGATTATCTGGACAGGCGGCCGATCTATGAACAGATCGTAGATTATTACCGCCAGTTGATTCTGACCGGTGCACTGGAAAGCGGAGAGGCGCTGCCATCCGTGCGTAAGATGGCAGCGGATCTGTCGATCAACCCGAACACGATACAGAAGGCCTATCTGATTCTGGAGAAGACGGGATATATCTATGCCGTCCGCGGAAGAGGCAATTTCGTGGCGGATATCTCGAAGATCGCCGAAGATCAGAAGGAAACCTACCGGAAACAACTGGAAGAAGCCGCGTCGCTGGCGGCAGACATGGGGGTCAGCAAGGAAGAGTGTATGCAGATCCTTGACAGAGTTTACAGCGAAAAAACCAATCAAAGGGGGGTTGGGAAATGATAGAAATCAGTGGAGTATCAAAGTCATTCCGTGATACAGAAGCACTGCAGAAACTGACGCTGACCATCCGGGACGGAGAAGTCTTCGGACTGATCGGTACCAACGGAGCCGGCAAGAGTACACTGCTCCGTATCCTGTCCGGCGTCTTGAAGCAGGATGAGGGACAGGTTCTGGTGGACGGACAGACGGTATATGAGAATCCGGAGGTCAAGGGAAAGATCTGTTTTCTCTCGGACACGGTTTTTGAGATGAAAAACGCGACGCCGGAGGATATGGAGCGGGAATATTCCCTGGTGTATCCGGCGTTCAACCGCGAGCGCTATTACGATATGCTTCGAAAGATCGGCATCGATTCGAAGAAAAAGCTGCGCACGTTTTCCAAGGGAATGAAGAGACAGGTCGCTGTTCTTCTGGGTATCTGCACGGGGGCAAAGTACCTGTTCTGTGACGAGGTTTTCGACGGGCTGGATCCGGTGATGCGCCAGGCGGTCAAAAGCCTTTTTGCCCAGGAGATGATCGACAACGGACTGACACCGGTGATTGCCTCTCACAACCTGCGGGAGCTTGAAGATATCTGCGATCATGTGGGACTGCTGCACAAAGGAGGCGTTCTCCTGTCTGAGGATCTCTCGGGATTGAAACTGCACATGTGTAAGCTTCAGTGCCTGATCAAGGACAAGGAGAAGGAAAAACAGCTGCTGGATGAACTGCAGATTCTGAAAATGGATCGCAGCGGTTCCATGCTGTTGATCGTCGCCAGGGGGGATGCGGATCAGATCATGAAGAAAGTACAGTCGGCAGATCCTGTATTTGCGGAAACACTTCCGCTGACACTGGAGGAAATCTTTATTACGGAAACGGGGGTGTCCGGATATGACTTCAAAGATCTCTTTGTCTAAACTTGTAAGAAACAACTGCAGGAGAAGAGCCTGGCTGTTTTTCTTGACGATGCTCATCGGCATTATTATCCTGCCGATCGCGGTGCTGGTCAGTGTGAGGATATCCACGGGGGTGGATGTGATCGGAGGAAGCACGCTGGTGAAGGAGGCCTTTTTCGGCTGGAAGGTGAGCCCCGCCCAGAATGCTTTTCTCTCGACGGTTACGCCGATCAATCCGATTCTGACGATGGCGATTCTTGTGGACGCCTTCCTTTCGGGAGTTACAGGCTTCGCCTATATGAATAAGAGTAACCAGACGGACTTTTATCACAGTCTTCCAATCAAACGGAGCCGACTATTTTTTACCGGTTATCTCGGAGGCGTGCTGACATCGGTGCTTCCATTTGTGATCTGCGAGCTCCTCTGTGTGCCCCTGGCTCTTGTTCTGGGTGTGGGAAGCGGCAAGGTATTTCTTGTGATGCTGGTGGGCGTATGTTCTGCAATCGTCGGCTACCTGGCCGTGTACGCGGCGGTAATTCTTGCCATGATGCTGACCGGACGGGTGTTCACAGGAATACTGATGGCCATCGTTCTGCTGATGTATCTGCCATGCACACTGACGATGCTGCATTATGGAATGGTGGCCTGGATGCCGAATATTGCGACCGTGGAATACAATCCGCTGGAAATCAATGTTGCGATGTTTTCACCGGCGTCTCTTCTGCCTCAGCTTACCATGATGCGGATGGGAGAGTGGTGGCTGTGTACACTGCTGTATGCGGTGGTGCTTTCTTTCCTCTCCTGGCTGATCTATGTGAAGAGACCTACGGAGGTGCAGGGAGACACTTTCCTTTCACCGAAAATGAATCCGGTCATCAAGGTACTTGTGGGTGTTGCCGGTGCATTCGTAAGCGGAATGTTTTTCTCCGCGCTCAGTGAGGCGGATGATGTGTTGTTCATGTACATCGGCACTTTTGCGGGAGTGATTGTGATCAACTTCATTATGGAGTTTATCTACAATCCGGATCTCAAAGCGGCCTGCAGTCACTGGAAGAGTTTTATGGTATTTCTGGCAGCCTCGGCGGCAGTTGCAGTATTTTTCACGGCTGATCCCTTCGCTCTCAATGCATCTCTTCCGGCAGAGGCACAGGTGGCGGAGGTCGGAGTCGCAAACAACGAGACAGAAGCCATGATCGGTTACAACAACGATTGCATCGTAGCAGATCAGTTCCGCTATGCGCCTATGGATGACGATCTGTATGAGACCGTCGGACGGATGGCAGATAAATCTGAAAGAACCGGAAGAGACGGCAGGAACACCTGCAATCTTGTGTTCAAGATGAAAGACGGAAGTACCGTCAGACGATTCTATGCAGCCGATAAAGAGGATGTGATCGATCTGGTGGAACTTGTGGAGAAGCGCGGAAGAGACAAGGTGTACGCCCTGGTTCAGTTCGGGAAATACGAGTGGGCATCCATCACGGTAGAAGGCTGGCAAGTGGACAGTGAGGATGAGGATGTGGTCTTTGCGCTGCGGGATAAAGGCGAGGCACTGAAAAAAGCTCTGGAAAAAGATACCGCAACCATGACCTGCCGGACGGCCGACAAAGAAGGCTGCGTCTGCATACTTACCGTATCTCCGGATAAAGAACACGAAAGTTTTCAACCTCCATACAAGTTCCCAGTCTACAAGAGTTATGAGAACACTCTGAAAGTTCTGGAACAGACCGGAGTGCGTCTGGAAGCGAACAAAGAGAATGCTGTTCTTAAACTGCAGAAGCAGGTTTCTTCCATTGAAGATGACAATTCGGAGGAGAGCAGGTACTGCATCACAAATCCGGAGGAAATCGCAAAATTCATGAGAGGCGTGTCTACACGAACAGATTATGAATTCACGGAGGATCTCGAGAAGATGGCCTATATCAAGCTGAACGAGAAGAATGGAAAGACCCGATATCTGCGTGTGCGGGTGGATGATCCGGAGCTGCTGGAAGAGTACAGAATCTGTGACAGTGAAGATGCGTAAGAAGTATTTCACAAATGTCCAACATAAATGTTAGAAAATTAAACAAATTAGCGGTAGAGGAACCTGAAAAGATAAGATATATTGTAACTATGCTTTTTTGCAGTACAAATATCTTTATCTGACAAACTTTCAGGAGGGGAACAAATGAAGAAAAGTATCGCGACAAAGATTCTGTTAATGCTGATGGTGGGAATGCTGGTGCTGCTGACCGGATGCGGAAGCAACATCAAGGCAGATAATCCGAACCTCGGCGTGTATGAGGCAACCACCGGTGAGGTGAACGGAATTAAGGTTAATATTTCGGACGTGTTTGAGGGCGGCTTTACCATCGAGCTGAAGGCAGGCGGAAAAGCAACGATCACAAGCAAGGACGAGAGCGGCAACTTCAAGTGGACACTGGAAGGCGAAAAGTTCCACGGCGAAGACAGCCAGACCAGCCTTGACGGAACACTGAAAGACGGAGTGCTGGTTCTTGAGAATGTACAGGACTCCGGCGTTACGATGACACTTGTCTGCAAAGAAATCGCTGGAAGCGATGACGAAGAAGAGAAGTAATTGAAGTAATTCAGACGAGATATGAAACCCCCGGTCGGGATACTGAAGAGGTAACCCGGTCGGGGGATTTATCTTTATCTCATAGGGGATTGTGATGAAATCCCCTGGGGCAAAATGCGACAAAAGCATATCATGGAATTTGGCTATATTTCCGATATTTTGCTTTTTGATTGACATCCAATTGGACATCGTTTATAGTAAACACATCAATTCAATTGCAAGACGGTTTGTTACTCGAAAGAGGCTTTCCCTGACGTATTTTTTGCTAGATGTTATGTATTTTTATAACGTTTAGTCTGATGGGGAGAGTGTCTTTTTTTTGTCTCATAAAGCTTTTGGCATAGCCGGTGAGACAGAAGCGCAACAACAGAGAAGTTGAGGTTCATCTGCGGACTTTGATCCCCGGTGAACGAAACGAAGAGGAAGTTGGAAGTCTATGATTGTGGTAAAGAATATAAATAACAACGTATCACTTTGTCTGGACAGTCAGAACAATGAGGTGGTTGTATTCGGGAAAGGCGTCGGTTTCTGTAAGCCGCCCTATGACATTCCGTTGGATCGAATTGAGAAGACTTTCTACAACGTATCCGACGATATGGTGGAAAGGCTGAATACCATCCGGCCGGAGATTCTGGATGTCTCCTCCGGCATCATAGATCTGGCCAATCAGAAGCTGGGCAACCAGTTCGGGGCGAATGCCATTTTTACACTGGCAGATCATATACAGTTTGCGGAAACCAGGCAGAAGGAGAACATCGTGTTGAGCCTTCCGATTCTCTCTGAGGTTTCCCAGAATTATCCGGATGAGTACTTCATAGGCAAGAAAGCCCTGGAGCTCATCAAGGAAAAACTCGGCATTGCTTTTTCAAAAGAGGAGGCATCAGCCATCGCGCTTCATCTGGTGAATTACGAATCTTCGCACACCGGCGATTCGAACCGGGAGAACGGCCGGTTGATTAATGAGACGGTAGAGATTATTGAGAGAGAACTCTCCATACAGATCAACAAAGAGAGTTTCAACTATCACCGTTTCGTGACCCATATGTTCTACCTGTTCAAGCGGGTCAGGACAGACTGCATGATCGATACAGACAATCATCAGATGTATGATTCCATCCGTACACAGTTCCCGCAGATCTCCCATTGCGCAGATCTGATCAGGGAACTCATCGGGAAAGCCTATGACAGAACACTTTCCGATGAAGAAGTGATGTACATGATTTTACATATAAACAGAATGTGTGATCGCGAGGATTGTGACCGATAAGGGCTTTACCTCAGCACACCGGATCCGTACAGCGGCCTGTCAAACGCGCAGGCTGATACACGGTTTCGTTGTGCTGAGGTTTTTTTATACCTCGCAGTATTATTCGCAGATTAACGTATATCGACGATGAGTCAGACGCGCGGGACCCATCGTTCTATATAAATAAGTGTTAGTTATTCAGAAGGAGAAATGAAATGAGTAAGAAGTACAACGAACTCTCGAGCAAGGTGGTTGACCTTGTGGGATCGAAGGCGAATGTCATCAGCTTTCAGCACTGTATGACGAGACTTCGCTTCAACGTGAAAGACAAGGGACTTGTAAAGAAAGAGGAGATCGACAAGATCGAGGGCGTTGTGGGAACCCAGTGGTCCAACAACCAGCTGCAGATCATCATCGGTCAGTCCGTAGCAGATGCCTACAATCAGATTTGCGAGGAAAACGGTTTCCAGAAAGCGGCCTCCATCGATGAAAAGGTGGACGATGATAAGAAAAAATTCTCGGTAGCGGCCGTTTTTGACGGAATCACAGGCTGTATCATCCCGCTGATTCCGCTGTTCATGGCAAGCGGACTTTTAAAGGTCATCATTGTTCTCGGAGGACTCGTGGGACTTCTTCCTGACAGTTCTTCCACCACCCAGGTGCTCACGATGGCGTCCGACGCCGCACTTTACTTCATGCCGATCCTTGTGGGCTTCACAGCCGCTAAGAAATTCGGCGCAGATCCGTCTCTGGCCATGGGACTCTGCGGACTTCTGGTTTACCCGCAGTTTGTCGAGCTGATCGGCGGTGAAGCCGGAGCGACAATTTTTAAGCTTCCGATTTACAACGCAACCTATTCCAACATGATCTTCCCGTCCATTCTGGTGGTATTCGTTCTCTCCAGAGTTGAAAAGTTCTTCCGCAAGTACGTGCCGGAGATCCTGAAAGTTATGCTGGTACCGCTTCTTACGGTGATCGTAATGCTTCCGCTGGCACTCTGTGTGCTCGCACCTCTCGGAGCTGTCATCGGATCCGGAATCACAGTTGCGATCGAGTTCATTTACGGAAAAGTAGGTTTCCTTGGTGTTGGTGTCCTTGCGGCTCTGTATCCGCTTCTCATCATCACCGGTATGCATTCCACACTTGCACCGGTATGCATTTCCTATTTCACAAAGCTGCAGTATGATCCGCTGATCATCCCGGCTTGCTACATCGCAAACTTCAACCAGGCTGCAGCTTCCTTCGCAGTAGCTGTAAAGTCTAAAAACAAGGCTGTCAAAGGTATTGCTTCTTCCAGTTCACTGACTGCATTCCTTGCAGGTGTTACGGAGCCGGCCCTCTTCGGTGTCAGCCTCAGATACAAGACTCCGCTCATCGCTTCTGTCATCGGCGGACTTGTTGCCGGCTGCTACGCAGGTCTTATGGGAACAAAAGTTGTTGCCATGAGCGGACTCGGAGTATTTGCCCTTGCAGGCTTCCTCTCCGATAATGTTATGAACCTTGTAAACTACCTCATTGCAATTGCACTGGGTATGCTTGTTACCTTTGTTATTACACTGATCACCTTTAAAGAGAAAAAGGAGGCGTAAAAAATGAGTTTTCCATCTGATTTCATGTGGGGCGGCGCCACTGCCGCAAACCAGTTTGAAGGCGGATACAATGAGGGCGGAAGAGGCCCCAGTATTGCCGATATGCAGACCAACGGCGCGGTAGACAAACCTCGTATCATCACAAGAGTTCCCGACGAAAATCTCTACTACCCGAATCATCAGGCCAGTGATTTTTATCACAGATACAAGGAAGATATCGCCCTCATGAAAGAGATGGGATTCAAAACCTTCCGCATGAGTATTTCCTGGAGCAGAATCTTCCCCACCGGTGAAGAGGAAAAGCCCAACGAAGAGGGTCTGAAGTTCTATGATGATGTCTTTGATGAACTGAACAGAGCCGGTATCGAACCGCTGGTTACCCTTTCTCACTATGAGAATCCCTGGTATCTGACGGAAAAATACAACGGCTGGGCAGACCGCAGACTGGTGAATCTCTTTCTGAAGTTCGCGGAGGTCTGCTTCACCCGGTACAGAGATAAGGTAAAATACTGGCTCACCTTTAATGAGATCAATGCGGGTATGTACCCCTTCGGCCAGTACAACGGACTGGGGATTTTCAACGAGGGAAGTACGGATACCTGGAATCTGAAGGATATTCCTCAGCTTCGCTTCCAGGGGCTTCACCATCAGTTTGTGGCCAGTGCCCTTGCTGTGAAGAAGGGACACGAGATCAATCCGGATTTCAAGATCGGTTGCATGGTGGCTCTTACAGCAAACTATGCCTACTCCGCAAATCCGCTGGATCAGGTGGCAAACCAGCTCTCCTGGCAGTACTGCAACTACTACTGCGGTGATGTGCATGTCCGGGGTGAATACCCCGGCTTCGCGAAGCGGATCTGGAAAGAGAACGGCGTGAACCTCGTCATGGAAGAGGGAGATGCAGAAATTCTCAAAGAAGGAACGGTGGATTTCTTCGCGTTCTCTTACTACATGAGCAGCTGCATTTCCACGGATGAGACCCTGAAGAAAACGGCAGGAAACCTTTTTGGCGGTGTGAAAAATCCTTACCTGAAGGCGAATGACTGGGGCTGGCAGATTGATCCCAAGGGACTTCGTTATACACTCAACGAGCTCTACGGACGATACAACATCCCGCTGATGGTTGTGGAAAACGGCCTCGGTGCTTATGACACCCTGGAGAACGGAACCGTTCATGACGATTACCGCATTGCGTATCTTCGGGAGCACATCAAGTGCATGGAAGAGGCGCTGGAGGACGGTGTCGATCTCATGGGCTATACGCCCTGGGGCTGCATCGATCTGGTCAGTGCAGGAACCGGCGAGATGAAGAAACGCTATGGCTTCGTTTACGTGGATTTCGATGACTTCGGAAAGGGAAGCGGCGACAGATACCGCAAGGATTCCTTCTACTGGTATCAGAAGGTTATCAGGTCCAACGGGGAAGAACTGTAAGCAGAAAGTTGTCTGATGTACGCATCGCCGGAAAGTGAAAGGCAGGGCGTCAGACAGATGTTTAAATATTAGAGAAGACAGGAGACAGGGACAACAGAGATGTTTGGATTATTTCAGAAAGAAAAAGAAAAAATGGTCGCACCGGTAACCGGTGAAATGATAAATATCGGGGAAGTAAGCGACGCGACGTTTGCCAATAAGCTTTTGGGCGATGGCGTGGCATTCAAGGCAGAAGGAGACGTGGTGAAGGTTTATGCACCGGTCAGCGGCAAACTGGAATCCCTGTTCCCTTCCGGCCATGCTTTCGGTATTGAGGCGGCCAACGGCGTGCAGGTGCTGGTTCATATCGGAATCAATACGGTGGAGGCCAACGGCGAAGGCTTTACCCTTCTCTCTCACAGGCAGGGAGATAAGGTGAAGGCGGGAGAGGCTCTCATCGAGTACGACGCAAAGAAACTGTCGGAGAAGTATGACACAACTGTCATGTTCGTGATCACCGACGATAACGGAAAAGAAGTGAACTTCAAAGCATACGGTCGCTACGAGGCCGCAGAGGAAATTACAGAGTAAAAAAAGGGTACATCGTCAGGGAATGACGATGTACCCTTTTTTTGTCGTGCGCCTAGCAGCGCACGTTTCTAACGGGTTAAAGTCCCGAATCCGCCCGGTAGTGGGAAGGATATAGCCGAAAGCAAGGGTATGCGAAAGCGCATAGGTCATTCAATCGGATATGGAAAGAAAGAGACAGTGCACAGCCGAAGCTCTTGGAAGCAATACTGTATAAGGATAACTTTAACAGAGCGTACAAAAGAGTTAAGGCAAACAAGGGAGCGCCGGGAATCGATGGGATGACTATAAAAGAAGCTCTCCCTTATCTTAGGGAACATCAACACGAGCTAACTGACCGGATTTATCGAGGGAAATACACTCCTTCGCCGGTTAGGAGAGTTGAAATCCCAAAACCGGATGGCGGTGTGCGGAAGCTTGGCATACCGACAGTGATAGACCGTACACTCCAACAGGCAATAACACAACAATTAGTGCCTATCTATGAACCGCTGTTTGCAGACGGCAGTTTCGGCTATCGCCCCAACAGAGATGCAAAAGGAGCAATACAAAAGGTCAAGGAGTATGCAGATCAAGGCTACGTATTTGCAGTAGTTCTTGACCTGTCTAAGTATTTTGACACCTTAAATCACGAAATCCTTATAAACCTTCTTCGGAAGAATGTAAAGGATGAACGTGTAGTACAGCTCATAAAGCGATATCTGAAAAGCGGA
>JAIKXQ010000082.1 GCA_024684035.1 Eubacterium sp. | reverse complement strand
TGTGATTACATCATCAAGAACAAAGAGGTTCTCGGAAAGCAGAAGTAAGCCGGAGCCTTGCATAGAGAGAATTCCGGGTTCCCATAAGGGGTTCGGAATCCGAAGGTCAGGGGATGCCGAAGCATGGCATCCCCTGCCTATGTTTTTAAGGTATAGGAAATTGTTCTGGAAGATTACTTTTCTCAACACAGTGCACTGTAATTAAAATTGAGTATTTCATGGTAGGCATGAAGTATGTAAGATTACAATGGATTCAATTTTGTTGAATCGGAAATAGTTGTTTATTTACGTTGATGTATGTCAGCGGAGCGGAGGAAACAAATGTCACATTACGAGACAGGTTTGAAAGAAGAATGCGGTGTATTTGGTATTTATGATCTGGACGGCGGAGATGTCAGCAGATCTGTCTACTACGGACTTGAAGCCCTTCAGCACAGAGGTCAGGAATCCTGCGGAATCGCAGTGTCTGACACGGAAGGTCCGAAAGGAAGAGTAAAGTCCTGCAAGGGGATCGGTCTCCTCTCTGAGGTTTTCCGACCGGGTAAAATTGAAGAACTGAATGGCAACATCGGTGTCGGCCATGTGCGCTATTCTACATCGGGTTCTCTGAACGTCAACAACGCTCAGCCGCTGGTACTCAACTATATCAAGGGATCACTGGCTCTGGCTCACAACGGGAACCTGGTAAATGCTCTAGAGCTCCGGGAAGAAATGGAAAATTCCGGAGCTATTTTTCATACCACCATCGACTCGGAGGTCATTGCCTACTGTATCGCCAGAGAGCGCGTGAAGTCGGACAAGATCGAGGATGCCGTAAAGAAAGCCTGTGATCAGATCCGGGGAGCCTTTGCGATTGTCCTTATGAGCCCGAGAAAACTGATCGGCGCCAGGGATCCGTACGGACTTCGACCGCTCTGCATCGGAAAAAGAGACAACGCATATATTTTTGCATCGGAGGACTGTGCCCTTCATTCCATCGGAGCAGAATTCATCCGTGATGTGCGGCCCGGTGAAATCGTCACTGTGGGAACGGATGGAGAGCTGCGTTCTACTTTTATGGACAGTGTGGTGGATCCGGCAAAGCAGGCCAGATGCATCTTCGAGTATATCTATTTTGCGAGACTGGATTCAAAGATTGACGGAGTCAGTGTTTACGATGCCCGGATTCGAGGCGGTGCGGCTCTTGCCAGAAGCTTTCCGGTCGAGGCGGATCTGGTCGTCGGAGTTCCGGATTCCGGACTGGCTTCGGCAAAGGGGTATTCTGAGGAGTCGGGTATTCCTTTTGGCATGGCTTTCCACAAGAACAGTTATGTGGGACGAACCTTCATTAAGCCAAGTCAGGATGAGAGAGAATCCAGTGTCCGCATCAAACTCAGTGTCATCGAGTCCGTAGTCAGGGGCAAGCGCATTGTGCTGGTGGATGATTCTATTGTAAGAGGAACCACAATCGGAAATCTGATCCGCACCCTCAAGCGTTTCGGCGCGACCGAAGTACACGTGCGAATCAGTTCGCCGCCGTTCCTGCATCCCTGTTATTTTGGTGTGGACGTTCCGTCCAACAAGCAGCTGATCGCCTCCAGTCATTCTGTGGAGGAAATCCGCAAGATGATCGGAGCGGATTCTCTTGGCTACATGCCAATCGAGGAATTACAGAATATGGTAGGGAAGGATCTGCCCATCTGTAAGGCCTGCTTCAACAGCGACTATCCCATGGAGGTTCCGACTCACGAGATCAGGGATCTTCTGGAAGGCTGTTAATCATATATTTGAAGTCTGTAGACTTCGCTTTTTGAAAAATTTTTATGCTTAAGGCTCGTGAACAGATCCGGGCCGGAGGAGGAAGAATGTCAGTAAAGTATGTGTTTGTAACCGGTGGAGTTGTTTCAGGACTTGGTAAAGGAATTACCGCAGCGTCTCTTGGAAGACTGCTGAAAGCCCGTGGATACAGCGTGACCATGCAGAAGTTTGACCCATATCTCAATGTGGATCCGGGAACTATGAATCCGATTCAGCACGGCGAAGTTTTTGTTACAGATGACGGTACCGAGACAGACCTGGATCTGGGACATTACGAGCGCTTTATTGATGAGTCTCTGGACCGGAATTCCAACGTCACCACAGGAAAGGTTTATTCCGCGGTAATTCAGAAAGAGCGTCACGGCGACTACGGCGGAGGTACCGTTCAGGTTATCCCGGGTATCACCAATGAGATCAAGAGCCGTTTCTATCGCGCGAAGACAGAGAACGAGGAGAAGATCGCCATCATCGAGGTGGGCGGAACTGTGGGAGACATCGAGTCTCAGCCGTTCCTTGAGGCCATCCGTCAGTTCCAGCATGACATCGGACATGAGAATGCCATCATGATCCATGTGACACTGATTCCTTATCTGAAGGCTTCCGGCGAGTTGAAGACAAAGCCTACGCAGACTTCGGTAAAAATGCTGCAGAGCATAGGAATCATGCCTGACATCCTTGTCTGCCGCTCCGAGCATCCGGTAACCCAGGATATCAAAGACAAGATTGCTCTTTTCTGCAACGTGCCCAGCAGCCATGTCCTTCAGAACCTGGATGTGGAGTACCTCTATGAGGCGCCGCTTGCCATGGAGAAAGAGCATCTGGCAGATGTAGTTCTCGAGTGTCTTAAGCTGGAGGATCCCACACCGGATCTCACAGACTGGATCGAGATGGTGGACAATCTTCGCAATCTGAAGAACCATGTAAAAATTGCTCTGGTTGGAAAATATATCGCTCTTCACGACGCATATCTCAGTGTGGTTGAGGCTCTCAAACACGGTGGAATCCGCAACAGCGCAGAGGTGGATCTGATCTGGATCGATTCCGAGAAACTGGATGAGACAAATGTGGCCGATACCCTTGGAGAGATGGATGGTATCATCGTGCCGGGAGGCTTCGGAAACAGAGGTGTCGAGGGCATGATCACCGCCGCTAAATTCGCGAGAGAAAACAAGATCCCGTACCTTGGACTCTGCCTTGGAATGCAGGTCGCTATCATCGAGTTCGCGAGAAACGTCTGCGGATATCGCGACGCCAACAGCTTCGAGCTTGATCCGGATACTCTGCATCCGGTTATCGCCCTTCTTCCGGATCAGAACGGCGTGACCGATCTGGGCGGTACCCTTCGTCTGGGATCCTATCCCTGCGAGCTGGGGGAGAACACACTGGCAAGAGAACTCTATGGTCAGAGCCTGATTCACGAGAGACACAGACACCGCTATGAGGTAAACAACGACTACCGCAAGGCACTCTCCGAAAACGGAATGGTTCTCTCCGGTGTATCACCGGACGGACACATCGTCGAGATGGTAGAGGTCGCAAAAGAAAATCATCCGTTCTACGTGGGTACACAGGCTCACCCTGAGTTCAAGAGCAGACCGAACCGTCCGCACCCGCTGTTCAGAGGCTTTGTGGCCGCTGCTCTGAAATATAAGCAGAGCAGGTAATCAGCGTTTCCTTTGAAAAAAATATGAGAAACAGGGCAGATGTCTGCCGCAAGAAATGGGAGGTTAAAGAAATGTTTAAGGCAAATCCGGATTATCAGCGTCTGCAGGGAAGCTATCTCTTCTCTACAATCGCAAAAAAAGTAGCAGCTTACACAGAGGCAAATAAGGATGCAGATATCATCCGCCTCGGCATCGGCGATGTAACACAACCTCTGGCACCGCAGATCATCAGTGAGCTTCATAAAGCGGTAGATGAGATGGCAGACGCCTCCACCTTCCAGGGTTATGCTCCGGATCTGGGTTATGAGTTCCTTCGAAATGCCATTGCAGAGGAATACAGACAGAGAGGATGCAACATCGCTGACGATGAGATCTTTGTGTCTGACGGAGCAAAGAGTGATTCCGGAAACATCCAGGAAATCTTTTCGGCGGACAGCAAGGTGGCCATCTGTGACCCGGTTTACCCGGTGTATGTGGATTCCAACGTTATGGCCGGACGCTCCGGAAACTGGAATCCGGATCTTCAGAGATATGAGAACTTCATCTACATGCCCTGTACCGAGGAGAACAACTTCACACCGGAATTCCCGAAAGAGAATCCGGATCTGATCTACCTGTGCTATCCCAACAACCCGACAGGTATGACCATCAGCAAGGACAAGCTGCAGGAGTGGGTGGACTACGCGAACCGCATCGGCGCAGTCATCCTCTACGATGCAGCCTATGAGGCCTACATCTCCGAGCCGGATGTGCCGCACTCCATCTTCGAGTGTGAGGGCGCGCGGACCTGCGCCATCGAGATTCGAAGCTTCTCCAAGAACGCAGGCTTTACCGGCGTTCGTCTGGGCTTCACAGTAGTTCCGAAGGAACTCAAGGATGCAGACGGAATCGCCCTTCACAGCCTCTGGGCCAGAAGACACGGCACAAAGTACAACGGCGCTCCGTACATCATTCAGAGAGCCGGCGCTGCCGTATACATGCCGGAAGGTCAGAAACAGATCCGTGAGCAGGTAGCCTATTACATGAAGAACGCTGAGCTGATCCGCACAGGACTTCAGGACGCAGGCTATACCGTATACGGTGGAAAAAACGCTCCTTACATCTGGCTCAAGACACCGGATCAGATGACAAGCTGGGAGTTCTTCGATCACCTTCTCTCAGAGGTAAACATTGTGGGAACACCCGGATCCGGCTTCGGACCGAGCGGCGAGCATTTCTTCCGCCTCACAGCCTTCGGAAGCTATGAAAACACCGTTCGCGCCATCGACCGCATCAAAAAAATGTAATCGTTTTGCCCCGGCGCTTCAGCGTCGGGGCATTATTGAGTGTAAATCTAATAGGTTTTATCTGCACCCACTGTTCTTACGGCAGTGGGTGCTTTTATCTTTTAGAAACAATATCAACAGACGATTTATAAATGCAAAAATGCACAATGAGTATTGCTTTGAGCTACAGAACGAGATAAAATATACTAAAAACATATATTACGACTGTTCGTATATGATACTTCGGTAATTGTAAGGTTTCTGACGGCATGATATTATAATTTTAAAGGAGCGTGTATGGAAAAGAACGCAATCTTAGAGACTGACAAGAATGCAAACAGACAACAGTATGACGTTCGAGTAAATCGGATCATAGATGATCTCACGCTTTTTGATGATGACTTAATGTCATTGGTTTTTGATAAGAATATCCTGGCAACTCAACTTGTGCTCAGGATCATTCTGAAACGTAATATAAGGGTTATCAGTGTTGAGGGACAGGAAGAACTTAAGAATCCATTGGTAGGTGGAAGAGATATTACGCTTGATATTCATGCGATCGATACTAATGGAGAAGAAATTGATATCGAAGTTCAGAGCGGTTCCGAGGGGGCACATGTGAAACGCGCCAGATTTCACAGTGCTATGATTGATTCGCGAATGCTAAGAGAACGTGACAATTTTAAGAACCTCAAAGATTCCTATGTGATTTTTATATATAAACATGATAAATTCCGAAAGGGATATCCGGTATACAGAGCAGACAGAACAGTTATTGAAACAGGAGAGTCCTTTAATGATGGATCGCATATTATCTATGTGAACGGAAACTATCAAGGTAGTGACGATATTGGACATCTGATCCGAGACTTTCACACGAAATCACCGGAGGATATGTATTTCAAGGAGTTGGCGGACAGTGTCCATCATTTTAAAGAAACAGAGAAAGGACGAGATTCTATGTCAGAAGCAGTAAGGAAATTTGCAGAAGAATACGCGGAACAGTATAGGATCGATGCCTTGGCACAGAGTGTAAAGATGTTGATGCAGAATACATCGGTAACTATGGATCAGGCGTTTAGTAATCTGGGTATATCCGACAGTGATCAGATCCTTATAAAAAATCAGGTTCAAGAAAACGCAAACAAGTGATAATGAGATAAGTCGCAATGTACGCTGAAATGTAAATAGAATAGATTATTATCTGCACCCACTGTTCTTGCGGCAGTGGGTGCTTTATGAGTAGGCCAATATTAACCAACGAAAAAGGTTTGCCCTCGAGGACAGAATTGATTATAATATGAGACGTATTCACTTCCGGACGAAAAAATCTTGTCTGGAATAAGTCAGTTTTGTACGAAAGAGGGAGAGATAGCTATGGATAAAATTCAAATGACGACGCCGCTTGTGGAGATGGATGGAGATGAGATGACCAGAATTCTCTGGAAGATGATTAAGGATGAACTCCTTCTTCCGTTCATTGATCTGAAGACAGAGTACTATGACCTCGGTCTCAAACACAGAGATGAGACAAACGATCAGGTTACAGTAGATTCTGCTGAGGCAACAAAGAAATACGGCGTTGCTGTTAAGTGTGCGACTATTACACCCAATGCTGCCCGTGTGGAGGAGTACAACCTGAAGAAGATGTGGAAGAGCCCTAACGGAACCATTCGTGCTCTTCTGGACGGTACTGTGTTCCGTACACCGATCATTGTAAAGGGAATTGAGCCGGTGGTTAAAAGCTGGAAGAAGCCGATCACTATCGCCCGTCACGCTTACGGTGATGTTTACAAGAACGTTGAGATTCGTGTACCGCAGGCTGGAAAGGTAGAGCTTGTCTACACATCCGAGGACGGCACCATCGAAAAGAGAGAGACTGTTCATACGTTTGACGGCGCAGGTGTTGTTCAGGGAACACATAATATCGACGCGTCTATCGAGAGCTTTGCAAGAAGCTGCTTCGAGTATGCGCTCGGAAGAAAAGAAGATCTCTGGTTTGCCACAAAGGATACCATCTCCAAGATCTACGATCATCGCTTCAAAGATGTATTCCAGGATCTGTACGACAACGAGTACAAGGAGAAATTTGAGGCTGCAGGAATTACATATTTCTACACACTTATCGATGATGCGGTTGCCCGTATCATGAAAGCAGAGGGCGGCTTCATCTGGGCATGCAAGAACTACGACGGAGATGTTATGAGCGATATGCTTTCCTCCGCTTTCGGTTCTCTGGCTATGATGACTTCCGTACTTGTTTCCCCTCAGGGATATTATGAGTACGAGGCAGCACATGGTACTGTTCAGAGACATTACTACAAGCACCTCAAGGGAGAAGAGACATCCACTAACTCCGTGGCAACCATCTTTGCATGGACCGGAGCACTCCGTAAGAGAGGCGAGCTGGACAACCTGGTTGAGCTTATCAAATTCGCAGATGCACTGGAGAAGGCAACCATTGAGACCATCGAGTCAGGAAAGATGACAGGAGATCTGGCTCTGATCACAGAACTTCCGAATCCGACCAAACTGAATTCTCTGGACTTCATCAAGGCAATTCGAGAGAACCTCGAGAAGGAACTTGGCTGATTTACATAGCGCATGCGTTCTCGTTACTGTTTTGGACCTCGAGAATGCGAAGATGTTGGTATATTAAATAAGAAAGCGGGACTCTCACATAGTGCGTGAGAATCCCGCTCTTTTTGAGCCTTTTCATTTATGGATTACTACATAACTCAAGTGAAGTGCCACGCGGAAGGCGGAAGAGCATACAAAGCGACGTGTTCGCGTGTATACTCTACCGTCTTCCGCAAGTTCTGTTTTGTGCGTCCATGGATTTACAGCTGCGACGAAACCTCTTCCCACTTCTCGTAGAGTTCCTCCAGCCTTTCATTGTTCGCTGTCTGTTCTTTGGATAGTTTCTGGCACTTCGGAAGATCAGTGCCGGTCTCCGGTTTCAGGAATTCTTCATCGATTTCTCTGTTTCTGTCTTCCAGTTCCCCGATTTCTTTCTCAATCTTTTTGATCTCATTTTCAATCTTGCGGATTCGGGCCTGTTCTTCTTTCTGGGCTTTCCAGTCCAGTTTGCCGGCGGTGTCGCCTGCCTGATTCGTTTCGGCGGTGTCGGCGGCAGGAGTGGCTGCGTAGATTGCTGTCAGCTCATCTTTTTTCTCCAGGTAGTAATCATAATTTCCGATGTAGTTTACCAGTGTCCGGTTGTTCAGGTCGATGATCCTGGTTGCGGTCTGATTGATGAAGTAACGATCGTGGCTGACATAGAGCACGGTTCCGGTGTATTCATTCAGGGCGTCTTCCAGAATCTCCTTGGAGATGATGTCCAGATGGTTGGTGGGCTCGTCCAGGATCAGAAGATTGGCCTCGGAGAGCATGAGTCTCGCCAGGGATACGCGGCCGCGCTCGCCTCCGGAGAGGGATTTGATGAGCTTGAAGACGTCGTCGTTGGTAAAAAGGAAGGCGGCCAGGACATTCCGGATCTCTGTATTTGACAGAGTCGGATAGTCGTCCGAGATCTGTTCAAAAATGTTCTTGGAGGGATCCAGCAGCTGCTGTTCCTGATCATAATAACCAATGTGCACTTTGGAACCGAAGGTTACGGTTCCGGCATCGGGCTCCAGAAGTCCTGTGAGGATCTTCAGGATGGTAGACTTACCGGTACCGTTGTTTCCGATAATGGCGACGCGCTCCCCGCGCTTGATCTCAAAACTCTGATCGGTGAACAGAGGAAGATTCGGGAAGGATTTGGTGAGCCCCTTTACCGTGAGGACATCTTTTCCACTCTCCGTGCGTGGATGTAGTTCGATGCGCATATCGGCGCTGACTTCTGCCGGTTTTTCGATGAGGTCGATTTTGTCCAGCATTTTCTCACGGCTCTCTGCGCGCTTGATGGATTTCTCCCGGTTGAACTGCTTGAGTTTTGTGATGACAGCTTCCTGGTGTTTGATCTCGTTCTGCTGTTTGAGCCAGGCGTTGTACTGTGATTTCCGGACGATGGCTTTTTTCTCACTGTAGGCGGAGTAGTTTCCGACAAAGGTCATCGAACTTCCGTTTTCGATCTCCACGACGCGGTTGACGATCCGGTTCAGGAAGTAACGGTCGTGGGAGACGATCAGGACGGTTCCCGCGTAGTTCAGAAGATAGGTCTCCAGCCACTCGATAGAGGTGAGATCCAGGTGGTTGGTCGGCTCGTCCAGAAGAAGGACATCCGGCTTTGTGAGCAGGAGCTTGCCGAGAACCACCCGGGTCTTCTGGCCTCCGGAGAGGGTGGAAAGCCTGCGGTCAAAATCAGCTTCTGCAAAACCAAGGCCTTTGAGTACGCCGGTGATCTCGCTCTCAACAGCATAACCGTTCTCCAGTTCAAAGCGATGACCCAGCTGTGTATATTTTTCCATCACACGGTCGTAGTCGCTGCCGGTGACGTTTTTCATTTGTTCTTCCATGCTGCGCAGTTCCTGTTCCATATCCAGAACGTACTGACGCGCCTTTTTTACTTCATTGTAGATTGTCTCGTCACCCTCCATCTCCTGATACTGAGCCAGATAGCCCAGTGTTTTTCCATGGGTGAGGGTAACTTCGCCGGAATCCGGAGAGAGAGCTCCCGTAATGATCCGGAGAAGTGTGGATTTGCCGGCGCCGTTTACACCGATGAGAGCTGCTTTGTCATGCTCCTCCAGGTGAAAGGAGACATCCTTCAGGATGGTCTCGGTGCCGAAAGACTTGCTTATATTCTGACAGGATAAAATCATTCTGTTTCCTCCTATAAATCTGCCCTTCTCATTATACTTGAAATATGACACAAAACAAGGGCGAGAAAGTCTTTCGAATTTTGTGATTTTTCTATCAAAGACCTTGATAAGATTTAGACAAAGATATATAATATATGTAATTTGAACGGAGGGCACCGTATGGGACAGAAAGTAATTTCGAAAGCTGTAATTAAAAGACTTCCGCGATATTACCGATATCTCGGAGAACTTCTGGATGCGGGAGTGGAGCGGATTTCTTCCGGTGAACTGAGTCAGCAGATGAAAGTCACTGCATCACAGATTCGTCAGGATCTCAATAATTTCGGCGGATTCGGACAGCAGGGTTACGGTTACAATGTTTATTATCTGAGAACAGAAATCGCAAAGATCCTCGGTCTGGACCGGCCGCACAAGATGATCATCATCGGAGCAGGAAATCTCGGACAGGCACTTGCCAACTACGCAAAGTTCGAGAAGAACAGTTTCCGTGTTGTTGGTCTCTTTGACAATAACAAGGCACTTAAGCGGAAGATGGTCAGAGATATTCCGATCATGATGATCGATGAGCTCCCGGGCTTTCTTCAGAAGAATGATGTGGAGATTGCCGCGCTCACACTTCCGAAGGAGAATGCCATCGACATGGCTCAGATTCTGGTGGAGAACGGAATCCACGCGATCTGGAACTTCGCACACACAGATCTGAATCTGGTAGTACCGAAGACGGTGGCTGTGCAGAACGTCCACCTCTCAGAGAGCCTGATGCGTCTATCCTACAATCTCAAGACGCTGGAAGAAGAAGGAAAAATCAAATAAGACATGATACCTGTTCTGCAGAAGCAGGGCAGAAACAACCGGTAAGGGACTGCCGCACGAAAACATAGTAGGTACTTTGTATGTATGCTGCTGTTTCGCGCGGCAGTCTCTTTATTTGTCAAATGTTATACTTTCGTAGTTCATTAAAACAAAGCACTTTGCTGAGGACGGGAGCGACGCGTTTGCGTGTATACTCTGTCTCCTCCGCGAAAAAAGTATTCAACAGCTCATTAACATCGAATTATCACGTAATAGAGAAAACGTATGCCCAAAAGGAGGTCACCATGGAACCGATTTTACGTGCCGATCAACACAAGGAAGCCGATATCCGAACCAGTGAAAACGGAATACCCTCTCTGGTTCTGATGGAGAGGGCGGCTCTTGCTGTCGTGGATGTTCTGGAAGAGGAAGAATTTGATCTTTCAGATGTGCTTGTCATCTGCGGAACCGGAAACAATGCCGGTGACGGAGCGGCTATTGCGAGAATTCTCACAGAGAGAGGCTATGGCGCCACCGTTTTTGCGGCAGGGGACGAGGAGAAATACAGCGAACAGATGAAGACGCAGATGATGGTTCTCACGCATTATCCTGTGAAGGTGTTGCGGGGAGACTTTCCGGTCGAAGGTTATACATTGATTGTGGACGCCCTGTTCGGGATCGGCATGCACAGGCCGGTGACGGGAAACTATGCGGAGGTTATTGAGGCTGTCAATGACTCTGACCTGCCGGTTGTTGCTGTGGACATGCCTTCCGGCATTCATACGGACACCGGAGCAGTGTGCGGTGTCGCGGTAAGAGCAGATCTGACAGTCACCTTTACCACGGGCAAGGCAGGTCTCTATCTGTATCCGGGAGCTGCCTATGCCGGAAGAGTGCTCGTGCGTAAAATCGGAATTCCGGTGGAGGAGGATATGCTCCGGGAATGCCCCTTGTTTTCTCTGGATGAAACGGACTTGAAACTGCTGCCGGCGAGGGAGGAATCCGGAAACAAGGGGACTTTCGGGAAGGTTCTGGTGATTGCCGGTTCCGAAGAAATCTGTGGTGCGGCCTACCTCTCGGCGGCGGCCGCGCTGAAGTCCGGTGCCGGTATGGTGAAGATCTACACCGACGAGAAAAACAGAACGGCGCTTGCCACTATGCTTCCGGAGGCTTTGCTCTCGGTTTATACGTCCAAAGGCTGGAAGACGGAAAGTCTGCTGGAAAATCTGAAATGGGCGGATGCTGTGCTCATCGGACCGGGCCTTGGGACAGGAGAAATTTCGGAAAAAATCCTGACGACATTTCTGAAAAGCGGTTGGAAGAAGACGACAGTGATGGACGCGGATGCACTGAATATTCTGGCACGCCATGAAGAACTGATCAGCCTCATTGATTTTCCGGTAACTATTACGCCCCACCTGATGGAGATGAGCAGGCTCTGTGATTATTCTGTTGAAGAAATAAAGAAGGAACTTGTCTATGTGGCGTCAAAGGCTGCGGAAGAATCCGGAGCCTGTGTGGTTCTCAAGGATGCCCGAAGCGTGGTCGCCCTTCCGGATGGACGTTCGTTTCTGAATCTGTCAGGTTGCAGTGCACTGTCGACGGCCGGCAGCGGAGATGTACTGGCGGGAATGATCACGACCCTCACTATGCAGCATCCGGATCTTCCGGTGCCGCCCCAGACACTTGCGGTTTACATTCACGGAAAATGTGGGGAGCTGGCGGCAGAAAAGTATTCCGCTGCATCTGCGACGGCAGGAGACCTGCTTGAATTTATTCACCGCTTTTTGTGAATCCGTCACCGGAAAACCTCATAATAATAATAGGAAGAAACGAATCTTGACGGTTATTTTATTCAGTGCTATATTTCTAAGGTGATGATAAAATATGCGTGAACTGTGAAGAGACGCATGAGAAAGACAGAGGAGAGGAAACAAGGTATGTCAGGACATTCTAAATTCGCTAATATCAAGCATAAGAAAGAGAAAAATGATGCTCAGAAGGGCAAAATTTTTACCATAATCGGACGTGAGATCGTTATTGCCGTAAAAGCAGGCGGTGCAGATCCGGATAATAACAGCAAACTTCGTGACGTTATTGCAAAGGCAAAGGCCGCAAACATGCCCAACGATACCATCAAGCGTGGTATTGAGAAGGCTGCAGGAGCTGCTTCTGCCGATAACTATGAGCATATTACCTATGAGGGATATGGACCGGCAGGTGTCGCTGTCATCGTTCAGACTCTGACAGACAACAAGAATCGTACTGCAGCAGATGTCCGCAGCGCGTTCTCTAAGGGACACGGAAATATCGGAACACCGGGATGCGTATCCTTTATGTTCGATGAGAAGGGACAGATCCTCATTGACAAAGAGCAGTTTGAAGATGAGGTTGGCGGAAGCGCTGATGATCTCATGATGACAGCTCTTGACGCAGGCGCTGAGGATTTCAACGAGTACGAGGATTATTTCGAGGTTCTTACAGATCCGGAATCCTTCTCTGAGGTTCGCGAGAGTCTTGAGAAAGAGAATATCCCGATGATGGAAGCGGATATTGCTATGATTCCTCAGACAAAGACAGCACTCACAGACGAGACAGATATTGCGAACATGCGCAAGATTCTTGACCTTCTCGATGAGAGCGATGATGTACAGAACGTATACACGAACCTTGACGGTGATCTTGACGACTGATGAATCAGACGTTCTCTGATTTTTGATTGAATCGCCGGAAACTGTGTTTCCTTATATCCGCTATAGTGTTTTACCAGCATAGCGGGAAATAAACAGGGGAGATTAGGAACATACATATGTCTATATTAGGGGCAATTATCCTGGGAGTGCTGCAGGGAGTAACAGCATTCTTTCCGGTGAGCAGTTCCGGGCATCTGGTGGTCGTGGGGAGACTGCTGGGAGCTGACGAAGCGGTTAATCTTCGTTATCTTGCGATGATGCATCTCGGAACCCTCATCGCTGTGCTCTTTTCATTCCGGATCGATCTGGTGAGGATACTGTCTTCACTGACCGGAATGATCGGGGACATTTTTACCAACGCCGGATTGTTGGTGAAGAACTATCGTCATCCGGAGGCGGGTGACTATCACAAAATTCTGACGACGAATTATCGCCGGCTTACTGCGATGATGCTCATTTCCCTGATACCCTCCGCTGTCATTTCTCTGGCGCTTCGAAAGTTCGCCAGGATGGGAGCGGATAATCTTTTGATTACGGCTATGGGAATGATGATTACTGCACTTGCGCTGATGATTTCATCTTTCACGAGGAACAGTGGAAAGAAACCTGCAGGCACAAGGGTGAGGGATGCGCTGATCATCGGCGTCCTTCAGGGACTTGCGGTTATGCCCGGTGTCTCAAGACTCGGCATGATTCTTGCCGGTGCGGGAATCTGTGGTTTTGCCAGAAAGTATATGGTCAAATATGCGTTCCTGATCAGTATCCCGGCCATCCTCGGCGGTTTTATTCTTGAGCTGGGAAGCGGTGGCACGTCCCTTCTTGAGAGTGTGGGCGTCGGCTCCTGCGTCATGGGAATCCTTGTGGCTTCCATCGTGGGATACTTTGCGCTTCATCTCTCGAAGAGAGTTTTATCCAGAAACAGAAGCCGCGGTTATGCCTGTTATTGTCTGGCAGCAGGTATCGTTACCGTGTTGATCTATTTGTTTTGAATGCCGGCACATAGAGTGAGGAGTTGTTTGAGTGGCACAGAAAAAGTCAGTCAGATCAAAAAAAACGTCTTCCGGCGGAAGTGGAACTTCCGCAAGAGGGCGTAATAATGCAAAAACAAAAAAACAGAGAGAACACGAAGCTGCAGTTGCAAAGATGCAGGAACAGAAACGCCGCCAGCTGATGCTGGACATGGAAGTGATCCTTGCATTTGTGGCTGCGGTTCTGATTTTCCTGAGTTGTCTCGATACAGCCGGTGCCGCCGGAAAGATCCTTGGTTCTTTTTTATTTGGAATGTTTGGAATTCCGGCGTTTCTTTTTGCTTTCTTATTCCTGTACATGGCTGTTCTTTTTATTTCCAACGGAAAGAATGCCGCTTCTGTGCGCATTGCCCTGTCACTGACAGGAATCTACATTTCTTTATGTTCGCTGTTCCAGCTGATCCTCAAGGGATATCTGAAGGGCGCGGATCTGAAAATAATCTATGAGAACTGCTGTCAGGAGAAGAGTGGCGGCGGTGTTGTCGGCGGAGCGATTGTGCAATTCTTCGGTATGCTCTTCGGTACGGTGGGAGCCTATGTGATTACACTGGCCTTCCTTCTTGTTTTCCTGATCCTTCTTACGCAGAAGCCTGTGATTTCCGGAATGAGAGAAAAGAAGAGGGCTGCCTATGAGGGAATGACCCCGGAAGAAATCGAGATCGAGAAAGAGAAGAAGAAACGGAGCCGACAGGAGAAGCGGGATGCGGCAAAAGCCAAAAGAGATCTGGCAGCCTCCGTGCGGCAGCAGAAGAAAAAACGTCAGCAGGATGCGAAGGTGATCACGGAGCACGCCAAAATGGTGGAGCCTCAGAAGATCACGGATACCGGAAGCAAGCCTTCCGATCCGGCGGATCTGTTTCAGCTTAAACTGGGTTTCGTCGATGATCATGAAGCGGATAAGAATACAAAGAAAAAGACGGCGGCCGCCTCTGAGGGAAAAGTGGCAGAGCCTTTTATGGATCCTATGCAGGTGTCTGTGGAGGATGGAGCATCTTCACTTTTTGCATCGGATATACCGGATGATATTATCGATACCGCTGCACAGGAAACTGTGTCCGCAGATCCGAAGCCGGTGATTGATGAGATTGATGATGACATCGGAACGGATGAAGTTCCGACGGTCTTCGGACGTAAAAAACCAGAGGCTGTACCTGCTTCCGCCGGCAGAATGACGGAGATCCACGCGGAAGAGGAACCGGCGAATGAGGTTCCGGAAGCTTCGGCTGAGGGTGAACAGAAATATGCCAGACGTGGACGTCCTTCCGTGGGAGAAGTAGAAAAACTCGAGGTTAAAGAGGTAGAAGAGATCAAAGAGTACGTTTTTCCTCCGCTGGATCTTCTTCAGTCTGCGAAAGGCGCAGGCGGCGGAGATACAAAGGAGCAGCTGAAAGAAACCGCTTTGAAACTTCAGCAGGTTCTTCATACCTTTGGCGTCGAGGTTTCCATCAATCATATCAGCTGTGGCCCCACCGTCACCCGATATGAGCTGACACCCCAGATGGGAGTGAAGGTGAGCAAGATCCTGAGTCTTCAGGATGATATCAAGCTGAATCTTGCGGCGGCGGATGTCCGTATAGAGGCGCCGATTCCCGGCAAGGCGGCTATCGGAATCGAGGTGCCCAACAAATCCAAGAGTTCTGTACTTCTTCGTGAACTTCTGGATACGGACGCTTTTAAAAAGCATAAATCACCACTGGCTTTTGCTGTCGGTAAGGACATCGCCGGACAGCCGGTGATCGGGGATATCGCGAAGATGCCCCATCTGCTTATTGCGGGAGCTACCGGTTCCGGTAAGTCTGTCTTTATCAATACTCTGATCATGAGCATCATTTACAAGGCGAAGCCGGATGATGTGAAATTCATCATGGTCGACCCCAAGGTGGTTGAGCTTTCTGTCTACAACGGAATTCCGCATATGCTGATTCCGGTTGTGACAGATCCGAAAAAAGCGGCAGCTGCTCTGAACTGGGCGGTAGCCGAGATGACAGACCGGTACGCGAAATTTGCAGAGCTCGGAGCGAGGGATGTAAAAAGTTACAACGCTAAGGTAGAGACCCTGCCTGACACAGAAGACCGGCCGAGACCGAAGAAGATGTCACGGATCGTCATTATCGTCGACGAGTTGGCGGATCTTATGATGGTGGCTCAGAACGAGGTTGAGGACGCGATCTGCCGTCTGGCTCAGCTGGCCCGTGCCTGCGGTATCCATCTTGTCATCGCGACACAGAGACCGTCCGTCAATGTCATTACCGGTCTGATCAAGGCGAATATGCCTTCGAGAGTAGCGCTCTCGGTTACTTCCGGTGTTGATTCCAGAACCATCATCGATATGAATGGAGCGGAGAAACTGCTCGGAAACGGAGATATGCTGTACTACCCGCAGGGATACCAGAAACCTGCCCGTCTGCAGGGTGCTTTTCTTTCGGATGACGAGATCGCAAAGGTCGGAAAATTCCTGAAGGCAAATCACATGCAACAGTCACAGGAAAACCAGTCTGAGGAAATACAGAAGCAGATTGACAATCACTCTCTGGGATCATTAAGCCCGGGGGGCGATCCCATGGATACGGATGAATATTTCACAGACGCCGGCAAGCTTATTATTGAAAAAGACAAGGCCTCGATCGGTATGCTTCAGAGAGCATTCCGTGTGGGCTTTAACAGAGCTGCGAGGATTATGGATCAGCTCTGTGACGCGGGGGTTGTCGGTGCCGAAGAAGGCACCAAGCCTCGCAAGGTACTGATGACTATGGAAGAGTTTGACAACTATCTGGAGGAGAACTGATCATGAGGAAATGCACAAGGTGTGGTGCAGATTTTCCCGATGATGAACTTGTTTGTCCGGTATGCGGGGAACAGGTTCAGCTCGTTCCCGATTACGTGACGATTGAGACGCATTATCAGGAACATGAGCTTAAGTTAAAAGAAGAAGAGAAGGCCAGACAGGCAGAGCGGGAACGCCAGGAGGCTCTGGAACGCAGAAAACGTCAGATTCAGCGGAATGTGATGTTGACCGTCAGTCTCGCGATTGTAGCCGTGATCACCCTGATCTGGATTATGAGCGGGATTAACAATTCCCAGAAGAAGAATTCCTACGATTATCAGTATCAGTGCGCCGTGGAGGCCTTCGGTCGGGAGGACTACAAGGATGCTCTTGAATATGCGAATCAGGCTCTAACGCTCAAAAAGGGAGACCGGAATATTCGTGTCCTCATCGCGCGGATTTACAATGCTCAAGGTGATGAGGACAAGGCAGCGGAAGTCCTGAGTGCTCTGATCAATGATTTTCCGAACGACGAGGAGTGTTATCAGCTTCTTATCGACATCTGGAAAAAAGCGGAGAAGATTACAGAGATTCAGCAGCTCCTCAGGAAATGTCCTTCTGAGGAAATATGCAAAAAGTACGCTGACTATCTGCCCTCAGAACCGGATATTTCGCCTCAGGGCGGCGCCTTCGATGCGGAGCAGAGTGTACAGATTACCTGTGACACGTCTAATGCAGAAATATATTACACAACCGATGGAACCAGACCTTCTGTGAACGCCACGAAGTACACCGGCCCCTTTGCTGTAGGAGAAGGAGATACGGTAGTAAGAGCTGTGGCTGTCACAAAAGTGGGCGCGCAAAGTGAAGAGACAAAGGTGGAGTTTTCCGTCAATCTTCCCACACCTCCGGAACCTCAGATTGTTCCCGGATCCGGAACCTACACACACATGAAGGGCTCTGCGGACAAGCAGGCGGATCTCAGCAAGTACTTTGACAAAAACGGCAAACTGAAGAATTTTGTTTCACAGGATGTTGAATCTTCTTCATCTTCCAACGAGGATGATGAAAAACTTGTGAACCTGATTACGGTTATTGTGCCGGATGGCTATACATGTTATTATTCTTTTGACAAAAAACCGACAAAAGCAAGCCCAAAATACACAAAACCCGTAAGAATGAGGAAAGGCGAACATGTCTTCTATGCAGTTCTCGCAGGCCCAAATGGTAAGCTCGGCAATGCAGCTTCTGTTACGCTGATCTACAACGAGATCGCGCCGACACAGACACCGGCGCCGGAGCAGACCGCCAGCGGTGTATTGACTCCCAGTCAGGATGGGTATGGGAGCACTTCGGAGGAAGGTGAATCCGACGACAATGCGTCGTCATCATCTTCAGAAACCAGTTCGGAAAGCGGCGGAAAAGAATCCTCCGGTGAAGAATCCGGGCAGGAGCGATCGTCGGAGTCAAAAGATTAATACCATACGTACAGGTATGCTATTAATAGATTTCTACATTGGAAGTAACAGAGGAGGTTACCATGTACAAGATTTTGTCTGCAGAAAAGCTGAACGCAGTCATCTACAAAATGGTGGTTGAAGCGCCGTTAGTAGCTAAGCACTGTCTGCCCGGACAGTTCATCATTGTTAAAGTAGGCGAAGAGGGTGAGAGAATTCCCCTTACGATCTGCGATTACGACAGAGAAGCCGGAACGATCACCATCGTCTTCCAGCCCATCGGCCAGTCCACACAGAAGATGGCAGAGCTGAAGGCAGGAGATGCATTTGATGACTTTGTAGGTCCGCTCGGACGTCCGTCTGATCTCGTTGAAACACCGATCGAGGAACTTAAGAAACGTAAAATGGTATTTATCGCAGGTGGTGTAGGAACCGCTCCGGTATATTGCCAGGTGAAATGGCTTCATGAAAATGGTATTACTGCAGATGTAATCATTGGTTGCAAGTCTCACGATATCCTCATCATGGAAGAGGAATTCAAAAAGGTGTCTAATCTGTATGTAACGACAGATGACGGCTCCTATCAGAGAAAAGGTATGGTAACCCAGTGTCTGTCAGACCTGATCGATAAAGAGGGCAAGAAGTACGACTGGTGCGTAGCCATCGGCCCGATGATC
Organism: Eubacterium sp.; assembly: GCA_024684035.1. Taxonomy (GTDB): domain Bacteria; phylum Bacillota; class Clostridia; order Lachnospirales; family Lachnospiraceae; genus Bilifractor. Next base: position 2,455 of record JAIKXQ010000082.1, on the reverse strand, counting down.
ATGATGAAGTTTGTCTGCAAGATGACAGAGGAGTACGGAATTCATACGGTTGTATCCATGAACCCGATCATGGTTGATGGAACCGGTATGTGCGGTGCCTGCCGTCTCGTTGTTGACGGCCAGGTAAAATTCGCCTGTGTAGACGGTCCTGAGTTCGACGGACACAAGGTGGATTTCGACGGCGCAATGAAGAGAATGAGAATGTACAAGACAGAAGAGGGCCGCGAGATCCTTAAGAAGCAGGAAGGCGATACCCACCATGGCGGCTGTGGTCAGTGCGGAGGTGACGAATAATGGCAACAGATATGATGAAGAAAGTACCCGTACGTGAGCAGGAGCCGAAGGTTCGTGCAACAAACTTCGAAGAAGTTTGTCTGGGATATTCACAGGAAGAGGCTGTAGAAGAGGCAGCCAGATGTCTGAACTGTAAGAATCCGAAATGTGTGGAGGGCTGTCCGGTACACATCAATATTCCGGGATTCATCGAGCAGATCAAAACCGGAGATTTCAAGAAAGCCTATGACGTCATCAGCGAGTCCAGCTCCCTGCCGGCTGTCTGCGGACGTGTATGTCCTCAGGAGACACAGTGTGAGCAGAGATGTATCCGTGGAATCAAAGGCGAGGCTGTATCCATCGGTAAACTCGAGAGATTCACAGCTGACTGGGCAAAAGAGAACGGCGTGAAGCCCACACCGGCCGCAGAAAAGAACGGCCATAAGGTTGCAGTCATCGGAGCAGGCCCTGCAGGACTTACCTGTGCCGGAGACCTCGCAAAACTCGGCTATGATGTAACCATCTATGAGGCACTCCACAAGGCCGGCGGCGTTCTTGCCTATGGTATTCCGGAGTTCCGTCTTCCGAAAGACAAGGTCGTAGAGAAAGAGATCGAGAACGTCAGAAGCCTTGGCGTTAAGATCGAGACAGACGCTGTCATCGGACAGGCTACAACTGTCGATGAACTTATGAATGAGGAAGGATTCGAGGCAGTCTTCATCGGTTCCGGTGCAGGACTTCCGAGATTCATGAACATTCCGGGCGAGACTGCACTTGGTGTATTCTCTGCCAATGAGTTCCTCACCAGAAATAACCTGATGAAGGCATACCGTGATGACTACTACACACCGATCCACAGAGGAAAGAAAGTTGTCGTAGTAGGTGGTGGAAACGTAGCTATGGACGCTGCACGTACAGCACTTCGTCTCGGAGCTGAAGTACATATCGTTTACCGTCGTTCCGAAGAAGAACTTCCTGCACGTCGCGAGGAAGTACATCACGCAAAAGAAGAGGGCATCATCTTTGATCTTCTCACAAATCCTGTAGAAATCATCGAGGATGAAGAGACCGGATGGGTAAAGGCAATCAAGTGTATCCGCATGGAGCTTGGCGAGCCGGATGCCTCCGGAAGACGCAGCCCGGTTGAGATCGAGGGATCCGAGTTTATCATCGACTGTGATACAGTAATCATGTCCCTTGGTACATCACCGAACCCGCTGATCTCTTCCACAACCGTGGGACTCGACATCAACAAGAGAAAATGTATCATTGCTGATGAAGAGAACGGAAAGACGACCAAAGAGGGCGTATTTGCCGGCGGTGACGCAGTGACAGGAGCTGCAACAGTTATCCTCGCTATGGGCGCAGGAAAAGCTGCAGCCAAAGGAATTGATGAGTTTATCAAATCCAAAAATGCCTGATTGATTTACGAGGCGGTCTGAGAAAGGTTTAGATGACCTTTCCGGACGGCCTCGTTTTCTGTGTCAGTTCGTTTGCGATTCTGCCGCATTTCCTATATGATCAGATTCCGCGTCAGGATCAAGAAACCAAAGTGTCATATACACAAACTACGCGGCAGAACCAGAGCATGCACGCGAACACGTCGCTCTCGTCCTCAGCGCTCCGCCGCCTATTGCGGGGTGCTCCCGCAAAAAGCTCAACCGCTTTGTCTTATGCCCTTCGGGCGATGTCCAAAGCGGTCTCAAACATTGCTCACGCACCCACGCTATGCTCGCGCTTCGTTCTCCGCTTCCAAGTGTTCGCTTTGCATGACTCTGCCCCTGCACGCAGTGCTGGAAACTGCAGTTACAACTCCTTCCAGCATTTACATATTTTTTATACAGTCTCATGCAAAAGAATAAACGCTCAGTAAAGTGTATGTTAATCCTGTTTGAGATGTATCTAATAACGGCTCTGCTTGCGACACTCACACATCGAAACAGCTCCCCCCGATGAACTCCCGCAGTATCGAATTAATCGGTACGCTCTCCGACGGCAGGGGGATGAAGTAATCCAGAAACTTCAGAAGGCGCAGTGCCTCGTAGTATTCCGGACAGTCTGTGGGTACCTGGAAAAGCAAAGGCTCTGCATACACTTTCAGGATACTGAGTTCGTAGATCAGTGCCGAGTTGAACATGACGTCAGCGTTCTCCTGGTTCGGGAAGATGTACTTCTCCTCGCC
>JAIKXQ010000126.1 GCA_024684035.1 Eubacterium sp. | reverse complement strand
AAATCTTCTTTCAATTGATTCTGAATATACTTCTTTATCGCAGCTGTGTTCTTCCCTACCGTGTCTACATAGTATCAACGGCACCATAAATGCCGATTTCCGTATTTGTACTTGAGATTAGCATGTTTTTCGAATATCATAAGCGAACTCTTCCCTTTGAGATATCCCATGATATCCGATACGGAATACTTTGGGGGAATTCTGATGAGCATATGTATATGATCTGGACATGCTTCTGCTTCAATTATTTCTATCCCTTTTCTTCTGCATAACATTCCCAATATCTGACCTATATCTGCTCGGATACTCTTATAAATTACTTGTCTCCTGTACTTTGGTGCAAAAACTACGTGATACTTGCTTTCCATTTTGTATGGGCTAAACTATTTTCCTTACTCATTTTAGAGTACCTCCCAAGTTTATATTTGTGGTTTGCAGACCAGCATTTATATTAACACGGAAGTTTTTCTTTAATATAAAGATCTTCCCTCCACCTGCAGAGCAGGTGGTTTATTTTCACTGTGACACAACTAAAACAAGGATCTCCAAAAATGAGATCCTTGTTTTACAATTTTCATGTGTAAATCTCTCAAAAAACTATTGATTGTTTATTGTAAAATAAAAATGTAGATTGTTGCAAAACAAAAATGTAGGTGATTGCAACTACATTTTGTAGGTTGTTGCAGAGCTTTCTGAAGCATCCAAGGAAAGGGCGGCGCCAGACACTTCGGTAGCCCCCGAGTCGGATGTAAAAGATCCATTGCGGACATACTGACAATTCTATATCCTTGAAGTGTTGTGCTTAATCAATACGACAAGGAGGAAAGGAGTATGACATCAATGGATCAGATCCATCGTATCAGAGATCTGTACTATGGGCAAGACAAGTCTCTGACAGAAATTGCCAGCATGGAGAACCTCGACTGGCGCACTGTCCGCAAATATGTGGACATGTAGGACTTTAACGAAGCGCCTCCCAGCCCGGATGAGGAAGAGCATTCCTCAAAGCTTGACCCATTCAAGCCGCTCATTGACAAATGGCTCACAGAGGACAAGAAGGCTCCCCGCAAGCAGCGCCATACTGCTAAAAGAGTCCACAGACGTCTTAAGGACGAAGTAGAGGGGTATGACTGCTCATACCACCTTACGGCTGCTTATGTGGCCGAAAAGAAGGCAGAGCTCCGCCTCAAGCAAAAGGAAGGTTATCTTCCCCTCGAGCATCATCCCGGCGAGGCACAGGCCGACTTCGGATATGCTGATTTCTACGAGAACGGCAAACTCCACCACGAAGCAAAGTACCTTGTTCTCAGCTTCCCCCATAGCAATGGCGGCTATCTCCAGCTGAACTACGGCGAAAACACGGAGTGCCTGCTGGAAGGATTGGCGACGATGTTTGAGTACATCGGTGGGGTTCCGACAGAAATCTGGTTTGACAATACCAGGACCATCGTTACAGATATCATCAAAGGCGGAGGCCGTGAGGTTACTGAACGCTTCCAGTGATTCTGCGAGCACTACCGCTTCAAGCCAGTGTTTATGAACCCTGAGTCCGGCTGGGAAAAGGGTAATGTCGAGAATAAAGTCGGATACCTGCGTCGCAACAAGCTTGTCCCGGTTCCGAGTTTTAAACACTGCCTGCAAAGAACAAGGAACTTCTTACAGCCTGTGACAAAAACATGGAGCGGGAGCACTACGATGACAAGGATGGCCGTTTTATTTCTGAACTGTTTGCAGAGGATAAAGCAGCGCTTCTGCCTCTGCCTACCGTTGCGTTCGACACTTCGCTCTACACGACTGCCAGAACGGATAAGTACGGCAAGTTTACCCTTGATGCCGGTAAACATCGTTATTCAGCTTCTCCTGCCATCTGTGAGGAAACTGTGCGGCTGCACATCACCTCTTCTGAAGTGATCGTTATGGACAGTGACCTTCACGAAGTTGTCAGGCACCGCAGACTGTATGGCGATGATCACGAAAGCATGGACTGGATCCCGTATCTGCGCTATATAGCTTGTAAGCCCCGTTCGCTGAGGAACAGCGGCATCTACGACATGATGCCGGAGTCCATGCGGATGTATATGGACGGGTGTGAAAGCAAAAGCCGTGGAAAGGTACTCAAGGTTCTTGCCGAGCTTACTGAACGCAGCAGATTTGAAAGCGCATTGACCACTGTTAATAAGGCTATAGAACATCAGGCAACGGATCCGGACATTCTTGTGAGCCTTTACCGCCGCACATATATGGATGTTCCGCCACTGCCGCCGATAGAGCCTTCTGAAGCAATCCCGAGCATGAAGGTAATCATGTTCCCTTCAGACCTCGCCGCTCTGGACGCCGTCCTTACGAAGGGAGGTGCATCTAATAGCTGACCCTAAGGAATCCATTGCACTGCGCTGTAAGTAGCTTAAAGCATCTGCAAACTTCGCAGAAAGGGCTATGTCCCAGGAAGGAGAGACAAACCAAGAATACCTTTACAACCTTTTAAGCAACGAAGTCACATATAGAACCTAACGGTGCAAGACCAAGCTCCTTAATACCGCTGGATTTCCAAAGATGTATACGCCTGAGCAGTTCAGAACCGATGAGATTGATTTTCCCACCGGTGTTTCTCTGGACTCCCTGCTGGGATTGAAATTTTTCACAAAGTTGAAAACCTTATCTTCTACGGCAGTACCGGAACCGCGAAAACAATGCTGTCAACGCTGGTCGGGATTGCCGCCTGTAACGAAGACATCTCGGTGAAGTTTTACCGGACTGCGGGCTTGACCAATCTCTTCTCTGAAAGCAAGGCGAAGGGGAGCCTGGCAGCGCTGAAAAGGAAGCTTAACGCAGCCAAGATCCTGATACTGGATGAATTCGGATACGTGCCATGTGACCGCACCGGAGCTCAGCTCCTGTTTGACTACCTGTCCGAGATCAATGAGCAGAAGTCCGTGATCCTCAACACGAATCTGGAGTTTTCACAGTGGGTAAATGTTCTGTACGATGAACGGATGACCACGGCACTTATCGGACGCCTGACGCATCATGTTGAACTTATACTCTTCCCCAGTGGAAATAACCGCCTAAGGGAATCAAGCATCAACGAAGCATGGGGCAGGATCAATACTCAGGAGGTTGGTAACAATGGCAAAAAATAAAGTTTTCAATGTGCACGATTTATATCCCGCAGACTACTGCTTTGACTACAAGTCCTTCTACGCAGATCCCGAGGGATACGTGTTCACGCCAGAGGATATAGCCTACAGCAATGCAATGGAACTTGAACGTTATGAGCAGGAGGTTCCGATGGCCTACTACGAAAAGACTCTCCTGCGTAAATGGGTCATTGCCGGGCACAGTCCACGAGAGATGCCACCATCCAGGTATCTATGCCTGATGGGCTCTGAACCTTATGATTTCCTCGATGTCCACCGTATGGATAAAGAGATACGGTAGGCTATGAAGGGTATGAATGAAGCTCAGCAGAAAGCCTATCTCATGGAATACATGGGCTGGACGGATGAAGAACCCGATCAGGAAGGTACCGACTTCTGGGAGCCTACCGAATGGGAAAAAGATCACCCCTTCGAGCAATACGAGTGACTTATTAACTGTATGTCAGTATTGGGTATGCCGGTCTTAACCTGCCAGCATAGTCCTTTGCAATAACCTACAAAATGTAGATGCAATAACCTACAAAAACGTTTTGCAACAACCTACATTTTTCTTTTGCAACTTTCTGCAAAAAGGGCTTGCAAAAAACACTATTGATTAACGAATGATTTTACAGGAATTACCAGTTGCTCTCGTAGTTACGAGAAAACATATTAGCAACAATTAGTGATTTGCAGCAGCTGCACCACCAGCAGAAGCAGCAGCACCTGCAGCACCTCCAGCGACACCAGCTGCTGCTCCAGCAGTTGCACTACTAACCTCGTCAGCATCCTTGATCTGAGCGTTCTCACCACTAATCGATTCGATTTCTTCTTCTGTGATCAAGCCCATCTTTTCAAGTTCCATAATGATTTCCTCCATTTTAACATTTTCGATACATCATAATTAATATGAATTGCATTGCGCCGAATTAATCTTTGCAACACGCTACAAGTTGTAAGTATTATGCCTTGGCGGCACCACTCGCAGCAGCGGCACCACCAGCAGCAGCGCCGCCAGATGCTCCAACAGCCGCCGCTGCTGACTGAACCTTGTCAGAATCAAGCTCAACATCACTTTTCGATTCAAGCTCGTCCACTTCTTCGTTCGTCATTAAACCAAGCTCATCGCCGATCATTTTCATTTTTCTCCTTTCTGTTACATATGTGCGGCGGCAGCACCACCTGCACTTCCAGCAGCAGCACCGCCTCCAGCGGCAGCACCAGCGGCAGCACTTTTGAGTTCGTCAGTATCCCCCACTACACCATCGTTTTCAACTTTCGACAACTCATTCATTTCTTCGTCAGTAATTAAGCCAAGATTTTCGTAATCCATATCCTCACCTTCTTCCTTAAGCGTTCAAGATATTATCTATGGCATTATGCTTCTATACTAATTATTATACTATTATTATTATTGTTATTATTATGTCAAGATGTATCAAGATATTTGAGGCTTCTGGCATGATAGTGGGTACTCATGCCGCCTGAGTTGAAAATTTCATATTGAAAAAGCCGGGAGTTTGACAGTTGAATAAAACCAAAACCCTTACAGGCCTTGATATGCCTGTATTTTTTTGTCAAATTTTAGTTGTATTTATGCGGCTATATTCGGCTATATGCGATATGATAGACTGATGGGAGGTACGTGTTTATGAAGGTGAGTGTATCGAAATCCAAGAATACGACAATCTACTATCTCAGCAAGTCTGTTAGGATCAATGGCAAGGCCACAACAAAAACGATCGAAAAGATCGGTTCTTATGATGAGATCAAAAAATCTGTGGTGATATGGAGCCCCTTGAATGGGCCAAGCAGTATGCGGCAAAACGATCTGCCGAAGAAAAGGCTTCCAAGCAAGACATCATTGTCAAATACTCTTCCTCGTCCAGAATTAAGAAGGATGTCCGCCGCAGCGTGAACATAGGTTACCTTTTTTTAAGGACATTTATTACGACCTTGGAATCAACGATATCTGCTCCGAGATTGCCGAAAAGTATAAGTTTCAGTATGACTTGAACGCCATCCTGTCCATGCTCGTTTTCACACGCATCATTTACCCAGGTTCAAAAAGATCTTCCCTGGAGCTGGCCCAGAAGTTTCTTGAAAAACCAGAATGCGAACTTCATCAAGTGTATAGAGCATTGGAAGTTTTAGCGAAAGAAAACGACTTCTTTCAATCACAGCTGTATAAGAACACAGAGAAAGTGATGCATCGTCAAAAAGAGATTCTTTTCTACGACTGTACGAACTACTTCTTTGAAATCGAGGAAGAAGACAGTTTCCGGAAATATGGGCATTCCAAAGAACACCGTCCTAATCCCATTGTTCAGATGGGGTTATTTATGGATGCCGATGGTATTCCTCTTACATTCTCTGTATTCAATGGAAATGACAATGAACAGCCCTCAATGAGGCCGCTTGAGAATAAGATACTCTCCAATTTTGGACTGAAAAAGTTTATCGTCTGTACAGATGCCGGACTTTCCTCAACGCCAAACAGGATCTTCAACAACACGACAAATCGCAAATTCGTGACAACGCAGTCCATCAAGAAACTAAAAGGCTTTCTCAAAGATTTCTGCCTTGGCGATGAAGGGTGGCATCTGAACGGAAGCAAGAAGACATTCAAACTCAGTAAACTTGACGAAACAGAGTATTATGATAAAACCTTCTACAAGGACCGTTGGATAAATGAAGACGGACTTGAACAGCACCTCGTTGTTACTTTTTCATTTAAATACCGTGATTATCATCGAAGTGTTCGATCCAGGCAGCTTGTGCGCGCTTCAAAACTTGCCGATAATCATTCTTCTCTAAAAAGGAATCGGCAGAATGATCCAAAACGTTTTATCCGTCAAGATCATTGCACTACTGACGGCGAAGTCGCTGACCATCTGATTACGTCTATCGATGATGAAGTTGTCCGGGAAGAAGAACAGTATGATGGTTTTTATGCCGTTTGTACCAACCTGGAGGATGACGTATCAACGATCATAAGTATCAACCAGAAAAGATGGCAGATTGAGGAATGCTTCAGGATTATGAAAAGCGAGTTTCAGGCTCGACCGGTGTACCTCAGTCGAGAAGATAGAATCACCGCTAACTTCATCACCTGTTTCACAGCCTTGATTATTTATCGAATACTTAAGAAAAAACTTGGGGGAGAATATACCTGCGAAAACATCATAAGAACGCTAAAAGAAATGAACATGCTGGTTATGCCCGGTGAAGGCTATGTACCAGAATATACGAAAACTGATCTTACAGACGAATTACACGATGTTTTCGGTTTTAGAACCGATTACGAGATCGTATCACAAAGAAATATGAAAAGAATATTGACGACTATAAAAAAGTAGAAATATAACTACATCCAGAAAAAACAAAAGAAGCCCACAAACGGCATAACCACGCTTTGTGGGCTTTTGACTCTTATTCAACTGTCAAAGACGGGAATATAGCATCAGTTGTTAGCACTGTCAACAAGTGAGTGCTAACTCCGTTCCAAAAATTTGGGATCGTCTTCGCTTTTTCTGTGGGACGATCCCAAATGGACATTATCAAACGATTTTAAAAGTGTACAGAAGCACTCCCACCTGCCAGATCAGTCCCAGCAGATTCACTGCCCAGAAGTACCAGTGTTTCGTCTTATGACGGAAGAGCTTCATGCCAAGGAGCGCGCCCACGGAGCCGCCGAAGAAGCCGGCGCCGAGCAGGGTTTTCTCGCTGATTCTCCAGGCGTTCGCCTTTGCCTTCGCCTTATCTACGCCGTAGAGAATCAGTGCCAACAGGCTCAGCACACCGAGATAGCTGATCCAGACCACCCATACTTTCATCCCTTAGCCCTCATATCCGTTGGGATTCTTTGTCTGCCAGTTCCAGGCATCCCTGCACATATCCTCGATATTCTTCTCTGCTTTCCAGCCGAGAACCTTCTGTGCCTTTGCCGGATCGGAATAGCACTGTGCGATATCGCCGGGTCTTCTCGGATCGATTACATAAGGAAGTTCTTTTCCGCAGGCCTTGTCGAAGGCTTTAATGATATCGAGAACGGAGTAGCCTACGCCGGTACCGAGGTTGAAGATCTGCACACCCTTCAACTCATCGAAGCCGCGGATCGCTGCCACATGACCCTTGGCAAGGTCAACCACGTGGATATAGTCACGAACGCCGGTGCCGTCCGGTGTGTTGTAGTCATCGCCGAAGACATGTACCTTCTCCAGTTTTCCGCTGGCCACCTGTGCCACATAGGGAAGAAGATTGTTGGGGATTCCCTTGGGATCCTCACCGATGAGTCCGCTCTCATGGGCGCCGATGGGATTGAAGTAACGAAGAAGCATCACCTGCCACTCCTCGTCGGATTTCCAGATATCGGTGAGAATTCTCTCCTGCATGGCCTTCGTGGTTCCGTACGGATTGGTGGTATCTCCCAGCGGGCACTCCTCCGTGATCGGCACAAAAGCAGGATCTCCGTATACGGTGGCGGAAGAAGAGAATACGATCTTCTTGCAGCTGTGGTTTCTCATCACGTCACAGAGCACCAGTGTCGAACCGATGTTGTTGTGATAATACTCGATGGGTTTCCGGGTGGATTCACCAACCGCCTTGTAGCCGGCAAAATGAATGACCGCGTCGATCTGCTCCTGCTCAAATACTTTCTCCAGAGCTTCTCTGTCCTGCACGTCAATGGGATAGAACTTCGGACGCTTTCCCGTGATTGTCTCGATGCGGTCTACAACCATCTCTTTGGAATTGTACAGATTGTCCGCAATAACAACATCGTATCCCTCCTGAAGAAGTTCCACGACCGTATGGCTTCCGATAAATCCGGTTCCGCCTGTAACTAAAATCTGCATTTCTCTGTCCTCCTTAAATTAATCGAAACGGCAAACCGCCGCGTATCATCCGACAATTCCTCTTGATCCGGTTGTATTGTCGGAATTCATTCCTTTCGTCTCATTCTACTCGTGTTTTCCGGTTCCGTCACGTCTTTTTACTGTATGGTTGATGCATTTATTCGCAGACCTCATGGGCGCCGTCTCCGATGGAGACAACATAGAAATCCGCCACCAGTCCTGTGCGCGCCTGATACCTCTCGCCTACTGTCTTCACGAAGGAATCCACAGCGTCACCTTTGACGATGTTCACGGTACAGCCTCCGAAGCCGCCGCCGGTCATGCGGGCGCCGATGGTTCCTTCGCATTTCCATGCCTCCTCAACCAGCACGTCCAGCTCCTCGCAGGATACTTCGAAGTCATCGCGGAGTGATTCATGAGAACCAAGCATCAGCTTTCCGAAGGCAGGAATATTGCCCGCGTTCAGCTCTTTCACTGCCGTCACACATCTGTTCTCTTCGTACACCGCATGTTTCGCTCTCTTCTGTACCACAGGATCTGTGATCACATCTTTGATCTCCTCAAACTCCTCCGGTGAGAGCTGGCAGATGGCCTGAATATCTTTCTTCGTCCTCAAAAGCTCCAACGCTTCCTCGCACTCACGGCGTCGGTCGTTGTAGGCTGAATTCGTGAGCTCATGGGGCTTATTGGTATTTACAATGACCAGCTTTGCGTCTCCGAGAACCACCGGTGTGTAGGTGTAGTCCAGTGTTGCGCAGTCCAGAAGAATCGCCTTGTCCTCCTGCCCTTTTGCAGAGGCGAACTGATCCATGATTCCGCAGTTCATTCCAACAAATTTGTTCTCTGCCAGCTGGGAAAAACGTGCGTTCTGAACCTGATCGGTGTCAAAGCCGAAGAGTCCCATCAATACGGTACCCGTCAGGACTTCCAGCGACGCACTGGAGGAAAGTCCGGATTTGTTCGGAATCGTTCCTGTACAGGCGAAGTCGAAACCGCACTCCGGCACGAAGCCGTTCTCCATAAATGCCCAGACAACGCCCTTTGCGTAGTTGGCCCAGTCATCCTCCTTCTTGTACACAAGATCATCCAGGTCTGCCTCGATCACTCCGGTGTGTGCAAGGTTTGTGGAATAAAAGCGGATCTTTTTGTCAGCCCTCTTCCTTGCCACTCCGTAGGTTCCAAGGGTCAAAGCACAGGGGAATACATGTCCGCCGTTATAGTCAATGTGTTCTCCGATGAGATTCACACGTCCCGGTGCAAAAAAGCACCGCATCTCCCCCTCACCGTAGAGCTCTGTAAATTTATTCTTCAGATCCTGAATTACTTTCTCGTCTGCCATATTTATTCTCCTCATAGCTGTATACCCAGCTCATTAATATCTATTCTGATCTTCTGTAAGTACAAGTATTGCCTGCTCGTATTGGATCGGATATCTTATTGAACACTGTCCACAAACCGCAGGAACGCCGCATGTCCGTCTTCTGTATCTTTGTAGACGCCGGCATCCTCAAGAACTTTCGCGAATACGAGTCCGATTTCATCCTCAATGATCTTGTCGATATTCGAGGAATTGATATCCGCGTATTTCTTGCGGATCTCTTCTGCCCAGTCGGCGTGAGCGGCGATCTTTTCGTTGCCGCGGATATCGCCTCCCGCCAGCATCACTGCCTTCAGTTCTTCCATCTCGCCGAGAAGTCTGGCCGGAAGAACGGCAAGTCCCATAACCTCGATGAGGCCGATGTTTTCCTTCTTAATATGATGAAGTTCCTGATGGGGATGGAAGATTCCCAGCGGATACTCTTCAGAAGTCCGGTTGTTGCGAAGAACCAGATCCAGCTCGAAAGCTCCGTCTCTCATTCTCGCGATTGGTGTGATGGTATTGTGAGGTGTATCTTCTGTCTTCGCGTAAATCTCCGCCTCCGGATCGGAATATCCTCTCCATGCAGTGAGAATCCTGTCTGCCAGTTCAATCAGCCGGTCCGGATCGCTTCCGTCCAGACGGATGACGGACATCGGCCAGTGAAGAATACCTGCCTTCACATCCTCAAAACCTTTGAAGGAGATCTGCTGACGAACATTTGCCTTTGCCATGGCGAAGACGTAATTTCCGCCCTGGTAATGCTCGTGCGTAAGGATTGATCCTCCTACGATGGGAAGATCCGCATTGGAACCGATGGTGTAGTGCGGAAACTCCTTCAGGAAATCAAAGAGACTCTCGAAGGTCTTTCTCGAGATCTTCATAGGGGTGTGATCTCCGGACAGAACGATGCAGTGCTCGTTGTAATACACGTAGGGTGAATACTGCATGTACCAGCTTCCTCCCGCCAGGGTAAGGGGAACCAGTCGGATCGTCTGTCTGGCCGGGTGATCCAGACGCCCTGCATATCCCTCGTTCTCATGACAGAGCAGGCACTTCGGATAGCTCTCCTGCTTCTTGTTCAAAGCCGCCGCGATGGCCTTCGGATCCTTCTCCGGTTTGGAGAGATTGATGGTGATGTCCAAATCTCCGTAGGATGTACTGCTGACCCATTTCCTGTCCTTGCAGATTCTGTATCTGCGGATGTAATCGGAATCACAGCTGAGCTTGTAGAAATAGTCCGTCGCTTCTTTCGGATCTCTCGCGTATTTCTCCCGGAACGTCTTCAGAAACTCTCCCGGTCTCGGTGTGATGCAGCCCATGATTCTGGTATCGAAGAGATCTCTGCTGGCGATGCCGCCGTCGATGATTCCTCTCTCCACCGCATCGTCCAGAAGCACCTTCAGAATCTCCTCCAGGGGCTTCTCCTCTCCTCCCTCTGCGGAAAAATCAAAGGAGGGTTCCAGCTTCAGCACATCCCATATGCTGTTGGCCGCAAAAGTCCTCTCCTCTTCGACGATCAATTCGCACCTTACTGCATATGTCACAAGATCGCGAACGGCATTTTCTACATTCTGCATTTTTGTCATTTTCAATCCTCCGCTTTCTTTCGCCATCTCTGTCATATATGTTATAATTATATAAAAACATTCGGCGTTTACTGGTTTTATTTTTACTCAGTTCCAATTCTTTTGCAATAGAATAACGTTGCCGGAATATGTAATTTTGTTGCAGTCCAAAGAACCGCATACGCCATTTTTTATTTGAATAACCAATTGTATCCGTCACTTTTCCCGGCCTCTCACCTAGTATAGCTGTCGCAAAATAACTCGACTAATGCGCCGAATGCTTGTCTGAGAGTGCGTATCAGAAAGCGTAGGCGTAGCGGGGCGTTGAACGTCCGGGGGACGTTCGTTAAACGCCGACCGAAGTGGAACGTAGACCGCCGAGGCTTGCAGGTGCGTGCTATCGGGACAAGCTGGCTAGCATAAGTAGAGTTATTTAAAAACCGTTATACTAGTATCGTCCGGACAAAATCGCGTGCCTGTTCCGCTTATGCGTTGACGATAGCAACGGTGTCTCTGCAGATGGCAAGCTCTTCGTTTGTAGGAATTACGCAGACTTTTACGCCGGAATCCGATGTGGAGATCACTTCGTTGTCTCCGCTCTTTGCATTCTTCTCCTCGTCGATCTTTACGCCGAGGTAGCCAAGGTACTCACAGACAGCTGTACGGATTCTTCCGTCGTGCTCACCGATACCTGCTGTGAAGGCGATGGCGTC
>JAIKXQ010000104.1 GCA_024684035.1 Eubacterium sp. | reverse complement strand
GGAGGCGCAACCCCGTCTCTGATGGGCGGCTATCTCGAGGGGTCCAACGTCGATCTGGCAAAGGAGTTCTCGGATATGATCACCACCGAGCGTGGTTTTCAGGCAAATGCGAAGCTGATCACTGTAAGTGATGAAGTTCTTCAGGAACTCGTAAATATGAAGAGATAACGTCAATGCTGATTGATGCTGCGCATGTAGCATAGATCGCTGCCCGGGTTGCTAAAAATTTAGCCATGTCCGGCAACCCGGGCGGCTTATCATTATAGGTTTCTGTTAATGAGATGACGGCATTTCACAGTCAATTCAGACAGTCAAAGGATGTGAGGGACGGTATGATTAAGCTTGTTCGATTAAACGGGGAAGTGATCTATCTGAATTATTTCCAGATACTGTTTCTGGAGCAGATCCCGGAGACGAAAGTAAAGATGGCAAACGGGGATTATTATCTCGTGAAGGACAGTGTGGAATCAATCATTCTTCAGACGCAGGAGTTTATCCATTCCTGTGCACTGTTTCGTGACAAAGTGAAAGACTCGCAGGAAATGCAGATTCATGACCGGTAGATACATAACATATTGACAGATGAGAACTACTGGTTTTCATAACCGGCATTTCATCTCGAGGCAAAGGAGGATGCCTGTCACATGGATATAACGACAATTTTAGGATGGGCCTTGGCTGCATTCCTTATTGTAAACGGTATTACAATTCCAAAACTCGGAAACTTCTTCGATGCACCTTCACTGCTGATCGTTATCGGTGGTACCATCGCCGGTCTGATCGCCTGTTACCCGATCCGGATTCTGAAAGATGTACCGAAGCATATCGGTATATGTTTCAGAGGAAAAGGCTATGATGTTCCGGCGGTGGTTGATAAGATTGTTGAGCTCGCTATGGTTGCAAGGCAGAGTGGACTTCTGGCGCTGGAGGAAAAAGCAGGAGAGATTACAGAGCCCTTCTTCAAGGCGGCGGTACTGATGATTGTCGATGCCAACGATCCGGATAAGGTAAGATTTGTTCTAGAACGACAGCTCGACGATATGATGACACGTCACGAAGAGGCGAGGGGACTCTACATCAAGGGATCCGCTCTTGCACCGGCCTTCGGAATGATCGGTACACTGGTAGGTCTGGTAAACATGCTGAAAGGTATGGATCTTTCCGGTGGCGGCGGAGCCAGTACCCTTGGTCAGGATATGGGTGTCGCGCTGATCACTACATTCTACGGATCGGCTTTTTCCAATATTATTTTCCATCCCATCGCGCAGAAGCTTTCGGTTCGTGAGAACGAAGAGGTGCTCTACTGCTCGACTATCATCGAGGGAGTAATCTCCATTCAGTCCGGAGAGAATCCCAAGTACATCCGAGAGCATCTGCTTGCTTCCCTCAAGACGAAGCAGCAGCTTAAGATCCTTGCGCAGAGTGATGGAGGAGGTGAAGGTTAATCCATGGCCAAGAAGAAAGGTGGAGGCGGAGATGAAGGTGGTAACTGGATGGACACCTACGGTGACCTGGTTACCCTTCTGATGACATTCTTCGTACTTCTGTATTCCATGTCCAGCCTGGATCAGAGTAAATGGGAACTCTTCGTAAAGAGTATTTACCCGGGTATGACGGACAGCGACAAGGATTCGGCGGAAATGAAGCTGGATGCGCAGGTCGTGTCCACCAGTTCTGTCGAGAACATCGTTGCCGGTGAGTCTACAATGCCGGAAAATTCCGTGGATGACGTGAATTCTCTTTATATCATGTTTGCACAGCAAATGGATGCAGCCGGAATCAGTGATGTGCAGGTATCCAGGGGAAAGGATTATACCTTTATCGAGTTCAAGAACAAGGCTTTCTTCGAAGGTGATTCTTCCGCACTGACGGCATCCGGACGTCAGGCACTGGACATCTTTTGCACGGTACTGGCGCCGGAAAAGGATCAGGTCTCACAGATCAATATCATGGGACATACCGCCGCTGCACAGTCTGCAAAGACTGACAGCATCCGTGGAGACCGTATGCTGGCTTCCATGCGTGCAGCGGAAGTTTTGGTCTTTATCCAGGAAAAGAATGTAATTGAACCCGCGAAACTTGTCAGTATGGAATACGGTGAGTATCGACCGATTGCGGACAACTCAACAGAAGAGGGGCGTGCAGCCAACAGGCGAGTCGAGATCCTTCTGATCGACGCCGGTGCCGAAGCCAGAAACCCCGATGAGTACATCGAAGAGATGGCCAGCGGAGCCAACAGTGCCACAACAGTTGTGACGGATGGCGATCCGAATACGGAGTTATCTTTTGGAGAGGAAGCTGCCGCATCAGCAGTGGGAAGTCCATGATGTAACTGTCGACCAAACGTGAGAAGGAAAGAGACATGGCAGACGTTTTATCGCAGAGTCAGATTGATGCACTATTGCAGTCAATGAAGGGTTCACCTGACGATCCGCCGGAGGTTGAGGAGGAGCCGGTCGTTGAATCCGAAGATGATTACAACAAGTATGATTTCTACAGTCCGCGAAAATTCACAAAAGAAAAACTGAAACTCCTCCGGAGTATCTTTGAGAACTATGCCAGAATTCTGACATCTCAGGTCAACGGTATCTTCAGGACGATGACTGATATTACCGTCATGGAGCTGCGGGAGAGTCGATACTATGAATATGTGAATTCGTTCCACGAGAACGACTGTATGACGATCATAGATACTGTAATGCCTGAGAAAGGTAAATTCAGCGTCCCGATGATGATCTACGTAACACCGGGACTCATACTCACGCTGATGAGTCATATGCTCGGAGGCGGAGAACAGGTAATAAGCACAGAGGAGAATTATCGATACTCTGATGTGGAGATGTCACTCTATAAGCGAATACTGGAGTACATCATTCATGCTCTCGGAGATGGTTTCTCCAATTACCTGACGGTGGATTTTCGTCCCCAGAAGGTGGAAGAGAACCCGTCTATGATTCAGGAAGTAGGACTCGATGAGACTGTCGTACTCATACACCTGAACGTCGATGTCACGGGAATTGCCTCCGAGAAGATCCGGATCTGTATACCGGGTACTCTTCTGGAGCAGATTTTCAGAACCATCGACAATAGGAAACACATTGCAAGAGGCTTTACATACTCCAACAATTCCGAGGTAATCATGAGCCATTTGAAGGAGACCAAGTTCCCTCTAACAGCTCAGCTCGGTACCGTCAGATTGACGATGGAAGACCTGTACAGGCTTCAGGTCGGAGATGTTATTGATATGAACAAATCAAAAGATGCAACCTTGTCACTGTTTGTCGGCAAGCAGCCCTGGTTTAAAGGAACCATGGGAGTTCATCACAAGAACATCGCAATTGAAATCTGTGAAAGAATCGAGGAAGAGGAGGTGGAGGCGATAAGGCCGAGTGGTCTGGAAGAAGATGACGAAGGCGTGAAGGAGTTAGCTGCTTCTGTCAGCGGAATCGACGACGGATCCATGGAGTAACGGGCACAGGCAATGCTGTCCGGTCAGACTTATTGAATGACGAGAAACAAGTGAACCAAGCTAATTATAAAGATGAAGGAGAAATACAATGGCTAAGATATTGCTGGTAGATGACGCTGCATTTATGCGAATGATGGTAAAGAACTCTCTCACAAAGGGAGGATACGCAGATGCTACTTTTGTAGAGGCACAGGATGGAGTTGATGCCTGCCAGAAGTATAACGACGAGAAGCCGGATCTTGTAATCATGGATATTACCATGCCCAATATGGATGGCCTTCAGGCTCTGAAGAAAATCCGTGAGGGAGATCCGAATGCGAAGGTCGTTATGTGTACAGCGATGGGACAGGAGAGCATGGTAGTTGAAGCCATTAAGAATGGCGCCAGAGACTTCGTCGTAAAACCGTTTAATGCTGAGCGTATCTGTGCAACAGTAAAGGACATTCTCGGCTGATAGAAGTGATCAGCAGTAAGGAGCTGAAAGATGTCGTTTCTGGATTCTTTTGATATCAGCGCCTCGGGGATGAGCGCCCAGCGTATTCGTCTCGATATAGCAGCTGAGAATATTGCAAACGTGGATACCACACGTACGGAAAACGGAGGTCCCTACATCCGGAAGGATGTCGTTCTGGCCAGCTATGGTAAGAAGACGACATTTGCGAACGCACTCCGGGCAGCAAGGACGGGCTCTTCCGTGATCAGCACCGGAAAGAGAGGTGTTCGTGTCGCCGGCATTATTGACGATACGAGAGAAACCAAACGTGTATATAATCCGACACATCCGGATGCCGATGTAAACGGCTATGTAGAGATGCCCAATGTAGATGTCACGAAGGAGACGGTTGACGCGATGTCGGCAACCAGATCCTACGAGGCAAATGTCACTGCACTGAATGCGATCAAAATGATGACACAAAAAGCCATGGATATCGGCAAGTAGTAAGCAGGATGATCTCCTGCGACACAGAACAGTAACGAATCAGTGAAGGAGAACAAGAAATGGGAGACACCGTTTTTAACGAGATGGAGCTCGATGCCATAGGCGAGATTATGAACATCAGCCTTGGTGCCTCGGCTACAGCAGTTTCAACCATGCTTGGAACTTCTACGAATATCACAACTCCGAAAGTATCAGTACAGAGCCGAAGTGAATTTGTGTTCAAAGAAATTGAACCGGCGGTCGGCGTTGAGATCCAGTATGTGGAAGGTTTGTCAGGCAAAAACGTAATCATGTTCAGCCGTGAGGATGTCCGCATCATCGTCGGAATGATGATGGGTATGGAAATTCCTCCGGAAGAATTCGAACTTGATGAGATGAACCAGAGTGCGATTCGCGAGGTTATGAACCAGATGATGGGATCCTCCGCGACAGCACTTTCTGAATTTCTCGGATACAGAGTAGATATCTCGACCCCGGTTTCCTTCGAGATTGCGAATGAGAAAGTCTTTAAGGATAAATACTTCTCGGATGATAAGCAGGAAGTAGTTGTCCGGTTCTCTTTGGAGATCGGTGATGAACTGAGCAGTGAATTTCTTAACATCATGTCCATGGATCTTGTTAAGAAACTACTGGAACCCTACGCGGATACGTTTAGTGGAACCGGAGACGGTTCTTCTGTCACAGCCCCCGGTGCCAGAGAGATCCCGCTCGAGGATGAAGTTGGAGGATCCCTGTTGGCGAAGCTCAAAGGACAGAGCGAAGAGGCCGTGGAAAATGCCAAGAAAAAAGGCGAGATGGAGGCCTCTAGCGGTCCTGCACCTGCACCTGCACCGGATCCTGCACCATCTTCCGGAGGCGGAGGGAAAGCCCTCAGTCAGGCGGAAATGGATGCTCTGATGGCGAGTATGAAGGGAGGCGGCGATCCTGCACCGGCACCTGCACCCGAACCGGCACCTGCACCATCTTCCGGAGGTGGAGGAAAAGCTCTCAGTCAGGCAGAGATGGACGCATTGATGGCGAGCATGAAGGGCGGTGGCGATCCGGCTCCTGCGCCGGCACCGGCTCCAGCTCCAGCACCGGCTCCGGATCTTTCTTCGATGCCTTCCTACGCTGCCGGCGGCGGAAAACCGCTGAATCAGGAACAGATGGATGCCATCATGGCCAGCGTGAGGTCAGAGGCCGCTGCTGCACCGGATCCGGCACCTGCACCACAGCCCGCTCCTGCGCCAGCGCCTGCACCAGCTCCAGCACCTGCACCACAGCCCGTGGCAGGCGTTCAGTACGCACAGCCTGTGGGAACAGATCCGATCATGGCTCAGTTGCTCTCTACGATGCAGCAGTCCCAGTTCCAGATGATGCAGATGCTCGTGGAAATGCAGAAGGAACGAAAATCCGATGCTGAAAGAACTGCCCAGGCTTTTGAAGCTGTGCAGATGAATCAGGCAAGAGCAGCAAAACAGAATAATACCGTTCGTTCTTTGAAATCTCCACAGTACACCGATGTACCGGATGGCGGCGAGGAAGTAGACGATAACCGCGAGATGCTGATGAAGGTTCCCATGGAAATCTCCGTTGAGGTTGGAAGAACCAGAAAGCCGATCAAGGATATCCTCGAGCTGACTCAGGGTTCGCTTGTTGTTCTTGACAAGATGGCCGGAGAACAGGCAGATCTCTATGTCAACGGAGAGTGTATCGCCCACGGCGACATCGTAGTTGTAGAAGATAACTTTGGTATTCGTATCACAGAGATTCTGAACAAGGACATCTATAAGGAGCAGATCTGATGGGTGGTGTATTGTCGACCGTTTCGGTAATTCTCGTTTGTGCAGTGATCCTTGTACTCGCGTATCTGAGCAGCCGGTTCCTTGGAAAGACCTGGAATCGCACGCAGCGCGGCAGATATATGGAAGTGATCGATCAGGTTGCTGTCGGACAGGACAGAGCCGTATTGATTATCCGTGTAAAGGATCAGTCTTTTCTCGTTGGTTCCACTAGTGGCGGAATCAATCTTATTTCTGAACTCGATACAGAGTTTGAAGCGGTCGATAGTACTTCAGATACACAAAAATGCAGCACGTCCGGAAGCATGAGCTTCCGGGACGCACTGCAATATAATCTTCACCGGTATACAGGACTTCCCATAAAAGAAAAAAAGAACACAGGATCTGCAGATAAGAGAAAGGACAGCGAGAAGGATGAATGATCTTCAGACAGCATCTGAACTTATCACAGGATTGAACGGTGGAAATACACCGACGCTCTCCATGATCTATACGCTGACCCTGGTGGCATTGCTTCCTTCGATTGTGATTATGATGACCTCTTTTGTGAGAACCATCATCATCCTGTCCTTTACCAGAAATGCTTTGGGAGTTCAGCAGTCTCCGCCGAACATGGTTCTGGTTGGAATATCTCTGTTTCTCACGTTATTCATCATGACACCGACGATCACGCAGATCAATGAAGAGGCCTATCAGCCTTATCAGAGAGGCGAGATCACGCAGGAACAGGCCATCGAACGGATGCAGGTTCCTATGAAAGAGTTCATGCTGAAAAACACCGAGACAAAAACACTGAATAAGTTTGTCAAAATGGCAAAAACCAAAAAGCTCAAAAATCCCAAGGACTATCCGCTTACCATAGTAACGCCGGCTTTCATGACTAGTGAGCTCAAGCGGGGCTTTATGGCAGGTTTCCTGATCTATCTGCCGTTTTTGCTTCTCGATGTCGTGGTGGCCACAACGCTGATGTCCATGGGTATGGCAATGATGCCGCCGACGATGGTATCCATGCCATTCAAGCTGTTGCTTTTTGTTTCCGTAAACGGATGGGAGTTGTTGTTCTCTACACTTATCAGCAGCTTCCGTTAGCCAGAGGGGGATGAGAAATGACAAATTCGCAGGTTATCGACATCGTACGTCAGACCTTCATGATGGCACTTCGAATAGCACTCCCCTTTCTTCTGGTCAGCATGCTGGTAGGTATCATACTTGCCATCTTCCAGGCGGCAACGCAGATTAATGAACAGACACTGATGTTTGTATTGAAGCTCCTCTCCATCGTAGCCATGATCTTTATGCTGGGAAGTACGATTCTGGTGAATATGCAGGAGTTTTTCAAGCATATCCTGTCGATCATCGCTTCCGGAGGATAAGCAATGGTTATTCTTTTTGCTTTGATAGTCATGCGGATGACGGGAGCCATCGTTCTGAATCCCATGACAGGCAGATCGGAAATACCTGCACTTGTCAAAGGCGCCCTTACCTTTGCCTTCTCACTTATGCTCTTCATGTGGACGGGAGGCAGACTGGCGGCCGAACCAAAGACATGGTTTGAATTCGCCTCTATGGCGCTTCGGGAACTGCTTCTGGGATTCACCATTGGCTTCGGAATGGAACTCTCGATGACAGTGATTCGTTTTGGAACGGCGATTGTGGATTATATGATGGGATTGTCGATGGCGCAAGTCTATGATCCGCGCAGCGGCACTCAGATGACCGTTTCCTCCGGTTTATATACCACATTCATGATGCTCGTCTTCCTGGTGAATGACGGACATCTCCGGTTCTTTCAGTTGGTATTCGGTACAGCCGATAAGATTCCCTTCGGAGCTGTGCACTTCACTGCTGAGCTTCCGCAGTTCATGATGAAATACTACTGTGAGTGCATCATCATGGGGCTTCAGTTCGCAATGCCCATCATCGTTATCGAGCTTCTCGCGGAAGTAGCCATCGGAATCATGATGCGCGTGGTTCCGCAGATCAATATCTTCGCCATTAACTTTCAGGTGAAGATCATCGTAGGACTGGTCATGCTGTTCCTGCTCTTTGCACCGCTGTCAGATATGATCGACCGGGTGTGGAGGGATATGTTTGACCGGATTATCGTGATTATAGACATGATGGGATAGCGGCGAACTTCCGCCGATTATCTCGAATTATCAAGATAATATGTAATTCGGCTAGTATACGTACAATATAAGGCACGCACCGATTCTCCTGATCACACGCAAGAAATGATTCAGGAGCACCGTTTTCAGGATAAATGAATCTGCATAACAGATACATGGAACCATTCGGAATAAGCCGCGAAGGAGAGCAGCTGTATGGCGAACGACGACAAGACCGAACAACCAACCGAGAAGCGCAAGCGTGAAGCCCGGGAAGAAGGAAATGTCTTTCACAGTAAAGATATCGTCACAGTTGCAGTACTTCTGGCGGGAACAATGATCCTTCGCTTGCGCATAGAAGATATTCAGACAACCATCAAGTCCATGTTTTTTGAAGTGCTCAATCTTATGAAAGGGAGCACACAGAATATGCTATCCAGGCATCTGATGGTATCTTTTGCTCTGGATGCGGCAGTCTGTGCACTGCCCATCGGACTTGCCGCAGCATTCATTGAGTTTGTCGCAGGCGGCGCCCAGACGAGATTCAACTTTGCCAAGAAGGCCTTAAAACCCAAGGCGAAACGAATGAATCCGTTGAACGGCCTGAAGAGAATGTTTTCTCTGAAGGGTGTTGTTGAGGCACTGAAAAATATCGCGAAGACGGTTGTACTCGTGGTCTTCGTTTACCTGATCTTAAAAGATGATATCGTAGCCATTGCGAAGATGATAGATGAACCGGTTTCACAGGCGAATTCACAGTTGTTCTCGATGATGTTCAACCTGGTCCTTCGCATATGTCTGGCCTTTTCGGTAATTGCGGCCTTTGACTTCATGTTTCAGAAACACCAGTACAAGAAGTCCTTGATGATGACCAAGCAGGAAGTCAAAGATGAGTACAAGAATACAGAGGGAAACCCTGAGATCAAAGGACGTATCAAGAAGAAACAGCGTGAGATCGCCCAGAGAAGAATGATTCAGCAGGTACCTTCTGCGGATGTTATCATTCGAAATCCTACACATGTGGCTGTGGCCATCAAATACGATCCGGAGAGAGCGGAAGCACCGGTTGTCCTTGCAAAGGGAGTTGACTCTTTGGCACTTCGAATCATCGAAGTAGGAGAGGAGAACGGGGTGCCATGGATTGAGAATAAACCACTGGCAAGAGCTCTTTACGGAGCCTGTGAATTGAATGATCAGATCCCTTCTGAGTACTACGGCGCAGTAGCTGAGCTGCTGGTTTACATTTACAAGCAGCAGAACAGAGAAGACATCTTCGGTTGATTGTAGCCGGTTACATAAGGTTTTATACAGACCATAAAAATATACCGGCAGGGGAAGCTTGATGAGTAACTGTTAATCATACAAACAGACAGGAACGGTGACATGGCGAAAATAGTTAAACAACTATTATCCAATTCAGTAACACTGATGGTTCTGGTAATCGTCCTGATGATGATTATTCCGATTCCGCCGTCGATGATTGATATTTTCATCCTGATCAACATGGCTCTTTCCATGATGATCATGATCATCACAATGTCAATTCATGAGCCGCTGGAGTTTTCAATTTTTCCTACACTCCTGCTGGTTACGACGCTCCTCCGACTTGGAGTAAACGTGTCGACGACGAGAAACATCCTGTCCAACGGTGGTGGTTCCGGTATGGTCATCAAAGCCTTTGGAGACTTCGTACTTCAGGGAAATGTTGTTGTCGGAATGATTATCTATATCATCATCGTATTGATGAATTTCCTTGTCATCAACAAGGGCGCAGAGCGAGTGGCCGAGGTTGCGGCACGATTCAATCTGGATGCTATGCCCGGTAAACAGATGGCGATCGACTCGGACATGTCTACCGGTCTGATCGATGAAAAAGAAGCTGCAATTCGAAGAAGTAAAGTGCAGCGTGAGGCTGATTTCTACGGTTCCATGGACGGTGCTACCAAGATTGTAAAAGGAGACGCCACCATGTCTCTGATCACTACCGCAATCAACCTGGTGGGCGGTATCATCATCGGTATGGTGCAGGGCGGTGGAGATCTGGCGACGGTAGCGGCAACCTATTCTATCGCCACTGTAGGTGATGGTCTTGTAGGTCAGATTCCTTCCCTTTTGATCTCAACCTCCACAGGTATGATTGTAACCCGTGCTGTTGCAGAGGGATCCCTCAACGAGGATATTTCCAGAGAATTCCTGGCACAGCCGAAGGCATTTACGATCGCTGGTATTGTAATTACAGCCCTGACCATTGTGCCCGGCATGCCGGTATTCTACCTGATTATGGTAGGCGGAATTCTCGTGGCAATCGGTCTCTTCCTTACAAAGAAAATGGGCGAGCAGCCGGAAATCGGAAGATCCATGGAGGTTTTCGGAAATGGACCTGCCGTGGCTGCGGCAGCGGCCGGCGCAGGCGGCGTCGGAGAGGTAATTCCTCCTACAGCTGCTCCGCCGGAGGAATCGGTTGTCTCTGAAGAGGATTATTTCAAGGATGTCAGCAATGTATATAAGCTTCTGGCGGTTGAACCCATTGAGTTGGATTTCGGCTACAGTCTGATTCCGTTAGCAGATGAGTCCATTGGAGGCCGGTTGATCAGCCGAATCGTTATTTTCCGCAGGCAGTATGCCCAGGATATGGGCTTTGTGGTTCCGTCGATCCGACTCAGAGATTCTTCAAGTCTCGGAACCAATGAATACATGATCAAAATCAAGGGTGAAGAGGTGGCCAGAGGAGAAATCCTCACAGACTATTTCCTGGCACTTGAAGCCGACAGCGTCAATCAGCAGATTGATGGAATCGACACAATTGAGCCGGCATACGGCATCCCCAGTAAGTGGATTCGGCCGGAGAACAGAGAGAGAGCAGAGTTGTACGGCTATACGGTCATTGATCCGCTTTCCGTCATGGTGTCTCATCTCTCCGAGGTTATCAAATCTCATGCCTATGAGCTTGTTACCAGACAGGAGGTGGTACGCCTTGTGGAGAACCTTAAGGAGACAGCACCGGAACTTGTGGAGGAGGTTATCGGAAATGTGATTTCCTATAACCTGCTTCAGCGGGTTCTTACCCAGCTGCTCAGTGAGGGTATTGCCATCAAAGACCTGGAGACCATTGTTGAGACGATGGCTTCAGCTATTGCGGAAAATGGTATGCAGATCCGCGATGTGGACAGCATCACGGAACAGGTGCGTGTAGCACTGAAGCGAACGATTACAAGAATGTATTGTGAAGACGGCAACATGAGAGTTATTACTCTGGATGCAGACCTGGAAAGAACGATGGTCGATTCACTTGCGAAAGGCGAGAACGGATACTACCTGGCACTCAGTCCGGATATTCTTCAGAGTGTAGTCCGGCAGGTTTCGGACGAGACCAGGAAGTTCACCGGCCTGGATCAGGCTCCGGTCATCCTTACATCACAGGTTATGCGAGTACATTTTTATCATATGATTGGGCAGTTCTATCCGAATGTCAGAGTCCTTTCGTTTAATGAAGTAGCGAACAATGTACAGATCCAGTCGATCGGAAGTCTGAAACTCGAAACCGGAGGAATGGCAGCTTCCTAGTTGCAGCAGATGATGTGTGAGGACAAGTAATGGTCAAAACAGTTGTAGAAGAAAAAACAAACGAGGAACTTTTCTACCTCTATAGAAATGCGACGGATGATAATGACCGGAAGATTCTTCGTCAGGAGCTGACGATGCGTTATCTCTATATCGTTAAGGCTATTGCTTATCAGATGCGCGACATGTACATCGGATTTACGCAGCCTGACGATATCATCAACGAGGGCGTTCTCGAGATCATGAAAGGAATCGATCGCTATGATCCCGATCGCGACAACAAGTTCGACACCTTCATTTCCCGAAGGATCAGGGGAATGGTCATCGATCTGATGAGGAAGAACGACTGGATGCCGCGAAATTTCCACCGGGACAGGCGAACCATCGAGGATACCGTGCAGGAGCTTTCAGAGAAACTCGGAAGAACTCCGACGGATGAAGAGACGGCGCATAAGCTCGGCATCGAGGTGAAGAAACTTCAAAAGGTCAGAACCATGACGACGATGGTCAATGTACTTTCTCTGGACATGACCTATGACGAGAACGACGAGGCTGTTCTGCAGGTCCCAACAGAAGATATTTCCGTACAGCCGGAAAGGAATTTTATGCGCGGAGAGACAGTAAGAATCCTGGCGGACGCAATTAATTCACTTCAGGAAAAAGAAAAGATGATAATTTCGTTATATTATGTCGATAATCTCAATATGAGTCAGATAGCTAGTGTCATGGACATCAGTCAGCCGCGGGTTTCGCAGCTGCATGCCCAGGCCGTGAAGAAACTCAGGAAGATTATGCTTGCGAATAACTGAAGTTGCCGGCGAAAGCTGTCAGTTGGTTTCAGGCACAGAATTTCAGGCGGAAGGAGGAGACATGTATCAGGGATTCTATGAGCTTACATCCGGCCTTATCACCCAGCAGAGAAAGCTGAATACCATCAGTAACAACATGGCAAATGTTGAGACTGCCGGATATAAGAGAGATACAATGACTGTCAGTACGTTTCAGGAGGAAATGCTGATACGGACCGGACAGACCGCCAAGAAGAATCCGACAGATCTGGCTGCTACAACGCCGATAGCGGCCGCAGATCAGACGTACACGGATTTTACGCAGGGTTCCTTTGATCAGACGGATGGCAAATACGATTTTGCCATTTCGGGAGACGGTTTCTTCACCATTCAGACGCCAAACGGAATCCAGTATACCCGAAACGGAGCTTTTTCCGTGAATGCCCAGGGCATACTATGCCTGGACAATATCGGTACAGTTGTCGGTGCGAATGGCGGAACCATACGGATCACGAATGAGAATTTCGTAGTCGATGACTATGGAAGAATCATGTCGGCAGCTGGAGACGGCACCGTCTACGGGCAGCTGAGAATTACCGGATTCGAAGATACAGGCACTTTGCACAAGGAAGATAACGGTATGTTTTCTGCGCCGGGAGGAGGTCAGGATCTTACCGGAAGGACGAGGGTCTTTAACGGATATCTGGAAGCTTCCAATGCGGATATGATCGGGCAGATGACCGAGATGATGTCCTCCCAGAGGGCACTTCAGAGTGCAGCACAGATGCTCAAGATGTATGATCAGGTGCTCAGCAAAGCATCTTCAGATGTTGGCCGACTGTAAACCGGGAATGGAGGTAGTACAGCAATATGGATATGTCATTCTGGGTAGGATCGATCGGGGCCAGCCAGGCACAGCGGAAACTTGATGTTGTGTCGAACAACCTTGCGAATGTGAACAACAACGGGTTCAAACCCAAGAACGCAGTTTTTGCTGAGCTGGTGAATTACAATCTGAATGCAGGCAGAGATGAGACAACCGAACTTCAGGCAGGCGCCGGAGCAATTGTATCAGCGACGAATACGGATTTCAGATCCGCGGCGCTGACACAGACCAACCGTCTGCTTGATTATGCAATAATGACTGATAATCAGTTTTTTCAGGTAAGAGATCAGGCTACAGGAGCCATCACTCTGACAAGAGACGGGCATTTTCATGCCGGGCAGATGCAGGACGGCAGATTCGTTCTGATGACGGACTCGGATAAATTTGTCCTGAATACGCAGGGGCAGCTCACTTATCTCGATGTCACCGACGGCGCGGATGAGGGAAGACTTGCGGAGGGTCAGCAGATCGGTATTTATACGGTGCCGTTTCCCAGCAGACTGCAGAATGTTGGCGATGATGATTTCCGTGTGAGAGAAGGTGATAACAACAATCCCATCACACTGGTAGAATTGCCAACTGTGGTGACAGGAGCACTGGAGCAGTCGGGCACCGATATTGCAAAGGAATTCACGAATATGATCGAGGCACAGAGAGCTTTCTCTTACAACCTTCGGATGGTACAGACTTCAGATGAAGTGGCGCAGACAATCAATGGTTTACGATGAGTGTAAAGTGACAGGTTGTGATCAATCAGTAATGTTATATTAGCGGGAAGTCAGGCTTTAACTGAATATGAAAAAAATGGAAATGGTTCGTATTGCCGATATGAAGATTGCTGAGGAAGATACAGAGCTTGTTACATACGCACTTGGTTCTTGTGTCGGAATCACATTTTACGATCCGGCGCTGAAGCTCGGGGCTTTGCTTCACATTCTATTACCCGAGCGGATAGGTGATACAGACAGCAATGTGATGAAGTATGCCGACAGCGGTATACATGCGACGATGAGACAGCTGGAGATGCTTGGATTTAGCAAATCACGGGCAATTGTCAAGATTGCCGGCGGAGCCAAGATGTTCAACTACTCAGAATCAGGCAGTTTGCCGAAGATCGGTGATAGAAATGTGGAAAGTGTGAAGAAGACGCTGGCCAAGGAAGGCCTGCATATCGCCGCAGAGGATGTAGGCGGGACCACTGCGCGGACGATGATGCTCGACGTATCAAACGGGAGCGTCAGGATAAGGTCAGCAGGTCAACAGGCAGTACATCTATAGGAGGATAAACTGGTAATGAAAAAGAATGAAAAAGAAGGAATTCTTCTCGAGACAGGTACCAACGAAATTGAGATCATGAAATTCCGCGTGTTGGATGAGCTCTATGGAATCAATGTAGCCAAAGTAAAAGAAATCATGATGAGTGAGCACGTCAAACCGATGCCTCACGCACATGAGTCCGTGGAGGGATTTTTTAAACCAAGAGAGAATCTGATCACGGTTATAAATCTTGCCAAGTATCTGTCAGGCGAAGAACAAAAACCGAAAGAAGGATCGCGTGATCTGTTTATCATTACCAATTTCAACAAGATGATGGTAGCCTTCCGCGTAGACCGCATTGAGGGAATCTCAAGAATCTCTTGGAAGAAGATCAGCAAGCCGGATAAGACATTGGCACAGGGCGAGGAGAGTATCGCTACAGGTATTGCCCAGTGTGACGATGACCTGGTAACAATCCTTGACTTCGAGAAGATCGTAGCGGAAATAGCTCCTGAGACCTCTATTCAGGTATCTGAGGTTGAGGATCTTGGACCGAGGAAAGAGACCGACGTGCCGATCGTTATTGCAGAGGATTCTGTGCTTCTCCGCAAGATGATCACCAGTGCACTGGACAAAGCCGGCTATAAGAATGTGAAGACATTCAATAACGGTTCGGAGTGTTGGGAGTACATGAGCAGCCTGAGAACGGATCCGAAGGTTCTTGACAAAGTTAAGCTCGTGATCACCGACCTTGAGATGCCCATTATGGATGGACACAGACTTACCAAGCTTATCAAGAGTGATAATACACTTCAGAGAATTCCGGTTGTCATCTTCTCATCTCTGATCAATGAGCAGATGTTCCTCAAAGGAAAGGAAATCGGAGCAGATGAGCAGCTCTCCAAGCCGGAGATCGGACATCTTGTCAGCGTCATCGATGAACTGGTGAAACGCTACGCGGAGAATCCGCCTTCAGATAAGAAAAAGAAATAAGCATCGGAAGAAATGTCGATTTTGTAGGCCTCTATCAGGAAACTGAGAAAGGCATGTGGCTGAAGAACGGAGTAATGCTGGTTCCAATGTTGAGAATATAAAGGTGAACAATGACAGATAGTGAGAAGATCAGCAGAACCACAGTAAGAGTTGTGGATGAATCGTCTGAGATTGTCGAGATTTCCGATGCGATCCAGAAGAGGCTGGAGGCCAGCGTCTTCGGTGAAGAGCAGGTAAAAAACGGCAGGAAACAGGGCTATCACGTAGTCAATGTGATGTCGGAAGTCATGAAGAGAGAGAATGTTCTTGAGATTATGCAGCAACTCGGCGTTTGTACCTGTCAGAGATGTCAGGCAGATGTTCTTGCGTTGACCCTTACGCAGACGAAGCCGAAGTACTGCGTCATGTATGACAATGAGAAAGCTCTTCTCATCAGTGATTACGCCAGGATTCATCAGAAAGAAATTCATGCCAAGATCATGCGTGCCTGTATGGTTGTGCAGCAGCATCCGCACCATCATCGTAGAGACGAGGCGGACAGCGAGTACACAGAGGGCAGGAGAGTCATGCATGTGGGAGAAGATCTCCTGTAATACAGGACATTCATACGCGGTAGGGTGCACAATTCTGTGCCTCGAGGCGTATTGATGTTCATATATGGGACAGCAGCCTTGTGTTGCTGTCCTTTTTCTGTCACTGCAACCATATTATCCCAACATACGTCCTGTGCAGGGACTTAATAGTAAAACGTTATACTTTGAAATTTTCTGTCGATAGGTATGTTAGGAAAAAGACTATGTAGATTCGGCATCTCACACGGCTTCGGAAAGGGAAGTCCGCTGGGACAGATGCTTTTGCGTACGATAAAGTAAGGAGAAGTATTATGAACGTATCATCAACAAGTTCATCAACCAGTTCGTCCAGTCTCGGCAATACTGATCTTCAGGGATTCGGAGGTTTGGTATCGGGTCTGAACCGTGACGATTTGATTGAGCAGCTCACGAAGAGCACGACCAATAAGATCACAGAGCAGAAGCAGTCCATCACAAAGAAGGAATGGCAGCAGGAAGCTTATCAGAATATCACAGATAAGGTCATCTCCCTTGAGGATGATTACCTTACTTTCTCTTCCGGAGGATCTATCAAGGATGCGGATCTCTACGAGAAGAGCATACTGACGGCTGAAGGCGACGACAATGCCACCAAGTATGTTAAGGCTTCCGGTATCTCGGATATGACGGATTACATCAATATCATGGGTGTGAAGAAGTTGGCGACAGCTGCCTCCGTAGTTTCCGGAGCTAAGAACACAGATGCAGCCATTACAACGACAATGAACCTGAATAATAAGGCGACGAGTTCGACAATTATTGCCGGTACATCGAAGCTGAAATTCGGTCATTACGATACGACATCGAATTCCTTTGTCACGGATGGATCCTTTACGTTCCCCGCTTCCTATCAGGATGAGGAGACCGGAAAGTCGATTTCCATCGATTATACAATGGAGGATAAGGAAAAGCTGGTAGAACAGCTGAATAAGGCGATCAAGCAGAATGGTGCCACCGTAGGCAATAATGATCTGACCCTTGAATTCGCGTATGATTCTGTGAATGATAAGCTGAGCCTCCGGGCGGTAGACAAGGATGGCCATGACCAGACCAGTAGTTCAGAGACCTACAAGATCACTGCGGATGATGATATTCTTTCTTCTCTCGGTGTTGATGTAAGTTCCCTTTCGGAAACTGACAAAAAAGAAGGCATCACGTTCTCGGCTTACAACAATAATGTTGCTGCCAATGATAAAAAGTTCTCAGAGACCAGTGTACAGGACGAGGATTGGGCGAACTATCTTGAGGACAAGAAGCTGACCATCAAGTTTGCCGGAGAGTCTAATACCATCACGTTGCTTACCTCCTCTGACAAGGATGAAGTTCTCGCATTGGATGTGGATCAGAGGGCAGACAAGATCAAATCGATAATTCAGCAGAAGATCAACACTGCTTTCGGTGAAAATAAGATCAAGGTGGAGGCGGATGACGACGGAAATATCTCCTTCGCCCCTCAAGATGGTAAGACGAACCTCATGATCACATCCAGTGATGCGGAGCTTCGCTCGAACCTCGGAATTTCTGAGAATGAGTCTACGAGAGTCAACCTCTCCGGAAGTATCTATGAAAACAGAGAGAAGCTTGGCTTTGGCGCTGAGATGACAGAAACAGAATTGGATGATCTGCTTTCCAATTTTTCCATTAACGGAAATGCGGTAACCGGTCTGACATCCTCCATGACTGTTGGTGAACTTTTGACGAAGATCAATGATACAGAGAGTCTGGGCGTAAAGGCGACCTACATGAGTGGAACCAATCAGTTTGCCCTGATTGCCAGCAACACAGGATCCGGACGTACCATCACTCTGGGAACGGGCGCTGCCAGCACCATCTTTGGAGGCGAGGGTGCTCAGTTCAATGACGGTGAGGATGCGCAGCTTACTTACAGCTACGGAAACGGCGTCACCCAGACGGTGAGCAGCAGTACGAATACCTTTGACCTCGACGGCCTGTCTGTAACAGTCAGCGGAACCTTTGGTTACGTAAAGGATTCTAACGGTACTTTGACAGATACCATCGACAGCTCTATGAGTGTTAAGTTCTCTTCGAAAGCGGATGTGGACGGAGTAACCGAGAAAGTTAAGAAATTCATCGAGGGATTCAATGAGATCGCTACGCTTGTCAATGATCAGATCCGAAACAGACCGGATCGCTCCTACAAGCCTCTGACAGAAGCTCAAGAAAGTGAGATGAAGGAGAAGCAGATCGAGAACTGGAACGAGAAAGCCAAGAAGGGTCTTCTCTATGACTCCAGCGTTATCCGCGATATGAGTAACGATCTTCAGTCTGTATTCGCGAAACTGTTGTCTAGCGGTTATGATTACAAGGACTTCGAGACCATCGGAATTACCTTCTCCGATGATTATCAGGATGGCGGACAGATCAAGTTTGACGAGGAGAAATTCAAATCCGCGATGGAGACGCAGCCGGAACTTGTATCCAAGCTTCTCGCCGGAGACGGAGATAAGAAGGGACTTGCACAGACCATCGAGGATACCCTGACACCATACGCAACGAGATTTGCCACCAGAAACGGTAACTCTTACGGCAAGCTGGTAGAAGAGGCCGGATCCTCCAAGATTCCGCTCATGTCTCTGAAGAACAATATCTACAAGCAGATCAAGGATATGAACACACAGATCGAGAATCTCCAGAAGCTTCTGAAGACCCAGCAGGATCGCTACATTAAGCAGTTCAGCGGTCTTGAGGATGTCATCAGCAAGTGGAATACACAGTCTTCGGTTCTCGACAGTATTTACTACTGATGCCGGTTCGAATATCTGTTCAGATCAGTTCTGATGTCCGTAACTAAGTTCAGAAACAGTCACAATTAACAGTTTTTACAGATAGGTTTTGTGTTTAATTTCTTATAAACCGGTTCGGAGAAACCGATATATATATAAGGAGCGAAGGTGAGCACACACGATGTACACGCGTATGTACATGAATTGGAATATAGGAGATTAGACCAATGAATCCATATCAGAAATATAAGAACCAGAGTGTAGAGTCCATGAGTCAGGGCGAGCTCCTCATCATGGTTTACGACGAGGCAATCAAGGATATGAAGAGAGCAGGGATGGCTCTTGACGATAAAGACTACGACGAGTATGAAAAGCAGCTGAACTATTTCACGAAGATCATCCGTTACCTCGTTAATACTCTGGATCTTGACCAGCCGATCAGTAGGGAACTCAGAAGAATCTATGATTACATCCAGTTCGATGTAGGCCGTCTGCTCGCCGGTCGTGAGAGACGCAAAGATGAGATTCCACAGATCATTGAGATTATCTCAAATCTTCGTGATGGATTTGAAGAAGCTAGTAGACGATCAACTGCAACTCATTTCATTCAGGAGAACACCGTGGTAGTCTGAGGGCACATAAATGAAAAAAGATAGTATACAGCCTGTATCAAAAGTACAGGCTGTTACTGCTGTAAAGGGCAGTAACAGTGAAAATCTGAATATAGAGGATATAGCAATTCTTGTCTGGAGACGGTATAATATTATCAAAGAGATTAAAAAACTTACTGATGATTTAGGCGAGGCGTGCGATCGACAGGATCAGGTATCCATGGATCTCATCCTTCAGATGCGTCAGGATCAGCTGGAATTCTGTGCCGGGAACTGGGAGACACTTATGCTTCTCGGCGAGAAGGACTCGCATTCTGCCGCGGTTATGAGGCATCTGCTGAGATCAGATCCGGAGACCGAGGAACCCTGGTCAGAAGAAGAGCGGCAGATCTTTGACATCAGAAGGAAGATGCACGCGATCATCGAGGAGATCAAACAGAAGGATAAGATGATCAATATACGTACGGCTCGTGGTGAATCGTATTATACCAAACTGGAGGAGAAATCCGTATAAGACTGAGGAATATAATGGCACGGTGATTTGAATCCCCGACAGGGGAGAACTATTGCTGTGCCATTCTGTATATGTGTATATCATACATTCCCGGGCTCACGGAAGTGCGTTAGAAATGTGTGAAGGGATCGGAACGAACTATTCTTGTCTCATAGGAAATTCCTCCGAATTTCCCATGAGACAAAACGCTCCGCGGGATGCGCAGCTCGCAGAAGGGAAGAGCGCTACGCGATTCTGCTCGCGCGCCAAAGTCCTGCTGCGCTCCCCTCAGGATTGAGGGGATGGGGAGTCGAAGTCCGCTTGCGGACTTTGTTCTTCCACTATGATATATATGTACTGACGGATTCGCATAATCGAGACATAGAGGGTATTGTGGATGAATCGGAATATTTATGAGGGTCGTTTTTTGGTTAGTGTAATCGGAGGCATCATCAGACAGGACGAGACATTCCCTATGTACAATAAGAGACTGAGCTGGGAGCGGCTGTACAGGCTTGCGGATTATCACAGCACGGCGAATATTGTATATCTCGGAATTCTCGGCTCATCCACGAAGATGGATGAGGCATGGAAGGAGAGGTTTTATCGTCGCTATCAGCAGGCGCTCAGATACAACGATATCTATGCGTCCGAAGAAGCGACGATTCTCGGTATGCTTGATGCCAACGATGTGCAGTGCGTGATTCTGGAATCGACGTCGATTCGTGAGTTCTATGAGATTCCGGAGACAGCATCGAACTCTTCGCTGAGGCTTTTATTCAGTGAGGAGGATTATGACCGGGCCAAGGGATATCTCATCGATAACGGATATGAGACGGATGCGTTTTATTCCGGTTTCGGGGAGCATATGGTCAAGGCTTCCGGTTTCACGATCCAACTGTATTACAATATTCCGGTTGAGACTGAATTCCTTCAGCAAAGCATGAGGAGACTCATCGCAGGTGCATATCTTGATCCGCAGTTCAAGGGGATCAGTGCACTTTCCATGGAGTACAACTACGTCTTCAAGATGACTGAGACAATTTATCTGTATTGCTGTGATCTGGTGACGATCCGGCATTTGCTCGATACCTATCTCATGTATCGCGGATACCGTGAAGATATGGATATGGGCATTGTGACAGAGAAATTCAAGAAGATGAAAATCGACCAGCTGGCCGAGGGGCTCCTGCAGATTGCGGCAATGTGGTTCGGCAAGCGGGATGACGATTTCCTGCAGGTGCCAAAGGACAGCCTGAGGGTTTACGATGAGATAGAAAGCAGGATCCTGTCGAACGGCCTCAGCGGCGTAGACAGCGAGATGGAGCAGGCTCTGGAGCTCCGTCAGGCCATCGCTAAGGCTCGTGAGAAGGAGGCAAAGGAAGCAGAGAAGCAGAGGAAGCGCGAGGCCAAAAGAGCCGAGAAAGCCCGCACAGGCGGCTTCCTGGGCAAGGTCTTCGGCGTGAAGAAGAACGGAGAGGACGATAGGAGCGATGCCGGTATCCGCATTGAAGGGAACGTTACCTGCGAGTCCAGAGTCTATGGTATTGTCGTATCCACTCCTTACTACACGTTTACATTGCCGGATGCCTGGCGGTATCACGGCAAGATCGTCTGCAGCAAGATGAAAGAGGATTACAGCCGGTCACAGCTCCACAGCTATGAGAAGAATCCGGACGAGTACAAAATCAGTATCATGATGCAGCCGAAGGGCAGGGGAGCAGAGGCACTTCCGATCATGGATATTCTGCTCTTCAGCGATGATACCAATGCAGCCATTGAGGCTAGGAAAGACAACGGTTACTATCTGGGTATGCTCACCCATATGGATGAAAAGAATGAGTATGATCAGCACGTCGTGGCGGTTTACCACAGCGCAATTCCGGAGAACGAGGATCTGCAGACCTACGAGCTCCTTCAGGAGAAGCGGGACGCCATTGCTTCATCGATCATCCCTGTAAACGATCCAACCCGTCAGAACGTTAATATGATGGAGAGATTCGACCTCTGGAAGACAGAGGAAATGCCGGACGAATACCGGCGTAAGGAAGAATGAGCAGGACGTATAGGAAGTGTGAAGAGCAGTAAATAAGAACTGGTACAAACAGCTAATCATAGGTAGAGAATAGTAAATGAAGACAAACAAAAGAAAGCTCATCCGCAGAGGATGAGCTTTCTTTTGTTTGTTCTTGAACTTTGTGATCTTAAGTTGTTGAGCATAAAAGTATCACAAAATAAGGGGGATAGAGTTTTCTTATATTCAATCTCCGAAAGCTTACGGAATCATTTTTCAGCCTGTTTACGGGAGTCTGCATTCTTTCCACGGATGCTTCCGAGGAGGCTGTTCTGCAGGCTTGCAACGGCGTTGTAGCCAGGGGCAAGAGACTGTTTGTTCTCTGTCTCGGCTTTCGATAATTCCTCGCGGAGAATGGATACCTGCTTTGGGGCGTCGATGGCGATACGAACACCATCGGCCGCACATTCAACTACGGTAATCCGAATGTCATCATTTATCAGGATGCTTTCATTTTTCTTTCGTCTCAGTATCAGCATGCTCTGTATCCTCTCCTAAAATATTTGAAAAATCTGAAAGTTTATGTCTGAAATCATAATCGGAACTGCTGAGAATCACCTGCATACCGCGGCGAGTCTCAGGATTTACGACCAAAGGGCATTTCAGATTCACAGTATTATCCAGATAGTTTTCATGTAGAACACAGATAACGTAGAACGTCAGATCCTGCTCAGATTCTACACCGAGATACTGAAGCTCTTCCGGTGTGAGATATGGAGTATAGTCAGGATCAAGAGCATAGGGATTGATAACGACAAAACCTATGGATGCTTCATCGACGGACTGCAGAACCAAAAGCGTGTTGTCTTCCTCTTCATTTAAGCAAAGGGGAATGTAATCATGTAAATCAGGGAAACCGAAAAGTCCGTCCGGATAGTGCATGATGTCTTCAGGTGCATACTCCAAAGTACCGTATTCTTTTGTTTCTAACGTTAACATACTTACACCTCTTATTCAAATGGATTTATTTTACGAAGTCAAAAAGAGAGGACTGCATAAGGTTGGAACCTACTTTCAGTGCTGCCTGGTAAGCATACTGCTGTGAATACATCTTCGTAATTGCCTGGTATTGATCTACGCCGAGCTTATCATCGTACTGCTTCTGTAAGGTGTCTTTTACAATTCCGAGCTTGGTCTTGGTATCCTCAAGGAATGCCTGCTTCATACCGAGCTCCCGGTAAGTACTGCTGACCCGCTGCTCGCATGCATCCCACTTGCCGATGACATCGGCGATATCATTGGTGTATTGAACCTTCGTCTTGCGTTCGGCGTCGCCGTTGTGCATAGCCTTTGCATTGATCAGCCGGGTACTTGTGATAATAGCTTTTGCTGTGAGAGCAATGGGGGTCTGTTTCAGCTGGCGGGTGATCTCGTCCTTGGCAGCCTGCGCACCGCTTTTCTTAACCATGGCTTTCAGACCGTCGGCGGAGATATTGGTCAGCATGTTCAGACCGCCGGTGAAAGTATCCGGAAGAGTCTCCCGGTTCTCCAGACTTCCGTAACCAAGGCTCATGCGGCCTTCTTCTTCCATGGCCCGGAGAATGTAATTAAGAGTAGCATCACTATCCAGTTCTTTTGTATCAGTCACTTTGCCGTCGGCATTGTAGGTTTCACGTTTGCCGGAATAAGCGATCTGGATATCACCTTTCTTCACAGTGCCGTCGGCTGAGTCTTTCATCGCGACGGTGTACTTCATCGACATTGTCGTGATTATATCGGATTCACCCGGGAACTTGTGTGAGAAGTTCAAGGTATATGAGAGATTGTCTGCATCACCGCCTTCAACACCGGGGTCAAGGGTGAAGGGAACGGTGGTGGCGTCGTTTCCGCCGAATACATAGAAGTTCTCATAGGTGAAATTCAGAGTATTCGCAATGGACTGAAGTCTCTGCTCAAAGTCCTTCGTATACGTGTCAATGGTGGTTTCCTGTCCGTTGGAACTGTCGTTCTGCATCTTCAACAGGTTCGCACTGATCGTACGCATATCCGTCTGGATCGCAAGAGCACCCTGCTCCTGTTGGTAGAGACGGTTTTTGACGTCAGAGATCATCGTATCTTTTGTTTCTGCATCGTTGTAAAGATTGTCCAGCTTCTTGCCGCTGTAATACGCAAGAGGGCTCTCCTTCGCTGACGAGTATTTGCGCCCGGTCTCAACCTGCTGCATCGTAGTGTTCAGATCGGAATGAAGCTGCTGAACGGATTTCGCATATTCTTTGTAGTAGGTTGCACTTGTGATTCTCATGGTAAAGCTCCTTATTTTAAGACAAAACTGCCTGTATTGCTCTATTTGCTCTCACGATTATATCGGCAGAAAACATAGTTTTCATAAGTGTTTCGCATAAGAAAAGGGCTTTCGTACCTTGCACGACAGCCCTCTAAGTATTCGTTTGATATGAATCATCGGATACCCCTCTGGGGAGTATCGGCGCATAAGTTTATGACTTGATGTTCAGCAGGGTCTGGAGAGTCTCGTCGATGGTTGTCATCAGGCGGGCTGCGGCATTGTAGGAAGTAACGTAGCTCATCATATTAGCCGCCTCTTCATCCAGACTGACACCGGAAATCTGATCCTTGGCGGAAGAGATGCCGTCGAGAATGACCTCGTTGGATTTGAGGGAATTCTCGTTGTTGTATGCATCGTTGGCCAGATAGGTCGAGATACTGTTGATCTCATTGGAGTAGGTCTTGTAACCGATGGATGCATGGGTGGAGACCATGGCCTCCAGCATATTCAGGGCAGTATCGGTACTGCTGTTTCCTTCGTTGGGATCTCCGTAGGTACCGATGTGTGTCGTGCCGTTGACCCAGCTCTTGGAGACGCTGATGTTCGCAGCTGTGATATTGCTGGCGCTCTGGGCGTCGGCGGCATTGCTTGCTCCGGAATTCACTAGAAGGAGGAAATCACGGCTCTTGAAACCATTGGGGTCTGTAGAGTTATACGTTCCTTTGGAGAGTTCGGTCAGCTGATCTGCCGTCAGAGTGCTGCAGTCCACAGCAGTACCTCCGATCATTACTGTATTCGTATGAGTATTATCATACGTGTTGTTTACACCCATCTGGTTGAAGCGATTCATATCGAGAGCAAAGGTATTGGCAAGGACATCCAACCGTTTCATGTAGTAATCATAGCTACGGTAAATACTATCATTGTTCAGACTGCTGGTGCTGTCGCAGAGCATATCCAAGCTGGCCTGCAGGGAGCCACCGCCGAGGCGAGTGGTGGAAAAATTCGTGATGTTTCCGCTTGCGTCTCTCTCAACGTGATTATCAGTCTTGACAGAGGTTGCGGTTGTTTGGCCGACGGCAGAATTCATATTGGAATCCAGGCCATTATCATAGACATGATAGCTTTTCGCCTGATTGAATACAATCTGTACCTGCTGTACCTCGCCGGTGTCAGGATCTCTTTTGCCGTTGTAGGTTGCTTTACGGTTGCCGTACTGATCGTAGGCGTCGTTTCCGTCGACCTGAACCATCACAGAGCCATAGTTTGCAACTTTGTTTCCGTCATTATCACGGGGGGTGTCGGAACCATTGACCAGAGTGATGCGCTGGGTTACCGGATTCTTTCCAGTGGTATCGGTC
The DNA here is from genome assembly GCA_024684035.1 of Eubacterium sp. Lineage (GTDB taxonomy): Bacteria > Bacillota > Clostridia > Lachnospirales > Lachnospiraceae > Bilifractor. The sequence goes on along the minus strand of JAIKXQ010000104.1, from coordinate 6,214 downwards.
GTTGTGTAGAGCAGGTCAATCTTCAGATCCTCCGGGAAGCCGGATTTACCGGTGGGGTTTCCGTAGCTGTCATAATTCAGACCGTGGTCACGGACAACGGTCTCTCCGTTTTCGGTCACCTCATATTTCTCCGTGAAGTAGCTGACCTCGATGGGGATGATCTTGGAGAGTTCATCGATGGCGAGATTACGCTGATCCTGCAGCTCCAGAGCGGGATTTCCCAGCATTTGATTCCGCTTGATGTCGACATTCAGCTCACCGATCTGGGAGAGAAGCTGATTGATCTTGTCTACGTAGCCGTTCTCGGAACTGCCGGCTCCGTCGATATTACAGTATTCGTTCCTCATGGAATCCTCGATATTGAGGGCGGCCTGATTGAAGAGATTTGCCGTGGCCTGCATTCGGGAGCGAAGCTCACCTTCGTAGACGGGGTCGTTGACCTTGGAAGGATCCTGCATCTCTGTGAGGGCTTCCTGAACTTTGTCAAAGGAGGCATGAATGGCATCCTGCTTTGTCTCATCCAGAAGGCCGGAAAGCGCATCCAAAGAAGCGGAGATGGTCTCGTTGTAACCAAGCTTCGCGTTCTGGGTGCGGTATTGTGTGTCAAGGAACTGATCCCGGAGTTGAGCCATGCGGTCGATGGATACGCCGAAACCAACGTTGACGTCGTTTTCATTCAGGTAAAAACTGGTGGGGTTCTCATAGTTCAGACTGGAAGTCTTGATTTCCTGACGTGTATAACCCTCCGTGGTCATATTTGCCAGATTCTGTCCGGTAACATCCAGCTTCTTTGAGTTCGCGCGGAGCGAAGACAATGCCGTGGTGAAACCGGCAAACGTAGCTCGGATCATGGCGTTTACCTCCCTTAGGCAAGTGTGTCGTGAAAGGCCACAGGCTTCTGAGGGAGATCCTGCAGCGCTATGTTAACATCAAGAAGGCGGATCTTCATAATGCGATCCGCGTTGTCATGAGATTCCTGGAATAATTTAAGCTCTCGGAGCAACTCCGAAAGAACCGGTTTCAGGCGATCACTCTGATCCCCATCGCATTCGGAGATGACATCCTCGAGCCCGAGACCTTCGATTCCCAGTTCCTTCTCGCAATGCGAGCGCTTCTGATCGAGGCCGCGGAAATGAAGCAGCTCGGGCTGAGCGCTCTTGACGATGGCATCCAACTGTTCGGGATGGTTGGTCGAAGCTGCTTCGGTCATATTGTCTTCTGTACTGCGAAGCTTACGGAGAGAAGCCGTGAGCTGTGACATGGTGCTGAGGTAAGATTCAAATGCTTCAGGGTTCTTTTTCATAAAGTAATCTCCTTAAAAACAAACAACGCCCTGCGAGGAGGCGTTGTTTAGGCGTGATCAGCGAGAATAATTACTTTTTGTAACCAAGCATATGTTCAGCGATTCGCGTAGAATCTACGTGATACTCGCCTGTTTGAACTTTCTGACGAATTTCTGCAACCTTCTCGGAGCTGACTCCCTGCTTTACGGCTGCGGCAGTTTTCTTTGCGAGGATAGCGGCAAAGCTCTTGTCGTCCGGAATCGTCTCCCTGTTCGAGATGCTGACCTTGTCATAGTAGGTCGCGGTCTTCGCAGAGTCGGTTGTCTGTGCGGCGCTGGCAGCGTGCTTCGCCTCGAAGCTATGCTGGAAACTCTGCACAGAATGAATTCGGTCGTTCGGGTTAAAGCTGATACTCATAGGCCCTCCTTGGTGTTGCAAGTTACTTTAGGTATGACTTGTTGATGCCTGTGATTCTATAAATCATTAAGTCTTGTTTCGAAAAATGGTGTACAATCTATAATATCTATAAAATCTCAGGGGGTTTTACTTCAAATCTCAAAGATAAACGTCCCTGAATATACCTGTTGAGGAATTTAGAAGTGAATTCTTGTATGAATTCATTTGTATTATCGGCTACTAATGGCTGGATATAAAGTTTTTTTTTTAAAAGTTGTAATAGTATGAAGAAATCATACTGATGTACTTATAGTCATGTCCTATAAGTCGATATTGTCCATATAGGATTCTGGGACGGGGATCAGTGTGCCCGTATATTATGTCATATGGATGGGAGAACTAATGGCTAATATATTACAGGTGACATCGACAGAAGTAAGCGCCGGCAATAACCCGGCGATCCGGCCGGGCATAGGGAACGGGACGCAGGTCGGAGGAGCGGGCCGGGTCAAAGGCGGCGGTCAGCTTCCGAATACCGCTGAGGCGGGATTATCGAAGGAAGAACTGTCCGGGCAGGTTGCGGATTTTGAGAGCAATTATGTCGCGTTTATCCAGAAGATGCAGGGCAGCAACCAGCTGGCACAGCAGTTGGGCGAGCTGTTGTTTCGTGACGGCGAGATGCTCCTTAAGTCCGGTGATGCCGAGCTCTCTGCGGCGATTCAGGAACTCTATGCGACGATTACCATGGAGGATCCGGAACAGCTTATGAATTACCTGCAGTCGCAGGCCGGCGGGCAGATGAAGTATACCGGAGAGTTTTTTGACGGACTCAGGCAGATTCTCGGGAGCAAGATCTCCGAGAACTACCAGAACGCCATTCTTTCCTTTATAAAGAGCTACAACAGCTATTCTGCAGGTACGCATCTGCTGAATCAGATGAAGACGCTGGGGCAGGACGCCACCAACCTTATGATGAAATCCTACCGGGGAGAGTTCGAAGAACTGCTTGGTAAGATCAATTGGGAGGCGACCAACGGGGATACAGAGGAGAATACACAGATTATCAATAATGATATCATCCCCTTCCTCTCGAAATACGTGGCGAAGACCCATGACTACGGACCGATCCGTAAGGCGGCCGTGATGTTCACGCTTTATGCCATCAAGTACGAAGAAGGCAGCGAGAAGGAGATGGTCGAGACGTTCCGGAAGATGAGCCGGAACGGCGATTTCCGGATGATGTTTGAAGGGGATCCGGAGCATGAGCTGGTGGACAAGCTTACGCAGCTGAAGTCGCAGATCCAGACGAATGCGTTTTCCGATCAGTTTTCGGAGCTGTTGCTGAAGGGAACCCAGGGAAAGACCGGAGCAGAGAGTATCGATCGGTATTATCAGGTGTTGAACAGCCTTCTCATGAATGAGAGCGTATACATGCCGATCCTTCATATGCTCATTCCTTTCCGCTATCAGAACAAGAACGTGATGTCTGAGATGTGGGTGGATCCGGATGCGGACAAGAGCAATGACAATTCAACCGGAACAGTGAAGAAGGTGAAGCTGTTCCTGAAGTTTAATATAGAGTCTCTGGGAGGTTTCGATTTGATCGCCCAGTTGAAGAATAAGAATATCGACATGCAGCTCTTTGTTCCGGATACGGTGAAGGAGAATCCGAAGAAGATCGAAGCTACCGTGAAGGACATCATGAAGAGGAACGGCCTTATGGCCAATGTGACGATGTCGCCGAAGGTTCGTGAGATCGGCGTGCAGGAAGTCTTTCCGGAGATCAGGGAGAGCGAAAGGGGAATCAATGTCAGAGTTTGAGAAGCTGATGCAGCAGAAGGCTGCGGCCTTGCGATATGATCCGGAGAAGAACGGGGCTCCTGTGATCGTCGCGTCCGGCATGGGCTATATGGCAGAGAAGATCACCGAGACCGCCATGAAAGCCGGAGTTCCGGTATACGAGGATGATTCTCTTGCATCCCTGCTCACGCAGCTCAAGCTGGGCAAGGAGATCCCGGAAGAACTCTTTCAGGCCATTGTGGAGATTTATGTCTATTTCCTTGGCTTCACCGGGGAGTCAAAGAGCAAAGACAAAAAAGATGAGAAAAGTGAAAAGTAATCGAATAAGAATTCGAATAGTAACCGAATAAGACAGCGGGAGCAGCGACCTTGAAAGCTGCATTCAGAGGAGGAACGTAGCGTTGAACAGAGTAAGTGATGTTACAGAGTCATACCTGACAGACCTTCGAAGCAACACCGGGATTCGTCAAAGCAGGACAACGGGCAATTCTGTTTTTGATAATGCGCTGAAAGTGGCTCAGATCGAGAGCCTCAAAGAGAAACGACGGGATCTTGCTGTCCGGAAAGCGGCCGAAGAAGAGGCTCGCGCTGCTGAGGAGGATGCGACAGTGGAGGATGAAGAAGAGACATTGTCGGAAGTGACGGATCTTTACTCATCGTCCAATGCACTTTGGACCATGGCACAGAATGCCGGTGTCGGAAACCTGTTCAGCATGATCGGTTCTTCTCTTGGAAGTGCCACCGGCTCTTCGTCCGGAACCGAGTACTACAGCGGAAGTGAAGAAATGGAGCAGTATTTCCGGAAAGCTTCCCAGACCTACGGTCTCTCTACGAAGTTCCTGAAAGCAGTGGCAAAGCATGAGTCGAGTTTTCGGGCTGATGCAGTCTCCTATGCCGGAGCTGTGGGTGTGATGCAGCTGATGCCGGGAACTGCGGCGTCGCTGGGCGTCACAGATTCCTACAATGCCGAACAGAATATTATGGGAGGCGCGAAGCTGCTCAAGCAGTTGCTTGAGAAATATAACGGTGACCTTGATCTAACCCTGTCGGCATACAATGCAGGTGAGGGAAATGTGGCCAAGTACGGTGGCGTTCCGCCATTCGCTCAGGTATATGTGGATGGAGTCAAGGAGAAGCTGAGGGAACAGGGATCCTCCGAGAATGATATTTATAATACGTCAGACGCGTACGTTCAGAATATAAATGCCAACATGAACCCCACCTTCGGGATGCGGACGGCATCCGGATACGGGGTGTATCCATCTGTTGACAACAGTAATTACCGGAACATCGTTGAGATGTTGAGGATGCAATTGTTGATGAACAGTACTTCCGATCTTGGAACTATGGATTTTCATTCGACATAAGACTTATTCTGAGAGGGCTGCTGCGGACACGAGACATACGAATAGTCGCCTCAATTCTTACATATGTGAGGGAGTTACACTATGAGCAAAATACTCAAATGTTGTACAAAAGGAAAACTTTACACACCGGCCGGTGACAGCTGGCTCGTTCGTGTTGTGAATACAGAGGAGCATACGACTTTGTATTTTAAGGAATACGACGGCTATGGCACACAGTTCGGGACCAGGGTGGATTTTTTTGATGATGCCATGGGTATCCTGCGGACAGAGTGTGAAGTCATTATCCGGGAAATCATTCCGGCTCCCGATCCGGTCAGTGGTGAAGAAGATCGGCGCAAGAAGATCGATATGGAAGCACAGGAAGGAGAACACTGGGTCGGCAGATGCAAGATTAACGACGTGACGAAGATCACACAGCGGCATTTGGATGTGCGGGCGGATGTAAATATCCCTCTTACCTTCACATCGGATCTTGCCGGTGAATTTAAGGGAACCATCGTCAATATCAGTGCAGGCGGTATCCAGCTCGTCACAAAGCAGGAACTTGAGATGGGAGATGTCCTCTTCTTCACCTACGCTTTCCGAACCCTTGAGCGTCCCTTCAGTGTGAGAATCCTCCACAGGCGAGAGACGGATGAAATGGGTATTCATTATGGTTGTTGCTTCATCGGCATGACAACCGGAGGAGAGCTGGCAGTCAGAGGATACGTATTCAAGACCCTTAGGAATCAGGCGAATGCCGAGGAAATCCGGCGTCGGGAAGAGATTCTCAAGAGAGATATGGAGGAGCGTCTCCGCAGGCTTCGCGCAGATGCACTGGCACAGGATCCGAAGTATGCGGAAGCTGTCAGGAGGAAGCAGCAGAGCGAAGCTAAGGCGATGGGTATCGATCCGGCGGTTGTGTATCCGAAGTCCCCAGATGATGTTCTGAGGGATGCGGGTGTGAAATCCAGAGAAGGACAGGGTCGTGCTGAGGATATGAAGGCTCATGTGAAGAACCAGCAGGCCAGGACGACTACCGTGCGAACCAGCAATGTGCAGGGGATAAAGAGAGTCTGATAAGGATTATCCTATGAAGATTAATCTTGTAATGATTGTAAAAAACGAGGAGCGCAGTATCGAGAGAAGTCTTTCGGCTGTCGCTCCTCTTGTCAATGATATGGTGATCGTAGATACCGGTTCCACCGACCGGACAAAAGACATCGTAAAAAGAATCGGGAATCGTCACGCGGGAGGAACCCTGCGCCTGTATGATTATGAATGGCAGGACGATTTCTCCGCGGCGAGAAATTTTGCTCTTGAGAAATCGGATACAGACGGGGCGGCAGATTACAATCTGGTTCTGGATGCCGATGAATATCTGCAACC
>JAIKXQ010000086.1 GCA_024684035.1 Eubacterium sp. | reverse complement strand
CTACTTCGGCAAGGACTACTCCGAGGAGAACGCCAACCGGCTCGCACAGCAGATCCAGGAGAAATACTCCGGCTGCGATGTAGAAGTAAACAACGGCGGACAGCCCGTGTACTACTGCGTGATCTCCGTAGAGTGATAGTGGCTGAATCAAAACAATAAGACCTTAGATTTACCGTATCGGAAACGCGGAGCTTGTTTCTGATACGGTATTTTTGGCTCACAGGAAAATGTTCTGTGAATCTGTATCAGAAAAAACGGAAAACGTAATGCGCGAAAAGGGGCAAAGCATACACACTCACACGTCGCTTCGTTGTCAGCGCTCCGCCGCCTATTTGCAGCTGCTTTCGGCAAAATCGAGCACGTTGTGCTCTCATGCCTCCAGCACCTGCGCTATGCTCGCGCTTCCTGCCTCAGCTTCCTATCGTTCGTGCTGTATGACTTTGCCCCTTTCGCAAGTCTGCGATCTTTTCACGCGGCGGGGACAGAGCCATGCTAAGCGAACACTTGGAAGCGGAGGTGCTGAACGTCCGGGGGACGTTCGTTTAGCACCGACCGTAGCGGAGCGGAGACCGAAGCGCGACGTGTTCGCGTGTATGCTCTGTCATCCGCCGCAAAGATAAGGAGGAGACGCATATGTCTGCAAAAAAGACAGCTCCCGATTCCCTGCGCAACCTCAAGGGAATCGGACAGAAAACCGAAGAAGCCTTCCACCGTGCGGGAATCATGAACCTTCGCGATCTGATCCGCTACTATCCGCGGGAATACGATTCCTTCGAAGAACCGGTGCCCGTGGGGCGCTGCGTGGCGGATATAAAGAACGCGGTGGTGGCGAAGGTTACATCGAGGCCGGTGGTACGCACCTTCGGAAAGAAATCCATCACCATTCTGAATCTGCAGGATGAGACGGGAACCCTGCAGGTGAACTGGTTTCACATGCCCTTCCTTAGGAATACCATCAAGACCGGCGTATACTATGTCTTTCGCGGGCCGGTAATCGCAAAGGGTGGCCGGAAGATCATGGAACACCCCCAGATGTACACCAGGGAGGAGTACATGAAGCTGACCGGCCAGATGCTCCCGATCTATCCGCTGACGGCAGGGCTCACCAACAATATGGTTCGAAAGGCCGTCACGCAGATTCTGGAGATGCAGAGGACAGAAGAAGAGATTCTGCCGGATACCGTGCGTGAAGCGGAAGGGCTCTGCGAGATTAACTTTGCCAGGAGCCAGATTCATTTTCCGGAGAGCAGTGAAAAACTCCTTGTGGCACGCAACAGACTGGCCTTCGAGGAATTTTTCTTCTTCCTTCTGGGCGTGGAGAGGCTGCGTGCGATCAACGATACGACGGAGAACCACTTTCCCATGCGGGAGGTCTGGGAGACGGAGGATGTGATCGCCTCCCTTCCCTACAAACTCACAGGAGCCCAGCAGGCGGTCTGGGGAGAGATTGAGAAGGATCTGGCCTCCAAACGACTGATGAACCGGCTGGTGCAGGGAGATGTGGGAAGCGGTAAGACCATCCTCGCCTTTCTGGCTATGATTATGGCCTATGAGAACGGTTTTCAGAGCGCCCTCATGGTTCCCACTGAGGTACTGGCTGTCCAGCACTATCAGGCGTTTACAGAGCTTCTGGAGAAAAACGGGATCACGGATCTGTGTCCGGTTCTCCTTCGGGGAAGCTGTACCGCAAAAGAAAAGCGGGAAATCTACGAACAAATATCCTCCGGCAAGACCCGGGCGATCATCGGCACCCACGCCCTGATTCAGGAGAACGTCGAATATGAGAAACTCGGCCTTGTGATCACGGACGAGCAGCATCGCTTCGGAGTGAAGCAGAGAGAGGCTCTGGCGGGCAAAGGCTATCCGCCAAATGTCCTGGTTATGAGCGCCACGCCGATTCCCAGAACGCTGGCTATGATCCTCTACGGGGATCTGGATATTTCGATACTGAATGATATGCCGGCACACAGACTTCCCATCAAGAACTGCGTAGTAAATACCTCTTATCGCGATACTGCATACAAGTTCATGAGAAAAGAAGTGGAGGCCGGACATCAGGTCTATGTGATCTGTCCGATGGTAGAACCAAATGAGGAATTATCCTGTGAAAACGTGACGGAGTATGCGCAGAAACTGAAGAAGGTCTTCGGAAGTGAGATTGCCGTGGAAGTTCTTCACGGGCAGATGCGGCCGAAAGAGAAACAGGAGATCATGGATGCCTTTGCCAGGGGAGAGATCAAGATTCTCGTCTCTACAACCGTCATTGAGGTCGGCGTCAATGTACCTAATGCCACGGTTATGATGATTGAGAACGCGGAGCGTTTCGGACTGGCGCAGCTCCATCAGCTCCGGGGACGTGTCGGCCGCGGGGACGCACAGTCCTACTGTATTTTTATGCAGGGGGACGGAAAAAAGGAAACTTTCGAGAGACTTGATATACTGAATCACTCCAACGACGGTTTCTACATCGCGGAGGAGGATTTGAAGCTTCGGGGACCCGGCGATCTCTTCGGCGTGCGCCAGAGCGGCATCGCGCTGTTTCAGATCGCGGATATCTACAGGGACAAAGATCTGTTGCGAAGAGCCGGAACGGCCGTAAAAGATCTTCTCGAACTGGATCATGACCTTGAACTTCCCCAAAACAGAGCCCTGGCGAAAGCACTTCAGGAATATTTGTCATGTCAAAATGACGATATCGGGGACATAAATAACATATGAAATATCAATAATGATGAAAATGTTTCAATTGCTTGCAATATTTCATCGAAAAGCCTAATATTAACAATAATATCAGAAGATTATTCAGAAGAGGATAAGTCTTTTGCTAATATTCACTTGTTATCATGATTCATCATCACCCTATTATTAATTAATTTGGAGGAAATGAAAAATGGCAGAAGTAAAGAAGGCAGTTGGAAAAGTTGCTGAGAAGAAGGTGAAAGAGGCAGCTGCAGATGTAAAGAAAGCATCTGTTGCAGTAAAGACTGTTGCTGAGAAGAAGACAGAGGCTGCAAAACCGGCAGCAAAGAAAGCCGCAGCAGCACCGAAGGCAGTTGCAGAGCCGAAGGCCGCAGCTCCGAAAGTAACCGCAGCACCGAAGGCAGCCGCAGCACCTAAGAAAGCTGCAGCACCTAAGAAGGCAGCATCCGAGCAGGTACAGGCAAGTGTAGCTGTAGTTCTTCAGTACGCAGGCAAAGAAGTGGTATATGCAGAGCTTGTGAAGAGAGCTGAAGAGGCCTGGAAGGCAACCGGCAAGGCAGCAAGCGGACTTAAAGATGTAAAAGTATATGTAAAACCGGAAGAGAACAAAGCTTACTATGTTCTCAACAACGGCGAGGAGATCGGAAGCTTCGATATCTGAGCTGTTCGATGAAAGAAAGCTAAGAGAAGGCTGTCGCGCGGATGCGCGGCAGCTTTTTTGATGGAAGAAATTTGGACTTTGTCCAAATATCTTATTGCAAAAACTGGAAGATAATAGTGGAGAATCTTTTTTATAACGTGCAAAATGCACAGAACTGTGGCATAATATTGTCCATTGGGGTTTGTCCAATCCCTAATCGTCTGAAGAATTTAAAAGATAATGAATAAAATATACAAAAAAGAAATGTGTATTGCCTTATCTTTGTGCATTTGTTATAATTGTACCAATATAAAACATGGAAAAGTGATTGTTATAGGAAGATTTCTTAAGC
>JAIKXQ010000079.1 GCA_024684035.1 Eubacterium sp. | reverse complement strand
TTATTACTGTTTTAAAGGATTTGTATTAACAATAAATTGTTGAATACTCATCGATCGTTCAAAAATGTTTTTTTGAATTTTCGAGGATGTGTTTTACTGTTCAGTTGTCAATGTTCATAAGGTTTTGTCGGCTGATTCGTTGTTGCTCTTCGTCAGCGACAAGTGATACTTTATCATCTGGCGAAGGTATTGTCAACAACTTTTTTTAAACTTTTTTCATTTATTTCATAAGTACTTCGTACAGTAATTCCTGCGCAGCCTCGAAGGTCTCCGTCTCGTTAATTTTTTTCCGGAGCATGGCCGAGTTCGGGAAGCCCGTCGTATACCAGGCCACGTGTTTGCGCATCTCCCGAAGGCCGGTGTAGTCTCCCTTGTATTCTGTGAGCATCTTCATGTGCCGCATGATCATCTCGTAGACTTCCTTCGGAGAGGGTTTCTCCGGGATCATGCCCTCCTCCAGATATCTGCGCACTCTTCCGAAGAGCCATGGATTCCCTCTCGCTCCCCGGGCAATCATGATGCCGTCCACGCCGGTCTGTTCTACAAGAGCCGCCGCCTTCTCCGGAGAATCCACATCTCCGTTGCCGAAGACAGGTATACTCACGGCCTCTTTCACCTGCCGGATCACGTCCCAGTCCGCCTCGCCTGCATAATACTGGGATCTGGTTCTGCCGTGAACTGCAATGGCGGCTGCACCGGCATCTTCGAGAACCTTTGCCACCTCCACCGCATTCACCGACTGGCAGTCCCAGCCTTTGCGGATTTTTACCGTTACCGGCTTGTGTACCCTCTTCACAACAGCAGCTATGATTTCTCCGGCCAGTTTCGGATCCTTCATCAGAGCAGAACCCTCGTGATTGTTCACCACCTTCGGCACCGGACAGCCCATATTGAAGTCAAAGATATCGAAGGGTCTCTCTTCGATTTGCGCCGCTGCCTCTGCCACGATCTCCGGTTCACTTCCGAAGAGCTGGAGACTGACGGGTCTCTCCCCCGGATCGATCTGCATCAGGGCTTCCGTATTCCTGTTCTTATAGAGAATCGCTTTTGCGCTCACCATCTCTGTGTAGACAAGTCCCGCCCCCTGTTCTCTGCAGAGAAGCCGGAAGGGCAGATCTGTCACGCCGGCCATGGGGCCTAAGGCCAGCGGCACATCTATTTTTACATTTCCGATCATGACAGGCTTCATTACATGCCACCGCCTGCAAATACTTTATAGAAGAGTTCCATGGATTCAAACAGATCCATCTTTGTCTCCTGAAGCTTCTTCACCTCCAGGCCGGCGCCGATCTCATCGTACATCACGTCGCTCTCCGTCGCCTCTGTCTTCATCTCCAGTTTTCCCTCATCGTCATATTCCAGCGTAAAAATGCCTCCGCATTTCTCCGTAAAGCTGACACAGAGAATCTGCAGTTCATCTTTGATGCGCTGGGGAAGGATCCCGAACTGATCGTTAAAGTAGTATTTTTTCTCGTAGGAATTTGCTCCGCAGAGCACAATCATATCTTCGTTTTTATTGTTCACTGTTTTCTCCTGTCCGGGAGCGGCGCGAAGCATAGGCTCCTGCTCCCATCGTTCAAACCGATTCTCTCCGTGGATTAGCCGGATCCGGAAAGTCCACGACAATTCGCCAGCTATCCCGACTTATAGAAGTCGAGTTTCCTGCCCCGCGGCATTGAGTGAAGAATTGAGGCACTACCCGCCTCAGACATATCCGTAGATTCCCCTGACCGATACCTCTCCGGCAAAAATCTTCACCACCTGTCCGTCGTCTTCTCTTTTTACCAAAAGCTCCCCCGTCTTGTCAATCCCCAGGGCGGTTCCCTCGAAGGGATTCCTTTGATCCAGGACGCGCACCCTTTGATCTTTATTCGCCAGCATGGACTGATACCGGTTCACCAGAGACGTCAGATCCCCGTCTTTGACAAAGAGGCTGTAGTACGTCCGGAAGTAGTTCAACACCGCGGCGACCACTTCGTTCCTTGAAAAACGCCTCCCCGTCTCCAGGTACAAAGACGTGGCTTTGTCCGAGAGTTCTTCCGGAAATTCTGCCGTGTTCACATTGATGCCGATGCCAACCACCAGGTAGCCAAAGCCTGCGCCCATTTCTGTGAGAATACCGCAGAGCTTTTTCCCATTGTGCACCACATCGTTGGGCCATTTGATCTTCGTATCGATCCCGGAGACTTCACGGATTCCGTCAGCCGCTGCCATTCCCATGACCAGGGTGATCATGGAGAGTTTCTCCGGCGTCACCTTCGGCTCCAGCACGACGCTCATGGAGATCGTCGTCCCCCTTGGAGACTCCCACGCTCTTCCGCGGCTTCCTTTTCCGGCGCTCTGATAATCCGCCAGGTACACCCGGCCATCCGTCACCTTCTCTTTTGCCTCCCGCTTCGCCCACTCATTGGTGGAGTCCACCTCCGGCAGATAACGGATCTCATAGCCCTCCGCCGTCAGTGCCTCTTTGATTCTCTCAGGTTCCAGTAAGTCTTTCATTTCTTACGCACTTTCTTTGTTCTATCAGATTATTGTGTCTATTCCATCACACTCTTTGTCATAATAGCACCAGAGACCACAATAGAACTAACTTTTTTATTCGGTTGCGACCGAGTCGGTTTGAACCGAATAAAAATAACCGAGTGTAATTCCTCATTTCCAGCTTGTTGCCACACAAAAAGAACAGCCATCTCCTTAAGAAACAGCTGTTCCTGTGTATCAGCGGTCTGCGCCAAGTGTGGCCGCCATCACCGCCTTGATGGTATGCATTCTGTTCTCTGCCTCTTCAAACACGAGGGACTGCTCAGACTCGAAGACCTCATCGGTAACTTCCATATCGGTAAGTCCGAACTTTTCGTGGATCTCCTTGCCGATCCTGGTTCCCAGATCGTGGAAGGAAGGCAGGCAGTGAAGGAAGATGGAGCGGCTTCCCGCATTCTCCATGATCTCCTTCGTCACCTTGTACGGGCTGAGATCATGGATTCTCTCCTCCCAGACTTCATCCGGCTCACCCATGGAAACCCATACGTCGGTACAAATGATATCCGCGTCTTTCGTTCCCACCATAGCATTCTCTGTGAGAGTGATGGAGCCGCCGCTCTCAGCTGCGTATTTCTCGCACTCGCCCACGAGCTTCTGATTCGGGAAATACTTCTCCGGCGCACAGGCCACGAAGTGCATGCCAAGCTTCGCGCAGCAAATCATGTAGGAGTTGCCCATATTGTAGCGGGCGTCGCCCATGTAGGCCAGCTTCAGACCTTTGAGTTTGCCGAAGTGTTCACGAATGGTGAGCATATCCGCCAGCATCTGTGTCGGATGATACTCGTTGGTCAGACCGTTCCACACCGGAACGCCGGCATACTTCGCAAGTTCCTCGACAATCTCCTGTCCGTATCCGCGGTACTCGATTCCCTCGAACATGCTTCCCAGAACTCTTGCGGTATCCTTGATGCTCTCTTTCTTTCCGATCTGGGAGCCGGAGGGATCAAGGTATGTGGTCCCCATACCGAGATCATGGGCTGCCACCTCAAAGGAGCAGCGGGTACGTGTACTGGTTTTTTCAAAAATCAGAGCGACATTCTTACCGCGAAGATTGTCGACCTGGATTCCTCTTTTCTTCTTCTCTTTATATGAAGCGGCGAGATCGATCAGATATAAGATCTCCTCCTCTGTAAAATCCTTTAATGTAAGAAAACTGCGTCCCTGAAGATTCATGTGTTGCCCTCCCATTTCTTTCTTTCGATACACCGTACGCTCCCTAAATGCCAGTGCAGCATCCGGCAGTTTCATATACGGTGTACGAGCTCATATGTCAAAATATTACATCATCCCCGGCGAAATGACAAGATTTCAACGTCGATCGCTAATTCCTGCACAAAATCTGCAGGCAGCTAACCTGTGCTCTATCCGCCAGGACTCACATCTGCCTCATAAACGCAACATCTCGATACTATATTTTTTCAAGTTGAGCGAAACACTTATGCAGCACCTCGGACTCTTCCCACTTCACACTCAGTATCTGCTCATTTATCAGTTTAAAAACTTTTTCGGGGTACTGGACAGCCCATGTGACTCCCAGATGTGCCTTTATTGCATTTCTACGACTTCCAAGATATTTTGATGCCACCTTTTTCATATCTTCCACAAACGCGCCGGCCTTATCCACGATGACTGAATTATACGGGTCTTCTGCTATAGAATCCAGCATCAACGTCTCCAATGCTCCTTCATGTTCTGTCGGAATGACAACAAGAAGTCCTTCGATCATCTGCTCTGTACCATATGCGTCAATATAGACATTCTGTACCCATTCATTGTTTCGCATCGTGTTTATCACCGGTTTGCACACAGATGACGCATGCGATTCGATCGATTGAATTTCACTTTCGTCTCGATCCAGAACAAGTGCTATTCGTGAAAACGCCCCTGCGTCAACAACAGGTCTCTGGATCTTTTTCTCAAAAAATGAACCCACATTATCTTTGCCTCCGACGGCACAGATCAAGAGTCTGTCCTCCCCCTTTTCATACCAATTGGCTGATTCTTCAAAAGCATCCGGCTTTATCGCAACATTTGCGGGCGGCTTCCTGCAAAACTTCCATCCTGCCACTTTTCCTAAAAAATAACTCAGAAGAATAGCATCTGTTTCCCCTTCGCACAAAATCAGTTTATTCATAGGCGCACCTCAAATCCAAAAGATTCTCTGTTCTCATAAACCTCGCGCCCGGAAAGGACTCTGGAATATGATGCATCGGCCACCTTCTTAATGGTGCACACGCATATATCATCTTCACTTTGCTGTTCATCGTAATCTTGTGTCGCGAGAAGTCCGTCGATTGCCTCTATACTGTGCGTTGTAATAAAAAGCTGCACCTGAAAGCTTTTACATGCTTTAACGATAAACCGCAGAATGTCGTCAAAATATCTCTTATGAATTGCAGTCTCCACCTCATCAATCAAAAGGATACCTCCGGCCGCCCGAGCAATCGCGTTCGCAAGCGCCAGTACTTTCTTAATACCATCTCCAAACGAAGAAATCGGCATATCGCCGAGGCTCTTATGCCGGATATACTCAACCGGACGATTTCCGATATCACTCTTAAAAATCATAATATCTTCAATGTCCGGATCAAACAGCTGCAATGCTTTCACGCAGATCATCTTGTATGCTTCGTTCTTCAGTATACGACTGACGACGCTCCCTTTCAGGTGTTCAAAGGGTGCAACATATACGATGTTGAAGCTGTCTTTGTCCAGCGTGGAGGTCCCTGTCACACTCGAATATTGATTAACGCTGACTCTGTGGGTCTTTTCTTCATTCCCGTAAACAAGCCGTATATCACCTTCAAAAACATCTGCTTCGATCTCACTATCCTGCAGCTCCAGGGTGCGAAGTTTTCTTGCCGACAGTTCTTTTGTATCAATCAGAACTCGGTCCTTCTTTCCTTTCAATTCAAATGAGATGTCCTCGTCATTGCAGACACCGGATACGGATATCCTGCATACCTCATCCTTATCCTTCGGAAACATACAGATAAAATTGTCAAAAATGGAGTTTGCGTTGCTGACCGAAATACTATCTCTCAGTCTCGAAACCTGATAAACATTCGCCAAACTTCCCGATGTCCGTAAAAGCTGGATCGCTTCCAGCACACTAGTCTTTCCACAGTTGTTATCGCCAACCACGAGATTCACATTTTTCAGTTCATGGATCTTCAGCGCTTTAATTCCTCTAAACCGGTCAATCTGTAGTTTTTCCAGATAAGCCATCACTCTACCTCCCATCCGACAAATTCCACAACCAACCGCATCCCCAGAGCATCCGCAATCTTTTTCAACGATTCAATCGTCGGCCTGGTAGTGCCGTTCTCCAGGTTACTGATATTGGCCTGCGTAATACCACACTTGACAGCCAGTTCCTTTTGCGTCATCTGATTGTCATGCCTGAGCTCGATGACCATTTCCCTGATTTCTCTGTATATATCATAATCCTTAGAGTTATCTGTCACTGCCTCATCATCATTTATTTGAACATTCGCTAGATTCTCGTCTAAAAACTTCTGGAAATCACTCATGGCGTATACCTCCGTTCCCTTACCACTTAAAGTTTATCATCTCAAAATCATAGCGTCAAGGAAGATATACTGCACACGATATAATGCATCTCGATATTATACTGCGCACGATATATTTGATTTGAGTAAAAGCTTATGATCTCAAGCAGCCCTCTCAAGCAAACGCTCCTGCACTTAATCACACCTAAACAACGTCTGCAGGCAGAGCGTTTTGTGTTATTGAAATTCCGAAGGAATTTCTTGTAACGCAAAAAACTGCCGCACGAATCGCCCCTGAAGATCGAAACGTGTGGCAGTCCACAACATTGTACTATTTACTTTTTATTTTCAAACAATTTCTCAAAAAAGTACTTTCCCGATAATTAATAGAATGTCTGGTTTCCGATTGTGAGTCCGGAGCCGCCACCTGCGTGGAAGTAGAGAAGTCCGCCGATCGGATTCTCTCCGTTCAGTGCAGCTCTTGCAGCCTCGTAGCAATCTTCATCTACGCCGTTTGCCAGCGCACTTGCCAGCGCACCGGAGGATGCCGGTGTGAACTGTCCTGCCTGATATACGACACCGCTGATGGTGTTCGGGAACTGGGAACTTGCCATACGGTTCATGATACATGCACCTACTGCAACTTTACCGTCGCGGCACTCTCCACCTGCCTCGCAGTGAATAATTGCCGCAAGAAGTGTGAGATCATCTGCAGATACCTGTGAAGCTCCATCTCCCGCATCCGCTGCATCACTGTTTCCTGCTTCCTCCTGATTTACGGAATCAAGCTCCAGCTGATCAGCTGCGGCCTGCTCTGCAGCCTGGCTGTCATAACTCTGAACATCCTCGCTGTACGCATCCTGTCCGATGACTTCTCCGTTCTCATCGTACTGTACGCCGTCTTCTGCGTAACCGTCAGCACTGTAATCGCTGTACTCACCGTACTCTTCACTCATTTGAGCGGCGGCCTGTTCTGCAGCTGCCTGCTGCTCATCCAGGTACTCCTGATACTGATCCAGTGTCATGGCTGTGTTCGGATTGTTCAAAACCTGAATATACTCGCCGGAGACATATCCTGTCTCTCCGTTGTTCTGTACTTCAAACCAGCCGTCCTGATAATCGGTCAGTGTAATTTCCTCTCCGCCGAGATAATAACCTGTGATGTCATCATCGGTGGATCTTCCTGCCCGGATATTCAGAACCGGAGCCGCAACATTTCCGGACAGCACATTCTGCTGCTGATAGATGTCCTTCGCGGCCTCGCCCGTCACCAGAAGATCGGAGCGGATATAACCTTTGACATATCCGGATGTAATCTTTGTCCAACCGTTCTCCTCGCCTACAACTTCAACAACACAGCCTGGAAGAAGAACTCCCACGCGGTCGCTCTCGATGGAAGCCTCAGATCGGATGTTTACATACACGTCGCAGTAGGATACGGCTTTTCCCTGCCATACATCCACTGCGTAGAGATTATCTCCCGGTGCACTCGTGTCGATACTGTCGTCCGCAGATGCCGGAACCGCCAGTACAGAAGCCATTGCAATCGCACAGCCGATAGCTGTAAAACTCTTTTTGTTAAATTTCATTAAGAACCTCCCAACAGGTTTTTCTTTTGCTTTTCTAATTTGTTACAGAATTATTACTTTCTGTTACGAATTTGGATTATAGCACAAGGAATACACATATGTCAAATTTTTCTCCTGCGCGGTCGCAAAGCGAAGCCTCAAGTGTGTGCAAACACGCGGTTTTACCACCGCATTCGGAGAGTTTTCCTGCGAAACAGAACAAAGTCCGCAAGCGGACCTCGACTCCCCCAGCCCCTCATTCCTGAGGGGAGCGCCGCAGGATTTTGGCGCGCGAGCAGAATCGCGAAGCGATTTTCCCATCTGCGAGCTGCGCATCCCGCGGAGCGTTTTGTCTCATGGGAAATTCGGAGGAATTTCCTATGAGACAAAAAACGCCGGAGCATTTCTGCTCCGACGTCTATTCCCTTGCACTATATAATTCCTGTTGGCTTCCGAGCGTTTATGTGCACACACCATTTTTCCGCATATGCTTTTTCTATTCTGATACGTAATCATCCCAGGACGAATACCTGTATGCTTTCTCATGCGTGTCTCTGCCCATGGGCGGTGTACATCAGAAGCGCCGCTGCTACAGCGGCGTTCAGGGATTCCACCTGTCCCTCCATGGGGATCCGGATCAGATGGGCAGCCTTCCCTGCCAGTTGATCGGAGAGGCCGTTGCCCTCATTGCCGATCAGGAAGGCGGTACCCTTGCGGTAGTCCTCCTGATTGTAAGAGTTCTCCCCCTTCAGATGCGCTGCATAAGCATAGACCTCCCTCTCCCGAAGCCAGTCCAGCCTTGCGCAGAGATCCTCCTCCCGGATAAAAGGCACCCGGTAGATGGAACCCATGGTAGAGCGGATGACCTTGGGCTGAAAAGGATCGGCCGTCTTATTACTCATAAAGATACCGGTGACCCCGGCCCCCTCTGCTGTCCGGATGATGGTTCCGAGATTTCCGGGATCCTGCAGATCCTCCAGCACAAGAATCAGCGGAACCTGTCCCTCACTTCCGAGGAGCTCCTCCGCTCTGTACTCCGGCATCCTCGCGATGGTCAGAATTCCCTGAGGCGTGCGGGTGTCGCACATTTTTTCAAAAACTCTGTCCTCCACAACCTCGAAACTTCCCTTGCGAACCTCCTCCATGATCTCCCTGTGCTGATCATCCTCCGCGAAAGAAGCCTCCACAAAGACCCTGTCCCGAAGCGCGGCCGGTGTCTCGCGGAAAAGCTTGATGCCCTCCGCCACGAAGCAGTGCTCTTCCCGCCTGCTCTTCGCTTTTGCATTCAGCTGTATTACACGTTTTATTTGTTGATTCGAAGCACTTGTTATCATAGCTGTCTCCTCATGAAATGAGGGCCGTCGCGATCCGCAACAGCCCCCATAAAAAATCCAAACCGGATTTATTTCAATACATAGTTGTAAGAAAGTGTCTTCGCGAGCTCTACCTCATACTCGGACAGATTCTTCTTCATAGCCAGTGCCTCGTTGATATCGTAATCTACGAACTCGCCGTCTTTCACTGCTACGACACGTTTGGTCTTACCCTCAAGAAGAAGGTCTACAGCCTTTGCGCCGAAGATTGTCGCGTACATACGATCCATAGCTGTCGGGCTACCACCACGCTGCATATGTCCGAGGATGGTTGCTCGGGACTCGATACCTGTGGCAGCCTCGATTCTCTTCGCCATAGCCTGAGAATGTCCGATTCCCTCAGCGTTGATGATGATGTGATGGCTCTTGCCCTTCTTACGTGTCTCGATGATGTGGTTGATGATCTGCTGCTCATCGTAGTCGTACTTCTCAGGAAGAAGAACGTCCTCGGCACCGGATGCGATTCCGCACCACAGAGCGATATAGCCGGCGTTACGTCCCATAACCTCTACGATACTTACACGCTCGTGGGAAGTAGATGTATCACGAACCTTGTCGATGGCTTCCATTGCTGTATTTACAGCAGTGTCGAATCCAATTGTATATTCTGTGCAGGCGATATCAAGATCGATTGTGCCGGGAATTCCGATTGCGTTGATTCCGAGATCTGCAAGCTTCTGTGCTCCTGCAAAGGATCCGTCACCGCCGACTACTACGAGGCCGTCGATTCCGTGTCTTCTGCAAGTCTCAGCAGCTTTCTTCTGTCCCTCAAGGGTGCGCATCTCAGAACATCTTGCGGAGTAGAGAATGGTACCTCCAAGTCCGATGATATCTGATACAGCCTTTGCATCGAGATCGATAACCTCATCGTTGATCAGACCTTCATATCCTTTCAGAATGCCCTTCACCTGAAGTCCCTTACCGATTGCTCTTCTTGTTGCAGCGCGCACTGCAGCATTCATTCCCGGCGCATCACCGCCACTCGTAAGTATTCCGATTGTTTTTACATTTTTGTCTGCCATTGCTCTCCTCCGGATCCTGCATTACTCTTTCAATGCTAATCAGATTGAAAAAAAATTATCAATAGGTATTTTAATTCATTTATGAACGCTTTTCAATGGATTTTTCGACAACTTTGACATTTTCAGCGCCGATAAGCTTTGTAAACTCTTCCAATAAGAAGGAATCGGTCTGGGCATCGATGCCGGCGGCGATTCGCTTCATTGCGCGTTCTTTTTTCAGATAGACTACGATGCTGTCTCTTCCCTTCGATGACGCGGTAAGAGGCCGGATCTCATCCAGCTTCTTCTCATAGGCTTCCCTGTCCTCGAACTGCAGCCACACTTCCACGGGAACTTCCGCAAACGGGATGATTTTCTCCAGAATCAGTCGCCCCGGCTTGTCCTCGTCGATCTGTGTTCTTCCCTGCACAAAAACCTTGGCGTCCACTTCCAGCATCTGCGCACACTGCTCGTAGTTTCTGGGAAAAACGATGACTTCCACACTGCCCACCAGATCCTCGATGGTCAGAAATGCCATGGTCTGATTTTTGCTCGTGTATTTAATCGTTTTGTCAACTATGATACCACCAATGGTCTCCCTGTTTCCATCCTTAAGTTTAGGTAGATTCCCTTCTTCGGGAAGGGCAAAATCCGCAGAGACACAGGTGATATTCTTCCGCCATTTCTTTTCGTCGGACTCCAGGGGGTGCCCGCTGATATAGATGCCCGTGACCTCTTTCTCAAAGGAAAGAATCTCTTCCTTATCGAATTCCCCCACGTCAGGCAGGCGGATCTCATACTGCTGGCGGTCTTCTTCTCCCATCAGATCAAAGAGGGAAAGCTGGCCGGTGGCATTGTTTTTCTTTTCCTTTACGGCCTGATCCGCTACCAGTGTGTAAACCTGCATGAACTGGCGGCGCGTACCTCCCAGGCAGTCAAAAGCGCCCGCCTTGATGAAGTTCTCCAGGGTTCTCTTGTTCACTTCCCGTCCCGTCAGCCGTCGACAGAAGTCTCCCAGATTCTTGAAGGAGCCATTCTGATCTCTCTCCAGAGAGATGGCGTCAATCACCGGGCGGCCGACGCCCTTGATGGCCGAGAGGGCATAACGGATTTTTCCGTCCTCCACCGAGAAGGTGCCCTCGCTCTTGTTGATGTTCGGCGGAAGGATCTCAATTCCAAGGGCGCGGGTGTGCATCATGTACTCCGCGCACTTCGCTGTATTGTCGATGACGGAAGTCATCAGCGCCGCCATAAACTCCACCGGATAATAGCACTTCAGCCAGGCCGTCTGGAAGGACACCAGGGCGTAGGCTGCCGCGTGGGATTTGTTGAAGGCATACTTCGCGAAATCAATCATGTCATCGTAGATCTTGTTCGCGACTTTCTCGTCGATGCCGTTTCGGATACAGCCCGGAATTCCACGCTCCTCATTGCCGTAGACAAAGTTGCGTCGTTCTTCTTCCATGACATGCATCTTCTTCTTGGACATGGCACGTCGCAGAAGATCCGAGCCGCCGTAGGAATAGCCGGCCAGCTCACGCACGATCTGCATAACCTGCTCCTGGTAGACGATACAGCCGTAGGTGGGCTCCAGGATGGCCTTTAGCTGCGGACAGTCGTACTGTACCTCGTCGGGATGTTTCTTTCCCCGGATGTACTGGGGAATAAAATCCATGGGACCCGGACGGTACAGTGCCACGCCGGCCACGATGTCCTCCAGAGAAGAGGGTTTCAGCTCCTTCATGAAGCTCTTCATGCCCGCGGACTCCAGCTGGAAGACGCCCTCGTCCTTTCCCTCGCCGATCATCTTCATAACCGCCGGATCGTTGTAGTCGATCTTCATCATATCGATGGATACGTTGTGGTTTCTCTGCGCCATGGACACGGCATCCTGAATAACCGTCAGGGTACGCAGCCCCAGGAAATCCATCTTCAGAAGTCCCAGCTCCTCCAGCTCTGTCATATTGTACTGGGTGGTCACGGTGCCGTCCGCCGCTGTCTGAAGGGGCACAAATTCATCGACTTCCCTGGAAGAGATCACCACGCCCGCCGCGTGCATGGAAGTGTGTCTAGGCAGTCCCTCCAGTTTTCTGGCCATATCGATGAGATACCGGATCTGATCGTCTGCCTCATACTCCTTCTTCAGCTCCGGATTCATCTTCAATGCCTTGTCGATGGTGATGTTCAGTTCCTGTGGGATCATCTTTGCCGTGGAATCGCAGAGTGCGTAGGGAAGATCCAGAACTCTTCCCACGTCACGGATGGCATTTCTCGCCGCCATGGTTCCGAAAGTCACAATCTGAACCACCCGGTCTTTTCCGTATTTGCGGACGACGTAGTCAATAACCTCCTGACGTCTCTCGAAGCCGAAGTCCACGTCGATATCGGGCATGGACACTCGCTCCGGATTCAGGAATCTCTCGAAGAGAAGGCTGTACTTTAAAGGGTCCAGCTCGGTGATTCCCATGGCATAGGAGACGATCGAACCGGCGGCACTGCCTCGTCCCGGGCCGACCGGAATTCCGTGTTCCTTTGCGAAGTGAATGTAATCCCAGACGATCAGGAAGTAATCCACATAGCCCATGGTGCGGATGACATCAAGCTCATAGTCAAGCCTCTCACGGATCTCGTCTGTCACCGGATCATAGAGCTTCCGGATGCCGTCCTCGCAGATCTTCTGCAGGTAGGTCCAGGAGGTATAGCCCTCCGGCACCTCGTACTTCGGGAGTTTCAGTTCATGGAAGCGGATCTCCACGTTGCACCGGTCTGCGATCTTCTGCGTATTCTCCAATGCCTGCTTCGCATAGGGAAAAAGAGCCGCCATCTCCTCTTCGGATTTGACATAATACTGTCCACCCTCATAGCGCAGCCGGTTCTCGTCGGAGACTTTTTTTCCGGTCTGGATACAGAGCAGGATGTCGTGGGCGTCCGCGTCCTCCGCTCTCGTGTAGTGACAGTCATTGGTGCAGACCAGTTCGATGCCGGTCTCCTCGCTCATCCTGAGAAGCTGCGGATTTACCACCTGCTGTTGCGGAATCCCGTGATCCTGAAGCTCCAGGAAAAAATTCCCCCTGCCGAAAATCTCCTGATAGCGGAGTGCCGCCTGCAGACCTTCTTCGTACATATTCTTCGCAAGGTAAGTTGCCACTTCACCGGCGAGACAGGCGGACAGGCAGATGATTCCCTCATGGTATTCCCGGAGAACTTCGAGATCGACTCTCGGTTTATAATAGAAGCCCTCGGTGAAACCTCTGGAGACAATCTTCAGAAGGTTATGGTATCCCTCATTATTCTCGGCCAGCAGGATCAGATGATAATAGCGCTCCTCACTGTTCCCTGCTTCTTTCTGAAAGCGGGAACCGGGCGCCACATAAACCTCGCAGCCAAGAATCGGACGGATCCCCGCTGCCAGACATTCCTTGTAAAACGCGATACAGCCGTACATAACTCCGTGATCCGTGATGGCCGCGGCATTCATCCCCAGCTCCTTCACCCTGGCCACGTAGTCTTTGATCTTGTTCGATCCGTCCAGAAGGGAATACTCCGTATGCGTATGCAGATGTACAAAACTCATATCCTACCTCACCTCATGTTGCCTGTTGTCTCTCGTCCGCAGACGGGCTTCGACTCTCCCCGCTCCTTGGGGGATCTGCGCAGGACTGCGGTGCCTGCAGACTCCACCGGCAATCTTCTATGGTATAGGGAATTGCTCCGCAACCTCTATACCATAACGCTCCGCGTTCCATCTTCTCGCTTACTCGTTCAGGTAAATCTGACCGTCGGCAAGTCTGATTTTTCTCTCTTTGAGAAGACGTCCAACTCCGCGCTTGAACGCAGCCTTGGACATGCCGAACTTCGCGTTGATCAGTTCCGGAGCCGCCTTGTCGTCAAAGCCCAATACTCCCTCTTCTTCCCGGATCGCGCGAAGAATTGCCTCCGCATCGGCATCCATCTGAAGATAGGCTTTCTGTCTGGCAGAGACGGTGAGTTTTCCGTCAGCTCTCACCTGTACGACCCGAACCTGGATTTTTTCTCCCGGCACAAACGTTCCCTGTGCGTCCTTGTGAGGGATGAGGGCCGAATACTTGTCATCCACAGCCAGAAAAACTCCGAAGTTTCTGCTGATCTCGTAGATGCGGCCGGTGACCATGTCTCCCTTTGCATAGGGTGAATCCTGCTGCAGATAGTGATAGACCTTCATGGTTGCGCAGAGGCGGCCGCTCTTGTCCACATACAGCGCCACCAGCACCTCGTCTCCCTCCTGCACCTTCGCCGTCTGCTCATGGAAGGGAAGGAGAAGATCCTTCTCCAGTCCCCAGTCCAGAAAAGCGCCGATCTTGGTAGTCTGCTTAACCTTGAGGACGGCAGTCTGTCCCACCTCAATCTTCGGCTCATTGACCGTGGCGATCAGACGATCCTGGGAATCGCGGTAAAGAAAAACCTCCACCTTGTCTCCGATCTCGACGCCCTCCGGCACCTGTCTGGCGGGAAGGAGTACCTGCTCCTCCTTCTTTGCTTTGGGATCCTCCGCAAGGTAAACGCCGAAATCCTGTTTCTTAAGTACCCTCAGTGTCTGTCTCTTTCCAAGTTCTAACATCGTAGTTCCGTCCTCTCCGACGGCTGTTGCCGTCTGTATATATTTTTCCTTCCCGCAGACATCCTTATCTGCAGGTTTCTCTGCAAGTTACGCATCCTGCGGAGCATTCTGGTATAGAGATTGCGAAGCAATTTCCTATACCAGAACAAAGTCCGCAAGCGGACTTCGACTCCCCAACCCCTCATTCCTGAGGGGATAATTTCTTCTTTCCAGCTCACGGAGTTGTCTGCTCCACCGGTGTGAATTCACTCATGAAGTAGGGCTCTCCCTCATCCGTGAGGAACTCCACATACCACTTTCCGTCCGCTTCTGTCACTCTTGGGGTAATCCTGTCTCCGAGTCTGGCCTGACGCACCCACTCACATCTCAGGTGACTGAGCGTAAGACCGCCCGGCAGATACTTACCCGCCAGCCTCACATACTGGGCATTGTTCATATGCATGTTCGTATCCAGGTGAGATTCCAGAATATAGAACGCATTCTTTGTCTCGCCGCCCTCCGGCATCCGGATTTTTCTCTTGCCAAGATCTTCCTGAATTTTCCACTCCGGATGGGAGCCATAGGCCTCGATCTGGTAGTCCGGCACTCTCACCGGCACCTGCTTCACCATGTCCATGAACACCCAGTTGGAATTTGCCAGGCCGACGATATTTCCGTCCTTATCCTCGACGGAAAAACAGCGATGGCCGATGACTCCACGGAATTTATCCGCCCAGGTATTCACCCGGATCTCCTCATTGATGCAGACATTCCGAAACATGTGCAGCTGCAGATCCGCGATGACCCAGGCACAGCCGATTTCGCGGTTGTGGCTGATTCCCAGTCCGATGTCCTCGCCGTGAAACGTGGCGCAATCCTGCAGATAATTCAGCCAGCTGTAAATCGTCATATTTCTATTTTCGTCCACTTCACTGAAGCGTATTCTTCCATCGTATATATATTTCATTTTTCCTCCCTGGAATCTTGTTTTTTCGAACAAAGTCCGCAAGCGGACCTCGGCTCCCCCATCCCCTCACTCCTGAGGGGGGGCGCTGCAGGACTTTGGCGCGCGAGCAGAATCGCAAAGCGATCTTCCCATCTGCGAGCTGCGCATCCCGCGGAGCGTTCTGGTATAGGGATTGCGAAGCAATTTTCTATACCAGAACAAAGTCCGCAAGCGCACTGTCTCTATCATATTCCACAGGATCTGTTTTTTCAATAAAAAAGCGACTACACATCATGTGTAATCGCTCTGAAAACTGGGCTACCTGGATTCGAACCAGGAAATGACGGAGTCAGAGTCCGTTGCCTTACCATTTGGCGATAGCCCAATATAACCTGCTGTGCGAGAACTGCTTGCCTCACAACACTGACGAGTATAACAGAGAGCGTTCTGTTTGGCAAGCACTTTTTTGAAGTTTTTTCGTTAATTTTTCATCTTCGGAATCCGCAGGTAAGCCTCATTTTGCAGGCTCTCCCGCAATCCTGAAAATGCAGCGGGCAAAAGCAATGCTCTCAGAATTTTTTTCTATAAGCGCGCTCCGTCGCAGCAAATACTGCGCCAATGGCAGTCAGAACGACCAGATCCACGACCAGATACAGAAGATCCCCGGACAGCAGTCCGGCCTTGCCTCCCTTAAAGATCAAAGAATACAGCGACTCTCCCAGAATCGCCCAGA
>JAIKXQ010000069.1 GCA_024684035.1 Eubacterium sp. | reverse complement strand
CTGCAACTGTTCGAGACGATCCACTCTTCTTCCGGTGAGAATCAAACGGTAGCCCATCGCCGCAAACCTACGGGCAAACTCTCTTCCGATCCCTGATGTAGCTCCTGTGATAAATGCAGTCTTCATAGAAAGCTCCTTCCTTGCTCCCAGCCTCTTATCTCTTTCATTATACAGCATTACCGGACAAATTGTGGGAACATCTCGGAGTTCTTCTTCACGTTCCTCTAAGCTATAGCTGATTATAGCCGGCTTCCGGATTCCATAAATAGACTGCCCTCTGCGCATATGTTATAATGTTCACCATGAAAAAACGAATTCTTATTATCATAAATATTCTGTTGCTTTTGGCAACAATGATTCCGGTTTGCGTTCTGCTTTGGGATTGTATCGATTCTGCGATTCAGGGCATATATCCCTGGGGACTGGGCTATGGCAATGACTACGGTGAAAAAATATTCGGCCTGGAGGCCTTTCGCTATGTGTTCATAACCGACTGCGTCTTCGGCTTTGTCCTCGTACTTCTCTGGGTATGTCTCTTTGTAGGTACAGCCGCATTTACCGTATTTACCGCCGTATATGTAAACAGAGAAAAACTACTTCCGGATTACGATCCTCACCCCGCACAGGCGAAAGATCAGGGAATGTAAATACCAACACTTCAGCGGAATCTATCCGAAAGCTCTGCAATGGAGAAAAAATATGGCCGAAAGCTACAGATCCGAACAACTGAAAAAAAGGCACGAGAAGCTTAAGGAACTGAACGCGAAGCTTCCCTCGTACGTCAATGACGCTCTGCGCCGCGGACCGGGAGCCAACTGTCAGGTGAGTTCGCTGGTGAATTACGCCAGGGATTTCTATATCTTCTGCGAATATCTCTGCGCGAACAATCCCCTTCTGGAGGGC
Source organism: Eubacterium sp. (assembly GCA_024684035.1). Taxonomy (GTDB): domain Bacteria; phylum Bacillota; class Clostridia; order Lachnospirales; family Lachnospiraceae; genus Bilifractor. The sequence continues at coordinate 5,817 of JAIKXQ010000069.1, read as the reverse complement.
GTGACTCCGAAGAACATTCCCATCAGCTTTATGGAAAAACTCACGGTGGATGACATCGACGAATTTCTTATCGCCTCCCGTTCCTACACAACACCTGGGGGAATGATCAAGGATACCAGTCCTTCCAGGCTCAAAGCCATCAAGTCCAGTCTGTCTGTTATTTTTTCCTGGCTATATGCCCATGACTATATCCCGAAGGATCCTACCGCGGGATCCATGACCATACGGGTCAAGAAGGAAAAAATGATCAACACCCTGGAGATGCGGGAGGTCAAAAAGCTGGTGAACACCGTGGAAAACTCTTCTCTTTCCACCGAACTCAAATCGAAGCGGGCAAAAAAATCCGCCTACCGGGACACAGCCATCATCCTCCTGTTTCTCAACACCGGCATCCGTATTTCCGAGCTGGTTGGGCTGAATCTGAAGGATATCGATTTTGACGAGTCCTGTATTTACGTGACCCGAAAGGGAGGCAAGCCCGATCAGGTATATTTCAACGACGAAACCGCAGCTGCTCTCATGGATTATATTCAGCTGGAGCGTGGCACCTACGTGACGGAGGAGTGCGAAAATGCCCTCTTCATTTCCGCCTTCCACAAACGAATGGCCGTCCGGAGTGTCCAGGAGATGATCCGGAAATACAGCCGAGAGACCCTGCCGAACAAGAAGAAAGTCACCGGTCACGTCTTCCGCAAAACCTACGGCTCGCTGTTATACGAGGCCAGCGATCTGAAAAACGTCCAGGCTGTCCTTGGCCACGAATCCATCGTGACGACCTCCACCTACTACGTCAACGAGTCGAAAAACCGGAAGAAAACCTCCGGCCGCAGGAACATCTACGAAGAAAATGAGGAGCAATAAAGCTGTCGTACCACCCGATTCCTCTTCGATGGAATGATCGTCTTGCTTCATAGAAAGTCCGAACAAAAAACTCAGACAACACTGATTTGCGCAGCGATGTCTGAGTTTTTTTCACGCATAGAAACTTTATTCTTTATACTGCTCTTTCGCCTTCTTGAAATATTGTTGGCTATCCGGTCGCCGTCATCATTCCCTCATTTTTCTATAGGTACCAAAGTACATGGTGAGAAAGCTCGCGGATCCTCCGATGAAATTGGAAATCGGTTCCGCCAGGAAAACTCCCAGTACACCAAGGCCGAAGAACTTCGGAAGGATCAGCGTGAGAGGTACCACGATGATCACTTTTCTGAAGATTGAAAAAAAGATCGACTGCCTTGCTTTCCCCAGTGCTACAAAACTGGATTGGCCTGCAAACTGCAGCGCCATAAATATAAATCCCGCGAAATAGATCATGATGGGGAGCTGCCCTGTCGTGATCATTTTCTTTTCTGTGGAAAACATCGTAAGAAACGCGTGTGGGAACAGCATGATCAGAGTCCACATAAATCCGGTGTAGATTATTCCGACCAGCGACATGAAACGTATCCCCTTCTTCACTCTGTCGTTCTTCTTCGCGCCGTAGTTAAAACTGATGACCGGCTGCGCACCTGCCGTGATGCCGTTGATGGGAAGGCTGATCATCTCCCGCACAGAATTGATGATCGTCATAATTCCCACATAGAGATCGCCGCCATGAATCGAGAGAGTGGCATTGCAGACAGCCTGCACGAGGCAGTTCGTCGCGCTCATAATAAATCCTGCAAGTCCCAAAGGGATAATTTCTGTCAGAAGACGAAAATCCGGTTTCAACAAATCAGTAATCCGCAGACGGATCACCGCCCTGTCGCCCAGCAAAAACCGCAATACAAACAGACAGGAAACGAACTGTGAGAGAACGGAGGCAATGGCAGCTCCGGCCACCCCTGTATGCAAAACAAAAATAAACAGCGGATCCAGAAGAATATTGATCCCGGCGCCAACCATCATATAGGTCATAGCTATCGAAGCATAACCCTGAAGATTGATAAATCCGTTCATCCCGGTTCCCATCGTGACAAAAACAGTTCCGATCAAATAAATGGACAGATAGGTGGAAGCATACGGATAGGTAATATCACTGGCTCCCAGAAGATAGAGAATCGGCTTTTGCAGGGCGAAGATCGCAACACCGCAGATCAAGCCTGTCAGAAACTGCATGACCATCGTAGTCGCCTCTATACTGAGCGCTCTTTTCTCATCGCCCCTCCCTCTCGCTATCGCGCACAGAGGCGCGCCTCCGGTGGCAAAGAGATTTGTAAAGGCCGCGATCAGACTGATAACAGGAAAAGTGATTCCCACACCGGTGAATGCAACGCCTTCGTTGACGCCGGGCATATGCCCCAGATACACTCGGTCTACAATGTTATAAATAACCTGTACCAACTGCGCCAGCGTAAGCGGAATCGCCTGCTCCAGAATAAGTCTGCTGATTTTTCCGTGGGCGAAATCGCCCTTGCTTGTATTCCTCATTTCTAACACCTGCTTTCTAAACAACCCTATTATAGTACAGGTGTCAAAATTTGTTTAGATATCAGCAGATTTGCGCGAAACTGGTCTTGTGCAAAATCAAAAGCCGATCCGGGGCCACTGATTCATTGGCGCCGAATCGGCTTTTACGTTAATTATTTTGGAGGCGGATTTCTCCGCCTCCTGCTTAAAGGAATACTATTATGAGGAGTCAAACTCATATAGAGTTATTTACTCGTTCTATCGCATATCACTGTGTATAAAAGGTGGAAATCAGCCTCTCCGTATCGGCAATTCTTATGCCAGCGCGGCTCCCAACTCTTTGCACTCATCCAGCTCAGCATCTCCCGGCGCGTTGTTTGCCATAACGCCATCATTTACGAGAGCGGCGCCTGCTGCGTCACAGCGGTCTTTCCAGTCTCTCATCCACTGGCCGTCACCCCAGCCGTAGGAACCAAAGATACCGGTCTTCTTTCCGCCAAGGGCAGATTCTACAGATTCGAACATCGGCTCAAACTCTGTCTCCTCAAGAACCTCGGCTCCCATAGCCGGACAGCCGAATGCAATGGCATCAAACTCTGCAACTTTTGCTGCGGTAAACTCCCCTGCCTCAAAGATCGTCACATCTGCTCCGCCGGACTTTGCGCCCTCGGCAACTGCATTGGCCATTGCCTCCGTATTTCCTGTACCACTCCAGAATACTACTGCTACTTTACTCATTCTGTTTCCTTTCCGGGTTTCCCCTCATCATATTTATAGATCAAAGTCCGTGAAGAACTTCTACTCTCTTTTCCAGTCAATCCCACGGGAATCGCCGTAACCATTGATACATATTCATAGTTGACGAAACTACAAATCCTGACAAGACGGTGATGAATTTTTCAATTAAGCAAATACCGTGAGGCTGTCCAGGCTCGTTCCTGCCCGGAATCGCTTCTTATAATCCCTTGTACACTTATCGTATTTATCAAAGGTCTGCTTCGCCCTCTCGACGTCACCGTACACCTTCCATCGACCGGTGCACTTCGAACACTCTCCCTTGTGCTTCATAAACCCCTTCACATCATCCACGGGATATCCAAGGAAAAGCCCGATCTCGTGAGGAAATTCTTTGCTCGACGAAAGGTTAAAGAGCTTTTTGCTTAGGCACCTGACGCAGGCACGGACATCCGTTGCTTCATATCCGAGTTCTTCCAGCAAACTTGCCGTATCGTTGTCTTTGAAGTCTTTCGCAAGAAAAGCCGGCCGGAAAACATAGATCAAGACACGGTTCTCCGAATACCTCACCGGAATGGCGTTGATTCCCTTCTTCACCAGAACACGGTTAAGTCTGCAGATTTCTTTCAAAAAACACTGTCTGTCACTGTACTCACAGGAAAAAAGATTTCCTGTCTTAATTCCCGCAAGGGTCGGAGAACAGTGCTCAATGATCATCTCGTCTGACATAATGCACCCCTAATTACAATTAGTTATATCTAACCCACGGATAAATATTATGGCAGATGACGAACGACATCCGCAAACGGACATTGCCTCTCCCACCCCCTCATTTTCAATGGAAAAAGGTGTCACCTGCCACAGCACCATGTATTAGATAAGATTAACTGTTGTTAGTTATAACATATCTCAATGCTGGTTTCAAGTATTTTTTTAGCCAAGACACCTCTTACAGGTTGAATATCCCTGTCCTTCCAGTTCTGCAATAGACAGAGTACTCTCCGCGCGGTTGTGATCCGCGATCTGACGTGCGCTTGGACAGCCTGGGGTATGAATCTTCCTAGTAGATGTATTGAGAACATAAGTCATGCCGTTCGATGCGGGAGAAGCGCCTGCCTCATCCTGCCCGGCACCGCTCTCCACATACTGTCCCTGCTCTTCCGGCGTGATATCCCGCTCCGCCGTGGCAATGAGGTAATCAATGGACCATCCCTCCTGCGCATTGTAAATATACACGCAGAACTGAACACCTGCCCCGTTGTCTTCCACCGAGCGACCTTCCATCAGAACTCCTCTGGCAAGATCTTCATTCTCCCGGAAATCACAGGTTACACGGTAAAGCACATGATTGCCCGTGCTGTGGACATAGTCCGCCACCTTGTTTTCGTACTCCAGCATACCACCCGTCACATTGAGCTGATGGGTTCCCGTCATCAGATTCGTGTCCCTGTCATTTTCACCCGAGAGCTGGTAACCGATGATATGACATCTCTCCGGACCGATATCACTGTTCTTCATGGACCACCAGCCTACCGGATGAACGGAGGAAATATCCCCTCTCTTCTCCGTCGGCATGAGATCCTGCCCGACAGATGCCATCGCATAAGTTGTCTTTCCCAGGCGATCCAGCGGAGCATAATACTCAAAGCTCTGACCGGCACTTCGAATCTGATCCTCTGTAAAGAGGGGCACGTTGTTGTTTACGACATATAGAGTGATGCTGCCGTTATAATCCGGCACACTGGTGAATTCGTATTCCGGCGCAGAGACATAATCCTCCGGTCGCTCCGCAACTGTCGTCGGTTCCGCCGGTACCTCGGTAGGAGAAGGAGTCGGAGTCTCCGTCACAGGCGCCTCTGTCGGCTCCACCGTCGGAGTCGCAGTTGCGGTTGGTTCTTTCTCCGCAGAAGCAGACACCTGCTTCACATTCTCTGAATTGTTTTCTGTTCCTTCTGTTACTGATATACAGCCGGCCATAAGAAGGACGGCCGATAAAACCAATATTGCTTTACTCTTTTTCATGATACATCTATTGTTATTCCTTCTTGTGTTTCTATTCTTTCATACCGGTCACCCGACAGTCTATATGATATCATATTCCCGCAACCACTGTGAAAAGATTATGACTCCCGGATTTTCCCGCTGCGGATATTCTCCTTGATTACCTGATCCACCACCTCAAAGAGTTTCTCCGACCCAAGCCTTGTCTTGTTCTGGCGACCGTATACCTGCTCCGCCGACACTCCATGTTCCTTCCAGTCATCTCCTCCGTTGCTGTTGTTAAGTATAAGTGGCTGCAGGTTGTCCATGGCGTGGGCGAACCTGGATTCCGCGGTCTGATAGTCCTCAAATTCATCAAAGAGAGCGGTCAGTTCCTCCTTCTGATCCTCCGGAAGCAGAGAAAAAATCCTCTCCTTTGCCTTGTCTTCGCGCGCTTTTTGCGTCTTCAACCCCTCGGCGTCGTAGGCATACGTATCTCCTGCGTCAATCTCAACAACATCATGAATCAGACACATGAGCATAACCTTCGTGATATCAACCTCTTCATTTGAATACTCCCGCAAAAGATATGCCATCAGTGCCATATGCCATGCATGTTCCGCATCATTCTCATTCCTTCCGTGGCCGGAGAGATGCGTCTGCCGGAAGATATTTTTTTCCTTATCGATTTCCAGTGCAAAATCCAGCTGTTTT
>JAIKXQ010000124.1 GCA_024684035.1 Eubacterium sp. | reverse complement strand
TTCGGAAAAGGTTACTTTTCCCGCGGATCTTATGACAGACTTCGGTTTTGATGCCCTGCATCTCTACTGTATATATAACCCGGTTCCCGAGACCAACGATGACTGGGACGAGGAAGTAGTGGCAGCGGCCTATCGTTTTCTGAAGAGATTCTGGGCTCTCGCCACGGCGTCCCTGCGTTCAGAATGTCCGGCGTCACAGGAAGTGCGGAGTATCCGGAACCGTCTCGTGCGTGAGTTGACGGCCTGCAGAGAGAGCGGACGAGGCAGGACGGCACCGGCGTTTTTTATGAAGGCATGCAGGGAACTGCGTGGCGTTGCTTTCCGTGAAGACTGTCCGACGGGCAGCTGGGCACAGACGGATGATCGTATCGTGGATCCGGGTACGATCCGGGATCTTGTCATCCTTCTCCGGGATCTGGCGCCGGTGATGGCAGCGGAACTCTGGAGCAGGATCGCGGATCTTTCCGTTGAGGATGCGCCCTGGCCTGCCGTCGGATCTCTTGCTGAGGAGGGGGATCTCTTTGTCCTTCCGGTGTCTGTGGACGGAAAGGTTTGCGTGGAAGTTCGTCTTTTGGCTACGCTTTCGGAAGAGGAAATCATCGAGAAGGGAAGACAGGCTTTAGTCGAAAAAGCTCGCCGGAAGGGCGCCGGAAACCCGGGCATCGGAAGCGATGCAGTCTTTGAAAAAGCCGTATATATCCCCTTCCGGATTCTCAATTTTGTCTCTGTTAAGGCAAAGGATAAGAATGGCACGCTTTCCGAGTGATATTTTTGGCAAAATTCTATTTAACGGAAATATTTATGCTTTCTGATTTTTTCTCTTAATTATTTAATTTTTTTTGTGCATTTTCGTCATTAGGGTGTATAATAACGTTCAAGATTAAATTTAGGAGGACAAACCAATGGCATTAAAAGACATCGACTGGGGAAGCCTGGGATTTTCATATGTAGAGACCGACTACAGTTATGTGTCCATGTACAAGGACGGAAAATGGGACGAGGGAACGCTCACAAAGGATCACAACATCACCATGAATGAGTGTGCCTGCGTTCTTCAGTACGCACAGACTTGTTTCGAGGGTCTCAAGGCATACAGAACAGAGGATGGAAAAATCGTCACCTTCCGTCCGGATCTCAATGCTGACCGCATGATCGATTCCTGCAATCGTCTGGAGATGCCTGCATTCCCGAAAGAGCGTTTTATCGAAGCTGTCGAGCAAATTGTAAAAGCAAATGCTGACTGGGTACCGCCTTACGGTTCCGGTGCAACACTTTACATCCGCCCGTTCATGTTCGGTTACAATTCTGTTATCGGTGTTAAGCCGGCAGAGGAATACATGTTCCGCATTCTTGTAACTCCGGTAGGACCTTACTTCAAGGGCGGCGCGAAACCGGTCGTTGTAAGAATTCCGGATTTCGACAGAGCAGCACCTCACGGAACAGGCGGAATCAAAGCCGGACTTAACTACGCAATGAGCCTTCACCCGATTATGGAGGCACACAGGGAAGGATACAGCGAGAACATGTATCTTGATCCGGCCACAAGAACAAAGGTTGAGGAGACCGGCGGAGCCAACATCATCTTTATCAAAGATGGCGGAAAGACACTTGTCACACCGAAATCCGATTCCATTCTTCCTTCCATCACACGCCGCTCCATCTGCTACATTGCCGAGCACATTCTCGGTATGAATGTAGAACACAGAGCGGTGATGTTCGATGAGGTGAAAGAGGCCGAGGAGATGGGACTTTGCGGTACAGCTGCAGTCATCTCTCCGGTAGGACAGATTCACGATCACGGAAATGTGATCAATATTCCCAGTGGAATGGACGGAATGGGACCGACAATCAAGAAACTGTATGACACACTGACAGGTATTCAGATGGGTCATCTGGAGGCTCCGGAAGGTTGGATTCACGAGATCAAGGTCGACTGATTTTATTGAATTAGCCAATGATAAATGTTATTATTGGGGGTGTTCCTTTCGGAATACCCTCAATTTTTTGTTATCGGAGGTAAATCGTGGATCAGAGACAGACACCGCTACTGGATGCAATCGAAGGTTTCATTAAAGAAGATCCGGCTTTTTTTCGGATTCCGGGACATAGATTTGAGCGTGGCGTGGATCGTAAGGCTCTTGAGCTTTTCGGCGACCGCGCATACAGAAGTGATCTGACAGAGGCAGAGGGTCTCGATGACCTGCACCAGCCCACAGGACCGATTCTGGAGGCGGAAAAACTTGCCGCTGAATTGTTCGGGTCTGACCGCTGCTGGTTTCTGGTCAACGGAACGACCTGTGGAAATGAAGCAATGATCCTTGCCACGGTAGGTGAGGGTGAGAAGATTCTGGTTCCGAGGAACGCACACAAATCAGTAATGATGGGACTGATTCTCTCCGGTGCAAAGCCGGTGTGGGTCAATCCCGATTATATAGATGACTACGGGATCAGTGGTCCTGTAGATCCGAAGGTCATAGAAGAGGCTTTGGAAGAAGATCCGGAAATCCGGGCGGTCTTCCTTGTCAGCCCTACCTATTATGGTATCTGTTCAGATCTGAGAAAAATCTCAGATATCTGCCATGCAAAGAATATACCGCTGCTGGTAGATGAGGCTCACGGCTCTCATTTGGGCTTTTCCGACGATCTTCCGGCGGGAGCTCTGCAGTCGGGCGCTGATCTGGTCGCCCAGAGTACACATAAGACTCTCGGGAGTATGACACAGAGTTCCATGCTTCACATCCGGAGCAGTCTGGTTGATGAAGTCAAGGTGGACAAGGCGTTAAAACTGGTCATGAGTACCAGTCCCAATTACCTTCTCATGGGATCCCTGGATGCAGCGCGCCATATGATGGCGGAACACGGACAGGAGAACATGGAGCGCACCTGTGCCATGGCGGAAGTGGTAAGGAAAGAACTGGAAGAACTGACCGATGTCAGGGTTCTCCGGAGACCGGATATGGATCCCACCAGACTCGTAATCTCGGCCATTGACGCGGGAATGAGCGGCTATGAATTTCAGAGAAGACTCTATGAGACGGGAAAGGTGAGCACAGAACTGTCAGACTCCCAGAATGTAGTGGCGGTTCTCACCTGGGGAAATGACGGGGAAGATATCCGCCGGTTGATTACAACCATCAAGAGAGTTATGGAGAGATACTGTGCGGAATGTCTGCAATTCGGCGCGCCGGAGATGGATGTGCCGGAGGATGTGGAACAGTTGAATCTTCCGCAGGTGGCAGTGACACCAAGAGAGGCGTATTTTGCCGAGACAGAGGTGGTTCCGCTGGCTTATTCCATCGGCAGGATCGCGGCCGAGAGTATCACGCCGTATCCACCGGGAGTACCGATTCTCTATCCGGGAGAAACCGTCACCAGAGAAGTCTATGAAAAAGCGATGTTCTGCATCAATCATAAGCTGGAAGTTCACGGACCCGCCGACAAAACGCTGAGCACGCTGCGGGTCATCACCAATAGGGAGTTGAAATTATGAAATTCATTTCCTGGAATGTAAACGGCCTGAGAGCCTGCATGAAAAAGGATTTCGACAAAATCTTCCGCGAGCTGGATGCTGATTTTTTCTGTATTCAGGAGTCAAAACTTCAGGAGGGACAGATTGAGTACTGTCCGGAAGGCTGGAACGAATACTGGAATTACGCGGAAAAGAAGGGTTACTCCGGAACGGCCATCTGGGCGAAAAAACCTGCTCTGCAGGTGACTTATGGGATCGGAGAGGAAGAACATGACCACGAGGGTCGTGTGATCACGCTGGAATATGACACATTTTTCCTGGTCACTGTATATACTCCGAATTCTCAGGACGGACTGAAGCGGTTGGATTATCGGATGACCTGGGAGGATTCCTTCCGGGCATATCTGGGGAAACTGGATGAGAAAAAGCCGGTGATCGTCTGCGGAGATCTGAATGTGGCTCACGAAGAGATCGACTTGAAGAATCCGAAAACCAACAGAAAAAACGCGGGATTCACCGATGAGGAGAGAGGGAAATTCACAGAACTCCTGGACGCGGGATTCACGGATTCTTTCCGGTATCTGCATCCGGAAGATGTAGAATACAGCTGGTGGTCCTACCGTTTTCATGCACGGGAGAAAAACGCAGGCTGGAGAATTGATTATTTCCTCACCTCAGAGAGGGTGAAAGAGAAGATAGAACAGGCAGTGATCCATCAGGAAATATTCGGCAGTGATCACTGCCCGGTGGAGCTGGACATCAGCATATAAATGTATTGGCATTGCCGGCAGGCAAAATGACTGCCGGAGGGGGGAGCAGTAAATGGTTGAGAAGACAGCATTCAGGGCGTATGCCGCAAGCCCTGAAAAACAGGGGGTTCACGAAAACAAGAGAGAACATCTCTTCTCCGTAACGGTGCCCGAAGGTCAGGAGGCTTCGCTTCTTTTGTACAGAAGAGGGGAGAGTGAGCCCTGTCAGGAAATCCGTCTGGATGAGAAAGACCGGATCGGAAACTGCAGTGCAGTCTGCGTAGAGATGGATGACAAGACGGACTTTGAGTATTGTTACCGGATCGGTAACCGGATTACCGCCGATCCCTATGCGCGTTCTGTGCGTTTTGTGAACAATTCCGCAACAGGAAAAGAAGAACCTCGTTGTTCTCTCAACGCCAACTTTACAGCCAAGACGAGACCTCTGGAGATTCCCTATGAGGATACTGTTTTCTACAAGCTCCATGTCCGCGGTTTCACCATGGATAAGAGCGCAGGTGTAAAGCATCCGGGCACTTTTGAGGGAGTGAAGGAAAAGATTCCCTACCTGAAAAAGCTCGGGGTCAATGCCCTGATCCTCATGCCCTGTTATGAGTTCCGTGATTTCAGCGCCGAAGAGAGGTGCTATGAACTTGACGGAGGAATTCTGGTCAAAGAGCCTGATAAGAATATCCGGAAAAATTACTGGGGCTATGACAGCGGGCTGTATTTTGCCCCGAAAGAAAAATACGCAGCCTTCGGCAATCCAAACCGGGAATTCGCGGAGCTGGTCGATGCCCTTCACGAAGCCGGGCTGGAATGTATTCCGGAATTTTTCTTCCGGCCGGAAGCTGACAGCAGACTGGTGGCCGACGTATTGCGCCACTGGAGAATCCGCTTTCATGTGGACGGCTTCCACCTCGTGGGCTCAGGCAACTGGATACACGCCCTGGAGACGGATCCGCTGCTGGCCAGAACAAAGCTTCTGTACACAGATTTTGACACATCGTCCATCTATGGCGGAAACGCTCCCGGAAGACGCAATCTCGGCGTGATGAACTGCTATTATCAGCACATGATGCGCAAGTTCCTTAAAGGCGATCTTGACGTCAATCCCGAGGAAATCGCTTTTCTTCAGAGAAGAAATGAGAAAGATTACGCTTTCATAAATTATTTCGCGGACCAGGATGGCTTTACCATGGCCGATATGGTTTCTTACGAAGAGAAACACAACGACGCCAATGGGGAGATGAGCAGGGACGGAAGCAATGACAACTATACCTGGAACTGCGGAGAGGAAGGACCTACGAGAAAAACCACAATCCGGAATCTCAGGGCACAGCTCGTGCGGAATGCTTTCCTGCTTCTGGCGACTGCACAGGCATCACCGATGATTTATGCGGGAGATGAGTGCGAGAACAGTCAGCAGGGAAACAACAATGCCTGGTGTCAGGATAACAAGACCGGCTGGGTCAACTGGAAAAAGACCAGGTCGGCAGAGGCTCTCACGGATTATGTGAAGGCAGTTCTGGATTTCCGCAAAAAACATCCGGTTCTTCATCAGCGGACGCCGCTTCGAATGACGGACTACCGCGGTTGCGGACTGCCGGATCTCTCTTATCACAGCTATGCGGCCTGGGTGAACGGAAGCACGGTTACGAAGGCCGGCCTCGGGGTTCTGTATTGCGGTGAATACGCTCAGAGAGAAGACGGAAGTAAAGATGATACTCTGTACTTTGTCTACAATATGTACTGGCAGGAGCAGAGTTTCGCTCTTCCCACACCGCCGGAGGGCTACTCCTGGAGACTTGTGGCAGATACAAGTCTGCAGAAGGTATTTATCACAGAATCCGGAAAAAAAGAAATGTCCGCATCGGACGACCGGCTGGTGAGTGTTTCTCCAAGAAGCATTAAGATCCTGCAGGCAGTTCCGAAAAAACGGGAGCAAACATGAAAACATATGCTTTACAGCATTTCAAGACAATAACTACACACAAACTTCTGGTGATGAAATACTGTTTCCGCATGGGACTTTACCGTCAGGGACTGGCTCATGACCTGTCCAAGTATTCTCCCACAGAATTTCTGCAGGGAGCCAGATACTGGCAGGGAAACCGAAGTCCCAACAATGCCGAGCGCGAAGCTACGGGTTTATCGCTGTCCTGGCTTCACCACAAAGGCAGAAACAAACATCACTTTGAGTACTGGACAGATTATGACATCCAGAGCGAGACAGTCATCCGTGGCGTGCCTATTCCAAGGAAATACGTCGCAGAGATGATTGCTGACAGAATCAGTGCTTCCCGGGTTTACCTGGGAGATAAATATACTGACAGCGCCCCGCTGGAATATTACAACAAGGGGAAAGAGAAACTGTGGTTCGTTCATGATCAGGTGAAGACTCAGCTGGAACTCCTTTTGGGAATGCTGGCCGAGAAGGGTGAGGATGAAACCATAAAATACATCAGAGAAGTATTTCTCAAGGAAGGAAGCAAGAAATGAAAAAGGTAGTAAAATTTGGTGGCAGTTCCCTTGCAAACGCAGAGCAGTTCAAGAAAGTCGGAAATATCATCCGAAGCGAAGAAGACAGACGCTATGTCATTCCCTCAGCGCCGGGTCGCAGATTCAGCAGTGACACCAAGGTCACCGATATGCTTTATGACTGTTATCATCAGGCCGAGAGCGGCAAGGATTTCAGCGGCACTCTGAGCAACATCCGCGAGAGATATGACGAAATCATCCGCGGACTGGATCTTGACCTCAACCTTGATGATGAGTTCAAGACGATTGCCGAGAATTTCAAGAACAAAGTCGGTATCGACTACGCCGCTTCACGTGGAGAGTACCTCAACGGAAGAGTCATGGCAGTCTACCTTGGCTACGAGTTTGTAGATGCTGCAGAGGTAGTTGCATTCGACGAGAATGGAAACTTTGATGACAGACGCACAGACAAGATCATGGGCGCAAAACTCGATAGCATTGAGAGAGCAGTAATCCCGGGCTTCTACGGCGCAAAACCGGACGGATCCATCAAGACCTTCTCCAGAGGCGGCTCTGATATCACAGGGTCTCTTGTTGCAAAAGCAGTACACGCAGACCTCTATGAGAACTGGACCGATGTCTCCGGTTTCCTTATGGCAGATCCGAGAATCATCAACGATCCGGTAACCATCAGCACCATCACATACCGCGAGATGCGCGAGCTCTCCTACATGGGCGCAACCGTACTTCACGAGGATGCTGTATTCCCGCTCAGAAAAGAAGGAATCCCGATCAACGTCCGCAACACAAACAAACCGGAAGATCCGGGAACCATGGTTGTAGAGAGCACCTGCAACAAACCGAAATTCACAATCACAGGTATCGGCGGAAAGAAGGGCTTTGCCTCAATCACCATTGAAAAAGCAATGATGAACGCAGAAGTAGGCTTCGGCCGCAAAGTCCTGGAAGTATTCGAGGACTCCGGAATGACCTTCGAGCACACACCTTCCGGAATTGATACCTTCTCCGTATTCGTAAACCAGCATGAGTTTGAGCCCCATGAGCAGCAGATCATCGCCGGCCTTCACAGAAACGTACACCCGGATATGATCGAGCTTGAGTCCGACCTTGCCCTCATTGCAGTCGTAGGGAGAGGAATGAGAAGAACCCGCGGAACCGCAGGAAGAATCTTCTCCGCCCTTGCTCACGCTCACGTAAACGTAAAAATGATCGATCAGGGATCCTCCGAGCTCAACATCATCATCGGAGTAGAGAACAGAGACTT
>JAIKXQ010000081.1 GCA_024684035.1 Eubacterium sp. | reverse complement strand
TCGATCTTGTCCTGAAAAAGATCCCAGAGGACGGGATCTTCCGATGCCGTCTCCTGGTTGGCGGCAGTCTGTGTAAAATCCTTCCGGTTGATGCGATCCACTTCCATCTCTGCTTCCGATGCATCCTTCACAAGAATCCCCTGTCGCTTTACAAAAAGAACCGTAGAGGCATCCTCTCCATAAAAGTTGTAGGAGATTTCCCCTCGTATCGTTCGCTCCTGCAAAACAGCGGCCTGCCGATCCTCTTCAAAGGTAAGCAAAACGGCATTCGCATCCCTGCCGGGTAAATGATACACCTCCAGATCCTGCGTCTCTATTCTTCCCACGTTGTCCATGATCTTTCCGCCGCCGATATAGATTCCCACATGGTCAAACGTCTGCGCGTCGCTCCCGCCGTTGCAACGCTTTAAGGCAACGATCATGCCGGGCGATAGTCCTTTTCGTTCCCTTACTTCTTTTTCGGATCGCTCCGGGAGTGCCGCATACATATCCCTTGCGTCCCCCCACCGGATTTCCCGCGCCGGCAGTGCGATACACATTTGTCACCCATGCGGCGCATAATCCCATGCCAGGAGAAGGCACCGCGTGGCAGGCCTGTACGATCGCTTCCGCTTTCGCATTCCGATTCTCTCTTTTTTTCATCGCATCCGGGCAGACAAGGATGGTATACGTCGGATAGCCGGACTCACAGGCATCGATCTGCGCCTTTGTCCATCCCTTCTTGCCATTCGTCCAATAGGTTCTCTGGGTGGATGCAGAGTCGTTGACGGCGATCGTTCCATCCGGGAAAGAATGAGAAAGAATCTCGGTATGCGTATAGGAATTCGAAGTGAAATCATACACGCCAAATCCCTGATGGATGTAGGGAACCTGTGGAATACCATTTTCATCCGCATCCAGAAGTACGCTCCCTTGCCCGGATGACACATTCCCAAAGAAAAGCTCCACCAGAGCCGCACCAGATGCGTTTGCTGTTTTCTTGGCTCCTTGCAGAGAAGTACCTCTTTGAGGTTTTGGGATTTCCCCTCTCTTTTGCGGCGCTCTCCCATTCTGCGGCGAGGAGTTCCGATCAGGAAGCATCCCTTGTCCTACGGTTTTTCTTCCTCTTTCGGTTGTAGCCGAATCACCCGTGATCGAGGAGGCATCCTTGGTATGGGAAAGATCCAACGGATTTTGGCCACCTTGCAAAGGCGCAGGAATTCCTTCACCCTTTTCACTCTCAAACAGAGATCCTGCATTGTTTCCGGCAGACTTCTTTATCACTTGACCAAGTTCTTTTGCTAGTTGGATGCCTTCCCTGCCTGTGCCTTTAAGATCATCCGCTTCCTGATCCGATGTTTTCTTTTCCGTCTCTTCCATGTTTTGCTGTCATCATCCCCTTCGTTCTATGGACGTATACAAAAACATTAGAAATGGACAACAAAATGTAGAGCCCCACGTTTGTACCCGTAGCCTCCGCGACATTGTTATACGGTACCATTAACTGGTCTCACCGAAGGTTGTTGTTCATCTCTGCAGCGTACGTAGGTATGCCACTTTCTTTTCGTACATTGTAATCAGAAACTCTTTTCTCTGATCGCTCAGTACTTTGCTGTTATCTAATAGTTCACGTATTGAACTATTTTCCGACAAGGCTCTCCTGTGTAAGAATATCTACCTGATCATATCCATACAATTTAACCTGGTCCCAATTTAAATTTTCATCAATCGAATGGATCCAGTAGCAATCATCCAAAGAACATGCGTGATTCTCCAGCATCCAGGTCAGTGTATTTTTTCCACGCGTGTATTTATCCAGATTTCTTCGCTTTGCTGGAATCGTTCTGTCATTTAACCAGAAATCAACCAGGTCGCAACCTGATTCGGTCAGACGAATCCTTCCATTCTCATTTTCAGAAACAAATTCTTCCGGATAATGAAGGATTCTTTTTAACGGTAGCGGAAGATGGTCTGCTGTATTGCTGTTCACCGATGCAGAAACAACCTCTTTGTCCAGATCAAATACACATACCGGTATATCCTTGTGTCTCAGAATATATATCATAGCTTACCCCCATACAGACTCGGCTGCCTCATCCAGCGCTCTGCTTTTATCTATATGTTCTTTTCGCAGCACATCCCTGCGAACCATTGAGACCATACCATCCGTAATTTCCCGCAGCACCGTCTCCTTTAACAAATAAAGCACATACTCCGGTGGTTTACGATATGACTTACTTCCGATGGAAGACTCCCACTGTTTTTCGGTCTGTAACGGGATATGATACTTCTCTGCGAATTGTTTTTGACTTAAACCCGTTAAATGACGTATTTCTTTTATATCCATCTTTGGAACTCTCCTCGTAAAAAACAACGATACAGATACGGTATTCATTGAATACTATATCTGTATCGTAACCAATACATATGTACTTATCAAGCCCATTTTCCAAAAAACCAGAAAAAACATCACCCGCCTGGTGACAATCCCCGGCACCTGTTCCTGATAGTATCCTGTCAGCAGGTTCCGGAACTCTTATTTTTCCGTCCCTGCAATGGTTCTGTAGGTCAGTTTCATTACCTCACGAAGCTGTTCCTCAGTCCGTCACGGTCTCCACGCCCACTTCCGGCAGTTTCTCGATAGACAAGGCCTCTATATAATAGAAGGGCTTTTTCTCGCCATCGCCGTAACTCGTACTTCCTTCCCGAAGGATTCCTCTGACCGCGATCCAGTCCACGCCGGAGGTGTATTCAGAGAGATCATGATCGGACTGGATCTCGAAACTCACATAACCTCCGCTGCAGTAGGGGCAGGATGGGCCTTTTCTTCCCACATAGATATAACCGATATCGAAATCAAGATAGTATCCTTCGATTTCCACAGTTTTGTCCTTGTAATCCTGAAAGTTCGTATACCAGTCGTTGATCTGCGTCGAGTACATTCTGTCGCCGACCGTGATGTCCGTCGTTGTCAGATCATAGGCGGCGCGATCCGCAGCAATATCGTAGGGATAGTCATCCACCGTCTGTTTCGACGAGGTATTTGTATCTGCAGGATCTGCTGTATTGACGGTATCCCCGGGATCTGAACTACTGTCGCCGGAACCGTTGTCTTTATCCAGTCCATTTGCATCATTTGATCCTGACACGTTCTTGTCATCAGAATCATTTCCATTATTTTCAGGAGAATCACTGATCACCACTCTGTTATTTAGCTTCCCGTCTCCGCGGCCACCCGCAGCGACAGTCCTTCCCGTTCCCACCACATTCTTCCAGGGAACGAAGCAGAGCAGGAGCACGGCGATCAGCAACAGACCATATCTCAAAAAGACATACCTTTTCATACTCGCATTACCCCCTCTCCCGCAGTGCTTCCACGAACCGGAAGGCAAGGAACAGAATCAGATCCGCAAGGACGATACAGGCGCCGGTGGGTACAGAATACAGATAAGAAAAAATCAGGCCGGCCATGAAGCTGATGACAGCCAGCACCGCGGACATCACAACGGTCGTCCGGAATCTTCTGCACACCCGCATCGCCGTCAGCGAGGGAAAAACTATCAGGCTCGAGATGAGAAGCGTACCCATCATCCGCATTCCGAGAACCACCGTCACGGCTGTGAGGGCGGCAAGCACCATGTTGTAGAGACCCACATTTGTACCCGTAGCCTCCGCAAAAGTCTCATCGAAGGTGACCGCAAAAATTCTCTGGAAGAAAAGGACGAAGAGGATCACCACCAGAATGCAGAGGACCACAGAGATTTTCAAATCCGCCGGGCTCATGGCAAGAATGCTGCCAAACATATAGTTGCAGACGTCCGTATTCATGCCCGTGGTCAGGGAAATAACCATGACACCAATGGCCAGAGATCCGCTGCAGAGAAGAGCCGTTGCGGCATCTCCCTTGATCTTCGCGTTCCCCCTCAACTGCAAGAGAAAAAAGGCTGCGACGACGCACACCGGTATGGACACATACAACGGCGAAAAACCAAAAGGATAAGCGACAGCCAGTGACGCGAAGCCCACATGGGACAGACCGTCACCGATCATCGAATACCTTTTCAGCACCAGACTGGACCCGAGAAGCGAAGCGCACAGAGAAACAAGAATTCCCACGATCAGTGCCCGCAAAAGAAACGGGTAGGACAGCATTTCCATCAATGTTTTCATCTGCATGCACCTCCCGGGATGGCTTTACTCTGATCAGCATCGTGACATGAACAAAGCCCGGGAGGTGTAGTTCCCGACGTTCCACCGGTAACCGTTTCCCCGCTTAATTCGCCCATCTGCCGTGTTCCGAAATTCTCCCCGGTTCCGAGAAAGGCTCTGCCGATCTCCGAATTTCTGTACTCTTCCCCGGTTCCGTAGAAGAGCTGCCTGCCATCCAGGTGAAGGATGTGATCTGCTTCCCGGACAGCCCCTTTCACGTCATGAGAGATCATGATCACCGTCATCTTCTCTTCTTCATGAAGCACACGGATCATTTGATACAGTTCATCAGTCACCACAGGGTCCAGCCCCGTCACCGGCTCGTCCAGCAGCAGCATCTTCCGGCAGGCACAGAGAGCCCGTGCCAGCAGCACCCGCTGTTGCTGCCCCCCGGAGAGATCCCGGTAACAACAGTTCCTCAGCTCCGCGATGCCGAGCAGTTCCATTTTTTCCTCTGCGTACTTTTTCCATTTTTTACCATAAAAAAAATGTCTCCCCAGGTGATTCAGACAGCCGGAGAGAACCACCTCGTAAACACTGGCCGGAAAATCCTTCTGTACCCGGGTCTGCTGGGGCAGATATCCGATCTCTTTTCCTGTCAACCCGTCTCCGTAAATCAACTTGCCGGACGTGGGCTTCTTCAGTTGAAGAAGCCCCTTCATCAGAGTACTCTTGCCGGCTCCGTTCTCGCCTATGACAGCCAGATAGTCACCCTCTTCGACGGTAAAATTCACATCACAGAGTACTGTCCGGCCTTCATAGGAAAAACACAGATCATGACATGTAAGTAAGCTCATGATATTACTGCAATGCCTCCTTTAGTACATCCACGTTCCTGCGCATAAGGCTCACATAAGTTTCTCCCGCCTTGAAATCCTTGTCACTGACATTGTGAATGGCGTTCAGCTCACAGACTTTTGCTCCGGTATCTCCGGAGATAGCCTCAGCCATCTGTCCGTTGGAAAGCTCAATGTGGAAAACCACCGGAATGTTATCTTCGCTCACTTTGTCCGTAAGGAAGGCAACCGTCTTTGCTGAGGGCTGTGTATCCGTGGAACATCCAGGAAACGCAGCGTAGTAGGTCAGACCGAATTCGTCGCAGAAATAGCGGAAGGGGAACCGGTCGGCAACAATGATCTCTTTACGTTTTCCATTGTCAACCACTTCCCGGATCTCAGCGTCCACCTGTTCGATCTCCTTGATGTAGGCATCCGCATTTTTCCGGAAGAGCTCTCTGTGATCCTCATCAAGCTCACCGAGAGATTCGGCCATGGCATCCACGAGTTTTTCCGCGTTCTTCGGTGACGTCCAGACATGCTCATCCATCTCCGGACCTTCCTCTTCCTCGTCTTTTCCACTATCTGCTGAGCTTCCGGACGTTACCTTTTCCGCATCCGCTTCTTCTCCGACACTTCCGCTCTTCACTGCTTCAGAGTCCACTTCTTCATCTGCTCCGGCGCTCTCGCTCTTTACCGATTCAGAGTCACCCTCCTCCTCGTCCTCCGGTTCCATGCCCTCGACCAGTTCCTCTTCGACGGTATCCACCTTATCCATCAGTTTGAATGTAGTGAGCTTTGTCGAATCCATGGAGGCCAGGATATCCTCAACCCACTCGTCAGAATCCCCACCGACGTAGACGAAGAGATCACTGTTCTGGATCGTAATCATCTGATCCGGCGTGGGCTCAAAGGTGTGGCTCTCAGCGCCCGGCTTCAGCAGCATGGTGATGTCTGCCTCGTCCCCCGCGATGGCCCTCGCAAAGTCATACTCCGGAAAATTGGTGCACACGATGGACAGCCGACCGTCCTCCGCAGCCGCCGAACCGCTTTTCACTCTCCCTTCCGCCGTTTTTCCGCACGCCGAAAAAAGCCCTGCCACAAGAATGGAGGCTGTCGCAAGAATCATTATTCTGTTTTTCATTTTTATATCTTCCTTTCCTTGAAAAAAATCATTCCGTTACCGAAAAGGAAGCTTCAATCATTTAATCGGATTTTGAGGCTGACGAGCGTCAGCAAAAGAGGTGTAAAGACCGGACGGTATATTTCTGCCGTCAGCCAAAAAGAAACGGCGAGAATAGCCAGAAGAACCGGGACGGCCGCGCTGCCCAGGCGCCGGATCACTGCAGAACAGGCCTGCATCTCGGCACAGACCGGACAGTCCTGCCCGCTGCAGTCGTGGCCGGACTCTTTTGCAAGAAAAACGGAGGAAAAGATAAGAAGACAGACCACCACAAGAGCGATCACGGCAGCCATAATTCTCTGCCTGTATGTGTAGTCCTGCATTGCCCTTCTCAATTCTCTTCCCCCGAATGTTTCATAATTTCTGTAAATTTCCACGAAACTGAAATCATTCTAGCACATTTGCAACACAGTTGCAATTCTTTTGGTTATAAACATTTAACTCGATGAAATCCGTAACGCCTCTGTCTTGAAAAACGTTTTTTATCTTACGGCTTCAGTGCTTCTTTTCTCCGTCTTCTTCGCCGCACGGTACTCGATGAATTTCTCGAAGTAGATCTTCACCAGCGCTCCGCTGGGTACGGCCAGCAGCATGCCCAGAAGTCCCCCGATGGCTGCGCCGATGATCAATGAGGCGATGACAAGCATGGGATGAATACTGATGCTGCTGCTCAGAAGCTTCGGATTCACCACATTTCCGTCGACGGTCTGTACCACGAAGATCACAATGATGGCAATAATCATTCTCTTTATGTCAAAGGACACGAGGCAAACCAGAATTGTGGTGGTATAAGCGATGAAGGATCCCAGATAGGGAACGAGGTTTCCGATTCCCGTAAGAATACCAATGATGACCGCGTACTTCACACCGCACAGAGACAGCGCAATGGTAATCACGACAGCGATAAATACGCCGTCCAGGAACTGTCCCCGAATGTATCCTGAAAAAACGCGATCCGCATTTTTTATAAGATCCGACGTTCTTCTTGACACGGAATCAGAGACAAGGGAGTGATAGACATGTCCCCAGTAGTGCTTGAGTCCCTCGCCGTCCAGCATGAAGTAGACGCCGAAGATCAGGGCAAAAATCGCGGTGGACACGATACCTGTCACGTTTTTCAGACTGAAGAGCATACCGGTGGCCATCTCCGAGAAACCTTTGGAAATCGTCTCACCAAGCTTCTGTGTGTAGGAAGAAATCTCGGCAGACGGAATGTGCATCTGCTTCAGTGCGCCGGTTATCGACTTGGAAAAACTCTTCAGCGTATCCGCAAAGTCATAAACCAGGGAATCCAAGGAATTCAGGCTGACCAGCTGCACGCTGTGTGAAATCGTGGAGACGATCATCGAAGCCACAAGCACGATGGCCGTAAGCACCACGAGCCAGGTGAGAGCCACCGCCAGCCCCCTGGAAGAACCCATCGGTTTCTTCGCATTCGGCTTCCTGAGTTTTTTCTTCACACCGTTCAGCACCTTCTCCAGCCGTCCCGCGAGAGGGTCCAGCAGATAGGCAATGGCAAACCCGATGAGAAGTGGTCGAAGCAGAACTCCCAGCCACTCAATCGTCACGCCCACCGCGGAAGCCACCCCGGTAAAATTGTCGAAGAAGCGGATCAGGCCGTAGATGACCATCACCGTCAGAATCACATAAATGGATATCCTGGCATATTTCGCGTCATAGTTCTTCCGGATCTCACGCCTGAACAGGTTCTCAGACTCTTCCCGATTCGTATCCATATTGCGGTTCGTATTCGTGCTGCGGTTCGTATTCATGTTGCGATTCGTATTCATGCTGCCCGCATGTTCCTGTTTATCCATCAAACACATTCCTTTCCACGGGTCGGTCATTGTTATGGCCTTCCGCTTTTTTATATGCATTTGATTGTATCGTATTTATAGGAAAAATTCCATGATAAATCTGATTATCTTGCAAGCGCCGGAATCTTGAACGGCATCTCGGAAAAAAGCTCGTCGATGATTTCACCCACATGGCACATCTTTGTGAGCCGGTCGATGTTCGCGCCTGAGAAAAAAAGCCCCTCTTCGTAATTTCCCTTCACCGCCTCTATCAGAGCGTTGGTGATGCAGTAAGGAACCTTTGCGATGTTGCAGGTTTTGATGCATCGGGAACAGTGGAGCGGCGCAACGCGGCCCTCCTTTTTTATTCTCTGAAGCAGAGGTGTCATAAGAGCTCTTCCCGGCATTCCCACGGGGCTCTTGATGATGGAGAGATCCCGGGAAGTTCCACGGATTAATACATCCTTGTACCCCTGTGTGGCGTCACACTCATAAGTACCGATAAAACGGGTGGCCATCTGCACGCCGTCCGCGCCTGCCTCCATGGCCTTTTCGATATCCTCTCTGTCCCAGAAACCTCCGGCCGCGTAGAGCGGAATCGCATGTCCTGCCTTGTCCTCATAGGGACGGATTACTTCAGAGACTTCTTTGATCAGATCCAGAATATCCGGCGTCTTCTCCCTGTCACCTAAGGTCTCGGAGGTAAAGCCCAGATGACCGCCGGCCTTCGGTCCCTCCACGACCACAAAATCCGGATAGCGATGATACTTCGTCTCCCAGACCTTCAGAATCAGTCCTGCTGCTCTGCCGCCGGAGACAATCGGTGCAATCAGCGCAGAGCCCTCCGGAACAAGAGACGGGAGGGTTGTGGGAAGACCGGCTCCGGAAATCACCGCGTCGATCCCGTCATCCACCGCGGTTTTCACGGCATCGTCATACTGCTGCGTGGCCACCATGGCATTGATGGCGATGAGTCCCTTGTCCTCAGAGATCTCCCTCGCCTTCTGAATCTCCCTGTGAAGAGCACGCAGATTTGCTTCCTCCGGATGGGTGTCAAAATCCTCCTCCAGATAGCCGCAGTCCGCCGTACTGATACAGCCGACGCCGCCCTTTCTCGCAATACTTCCCGCCAGTCTTCCGAGAGATACGCCTACACCCATTCCTCCCTGAATCAGAGGAACAGACATTACCCTGTCGCGGATCTCCAAAAGGCCACGGCAGTAATCTTTGATCGCTTTCATATGATTCCTTCTCCTCTTCTTAATGGTTTTCATATTACATGCTTATTGTCCAATAAACCTCATACGATCGATTGGACTTGTTTAAATATTTTTGACTAAATTAATTTAAATAATAAGCAATAATATACCGCATCCATGGAGAATTGGGAAGACACAAATTGCACAAAATGTCTTTATAATACCGATCAATTCTTGTCATTTCATCGCAAGATTTCGAGTTGTCTAATTTCACAAAAAAAGGTAATGAGATTCTACAAGTTTTCTTTGCTTTTTCTATATTCATAAAAAATAAAACTGTCTTAATATGATATAATATTTACCACAGATGCAGTTTCAAAGCAGAGCGGGCTGTGCGTTTACGCCCGGATCCACGGATGCTTTTCGCTGCGACATGTATGCATGATAGTTTAGTTTGTAACACTCAGAAACTCGCATTACATATCAACAGAATGATTAATAAGGGAGATTTTTGATGTACGCAAATGAAATCAGTAAACGAATCGATGCCTATGAAAATTTACCCTATGACTGTATTTTTTTCGACGGTCCCTGGGGTATCGGTAAATCCTACGCCGCAGATAATATTCAGCACAAAGCCTCCACGGTTCGGGTGTCCCTGACGGGGCTGAAGAATTCCGAGGAGCTTTACGCCGAGATCGTGGACGCCTTCATCGGCCGCAACGGCTTCACAAACGTTGTGGGAAAGGTGGTCGGCAATTCTACGAAATTCGCGAAGAATCTGGAGGAAACCCCCGTCAGCTCTGCTGTGCTGTCCGATGTCACCGGCTCCTTCCTCTCCGCAAAAGCGGCTCTCCGCATATACTTCAACCGTCTCAAGAATATGAGAACGGTTATTCTGGACGATTTTGAACGAGTCTGGGACGGAATCGACATCAGCGAAGTCTTCCGTGTCGTAGAATTTCTCACCGGTCAGGAGAGAGTCCGCGTCGTCATCATCGGTGATCTCACCAGGCTTCCCGAATCTCTCAAAGAAAAATTTAACCTCTATTCCGAGCGATACATCGACCGCATCTTCAAGATTTCCTCTATCTCAAAAGATATCAACTGGAACTCTCTGGGGATCGATCCTTCGTTTATCAAGCCCTTCTGTCAGCGACATTCCATCTGCAACCTCAGGAGTATACTGAAGGCCCAGAATCTGTACCGCGATCTCTGGTACACCCTGCCGGCCAGCAGTTCTAAATTCTCCTGCGAATTATCGGATGTCCACGTACAGAACTTCTGGAACGCCGTCCGCCTGGCGTGTTTTTCCGTCGTCATCGAAGATATCGACCGGCTCTATATGCCGCGGATCAAGCGGGTACATCTCATGGGAGATAATGCCGACCGGCTGGCTGAGCTGACCTGCTCAGAGGCTCTCCGGCTGGAGAACCGGGCGGCCTTCTATACCCAGGAATCTCCTCTGGCGACAAAAATCCTTGGCCCCATCATCGACTACTACCAGAACGACAACCTGAACATCAAGGTCTTTGTGTCCATCTACAACATCGCATTCCAGAAAGAAGAACCCAACTACTTCTTCATGAGCTCCGAGGAGATCCGGCATCTCCTGCCGGATCAGAAGCGCAAGGTAAATTCCTGCCGCAATCTGGATCAGCTGATGAAATCCACGGAAAAATACCTGACCTGCAGCGAACTTGCCGGCGAAGATCCGGAAGGCATCTTCAACGACTTCCACACCAATCTCCGCAAGGTCATGGAGGCCTCCATCAGGAGCGGACACGTGCCCTTCTTCGATCCGGTTTATTATCAGAGTCTCATCCGGGACGCGCGCCTTCGGGGAATCATCGCGGAAGAATTCCTGAATGCACAGAGAGCCTATCTCAATGCGCAGATCGACCGCCTGAAGGAAGGCTGCCTGTCTCCGGACGCTCTGGAAGTATCCAGTCTTCTCCTTGAAGGCTACGACAACCGCATGCAGAAAGAGATCATCCACGCGCGAATTGACGACCTCCTTATTGCAGACATCTATCCGATTCACGCGCATGACGACAATGCCTACAATGCCAGCCGCAACCTGCTGGATCTCCTGAACAAAGATGCTCCGGAGAAACTCGACGCCCTGTGGAACAGCCTACAGGACATGGAGATGGATGCGGCAGCCAGAAACCGTTGCAGACAGATCATGGAACTGACTTCCACCGGTTGACCCCCCTGCTACGCCGGTTATACTGTAACCAGACAACAAGCATATCGGAGACGGCCAGTCACGGTACGCAAACAGAAGGCCCCGGAAATTCTGACTTCCGGGACCTTCTATTCCGTTTCCGGACGGATGGGATCTGTGTAAAGCACATAGCGAACACATAATTACAACACTTTAACAATATTTTTATGTTTCGTAACCGCATCTTAACGGTGCCTTAACGGTACCTGGTACCATTAACAAGGAGGTATTCATGAAAAAACCACCGCTTTACAAAAGCTTCGGCTACGCCTTCGCCGGCATCTTTGCCTGCGTAAAGAAGGAACGCAACATTAAGATCCACCTCTGCTTCACCGCGGCGGTCATTTTTTTTGGCTTTTTTCTCCATATATCCGCAATAGAATGGTGTATCTGCCTGACGCTCTTCGGCCTGGTTCTTTCGCTGGAAATCCTGAATACCGCCATCGAAGCGGCGGTTGATCTGGTGACGGAAGACAGGCATCCGCTTGCAGGTCTCGCCAAAGACGCCGCTGCCGGCGCAGTTCTCGTCTCCGCCATCTTCGCAGCCATCACCGGCCTGATTATTTTTCTTCCAAAAGGAGTTACCTATCTGCAGATGCACCTGTAAACGAGCATCTGCTTTTTTTATAGGGCTGAAATCCGGTTTCAAACTATATTCCGGTATAAGAAATTGTTCCGCATTCCGGTTTTACTCTGCCAACCCAAAGAGCTTCTCCATAGCTTTCACCTGTCCCTTCGGCGTGGTGGGTGCCGGCCAGATACCGTTCGCCATGGCCTGCCGGAAATCCTCCAGCATCACCGGCACATAAGGAAGCAGATATTCCGAATCCTGTGCGATCCCGAACTGGTGCAGTGCCTTGTGATACTCCCCGCAGAGAGCACAGGCAAAGCGCTCGTAGATTCCGGGCCAGTACAGCTTCTCACCCTTCGGATCCAGTTCGTGCAGGAAGGTCAACTCCTGCAGGTAGAACCGGAAACAATTCAGTGAATGGATGGACGAATCCTGCCGATCCCGGCGATACCTGTAGTAGGACTTCTCCACATAGTAGGCTCTCTTTGCGTAGCTGAAGACCTGCATGTTGAAGCCGATATCCTGAAAGGACGCGCCTTCGGATTCATTCAGAATAATCCTGTTCTCCAGCAAAAATCCCCGCCTGTAAATTCCCTTCCAGAGATTCTGATCATAAGTCATAATCCGCTCCGAGCGTGTGGTGGTCAGCAGTTCCCCCACCGGCGCGTAGTGATGCACATGGCGGAACTCACGGCTGCCGTCCTCACCGGTCGTAAAAAAATCATACTCCCCGCGGATATAGTCCAGCTCCATTTCTTCCGACAGACAGATCAGCTCTTCATACATCTCCGGCACAATAAAGTCGTCCGTCTCCAGAATCGCCACATATTTCCCGGTTGCTTCCTTTAAAGCCAGATTGACCTGATACCCGTAGCTTCGACGGTCGCTGATCATCAGGCGGAGGCTTTTTCCCGGCCACTCCCCTTTGCCGGCGCGCTCTTCATATTCCCGGAGAATCTCCAGGGTTCCGTCCTCCGAGCGGGCGTCCACACAGAGAATCTCCATCTTCTGTTGCGTCTGATCCAGGGCAGATTCCACACATTCGCGAATATAGGGCGCCACCTGATAAGATGGCAAAATAACTGATATTGCCGGACTCATAAATATAATCCTTTCGGTTTTGTAGGCGGAAACCCACTGCCCTTGGGCGGTGGGAGGAGCCTTGTAAATTCGTAGCCATTAACCTTGGCTCTCGATGTACTTCTGTATGGTAGCTGAGGATACCTCACCTATACTACAGGCAAAGTATCCGTCAGACCAAAAGATTTTCTTTTTCCAATAATGCTTAGACAGGAAAGTTGGATACTTTTGCCACAGATAGTAGGTGGTCTGCTGTTTGATTAGTTTTACAATGCCGCAAACTCTGTCCGTAGTATCGTAGCTTATAAGAAAATGTATGTGGTCTTTATCAGTTTCCATAGCAATAATGCCGTACCCTTTGGAATTACAGATATCGTATATTTTCTGTTTTACATCATCAGCTATAGCACCTTTAAGTAATTGCTTGCGTTACTTTGTTACGAGGACTATATGTACTTTTAGACTATACTTGCGCCTGTTATGACGATTATATCTGTTCTCCGTGAATGAATCTCCTATAATTGATTGACTTTCACTAATAAATACTATAATATATATTTAGTGAAATAACAATAAGGTGCGCTTATGGAACGGATGACAGTTACAGCAAAAATTCAGATATCTGTTGATGCAGACAGTAAGGTCTTACTTGATGAAACCATGTCTGTCTATTCTGATGCTTGTAACTATGTGTCTGACTATGTATTCCATACTCACGACTTAAAACAGTTTTCCTTGAATAAGGTTCTGTATTCTACGCTTCGAGAAAAGTTTGGTCTTAGATCCCAAATGGCTCAGTCTGTGTTTAAGACGGTTATCGCAAGATACAAAACCATTCTTGAAAATCAGAAAGAGTGGATTCAGCCTAATTTCAAGAAACCACAGTACGATCTTGTTTGGAATAGGGATTATTCCCTGACGCAAAATTGCTTTTCAGTGAATACGCTGAATGGACGTGTTAAGCTGCCTTATTTCACTGAAGGTATGTCTAAATACTTTAACCATACAATCTATAAGTTTGGTACAGCCAAGCTTGTAAATAAGCATGGCAAGTATTTTTTGCATATCCCCGTCACTTATGATGTAGAGGAAAGCAAGCTCTCTGACATCTGTAATGTTGTTGGCATTGACAGAGGTATCAACTTTGTTGTTGCCACCTATGATAGTAAGCACAAGTCTGGATTTGTCAGTGGTAAAACTATCAAACAAAAACGTGCTCACTATTTCAAAATCCGCAAGGAACTCCAAATGCGCCGTACTCCATCTGCAAGACATAGACTCCGTGCTATCGGTCAGCGAGAAAACCGTTGGATGCAGGATGTAAACCATTGCGTGTCAAAGGCACTCGTTGAATTTTACCCGAAGCATACGCTCTTCGTCCTTGAAGATTTGTCAGGCGTACGTAATGCTACAGAGCGTGTCGGGACTAAAGACCGCTATGTGTCTGTGTCATGGTCTTTCTATGACCTTGAACAGAAACTTATCTACAAGGCCAAACAGAATCAGTCCACCATTATTAAGGTTGACCCTCGTTATACAAGTCAATGCTGTCCTGTATGTGGACATATTGAGAAAGCTAATCGTAACAAGAGGATACATCTGTTTACCTGTAAAAACTGTGGCTACAAATCAAATGATGACCGCATGGGAGCCATGAATCTGTACCGCATGGGAATTAACTATCTTGAAGATAGTCAAGTACCTGATACAGTTACGGCAGAGTAAACTTTGTCGTAAAGGGTGCTGTCAATCACCCTATGATGTAACGCCACTTTAAGTAGTAATACTTATAGGGGTTAAAGGTCGGAGGCGTAAGCCGTTACTACGACTGGGCAGTTACAAGCCCATGACCTTTAGGTCGTGGGTAGTTGACATCAAAACCTCCAATCTCACTCCTTCTTTTTCGTCCGAAAGGCCCAAAGCTTGTTGAGAAAGAAATTCACCGGAACACTCACGAGGAGGTTTATTATCGGCGCTATCAGCTTTGACCAGTGAAGGACATCAACCCAGAGATATGAGAGTATGCTGTTTAAAAAGAGTCCCGTGAAGGCGTAAGAGACATAGGTCTTTATGAGGGCAAGGAAAACATTCCTCTTCTCTCCCTCCTCCTCTTTGAAAACGTATTTGTTGTTCCAGTAGAAGGACCAGGCTACGCTCGTGACAAAGGCTATGGCCTGTGCTATGAGATAATCCCATTCAGGAAAGATGCCGGCGTTCTCAAACACGAAGAGAAAAATCACGTAGGTAAGATAGGATATCACGGTGTTTGAAAGACCTACGAGACCGAATTTCACAAACTGGATGAAGCCCTCTTCCTTTTCCGGCGTAAATTCCTTGTGAAGGATCTTGAATATCAGCCGAAGGAAGCCGAGTGCAAGCTTCTTTATTCCTCTCCATAGCAGATTTATCATGGCTTATTTCTCTTTTGGCTCTTCTTCAAAATTGATCCTCTCCTCCTCGACTACTAAGGG